>CAYWXJ010000099.1:0-8175 GCA_964462405.1 uncultured Eubacterium sp.
GTAATTCATCCGCTCGTAAATATCCTGTAAGCGCAGACGGTCACGCTTGAACATTTCAAAATAGGCTCCCATATGATGCGCCAGCGTAATCGGCTGTGCCTTCTGTAAATGGGTAAAGCCCGGCATAATGGTTTCGGTATTCTCTTCCATAATTTTTAGAATCGTTTCTAAGAGCTTCTTTAGTAGTTCATCTGTTTCTTTTACTTCCTGTCTGGTGTAAAGCCGCATATCCAATGCTACCTGGTCATTCCGGCTCCTTCCGGTATGCAATTTCTTACCGGTATCTCCCAAACGGTCAATTAAATTTGCTTCTACAAAGCTGTGAATATCCTCATATTCGTCTGTAATTATAAGCTTACCTGATTCCACATCCGCTAAGATTTCATCTAATGCTTTTGTAATCTGAATCTTCTCGTCTGCTGTCAAAATCCCCTGTTTTGCAAGCATTGCAACATGTGCTTTGCTGCCTTCTACATCCTGCTTATAAAATTTCTGGTCAAAAGATATGGACGCATTAAAATTGTAAACCAGCTTGTCTGTTTCTTTGGTAAAACGTCCTCCCCATAACTGTGCCATAATCTATAATCTCCTTTCTCTTTCTGCCTTACGTTCCTGCTTAGAGAACACGCAGCCGCAGTAATCCTGACGGTACATGCCATATGCATTTGACAGCTCCACGGAACGCTTGTATCCATTCTTTTTTTTAAAATCGGAATTTAAATAGGCTATCCCATATTCTAAGGCTAATGCTTCTCCGATTTCATTTAACTTTGCTGCATTTTTTAACGGGCTGATGGATAAGGTCGTGGTAAAGTAATCCGCACCCATCTGTTTTGCCCTCTTTGCCGTTTCTGCAAGTCTTAGCCGGTAACAGCGAAAACAGCGTTCCCCGCCTTCTTTCACCTGTTCATAGCCCTTCACGGCATCATAGAACCGTTCCTTCTCAAAATCCCCGCACAAAAACTGCACCGGATATTTTGTCGGAAACTCACGAATAAAACGCATCTGTTCCTCTACCCGTTTCTCATATTCCGAATCCGGATAGATGTTCGGATTATAATAAAAAACAGTAATATGAAAATAGGAAGCAAGATATTCAATCACATAGGAACTGCAGGGTGCGCAGCAGCTATGTAAAAGCAGCTTTGGAACTTTCTGCTTTTGTTCTAATTCTTTTAAAAGAATCTCTAACTCCCTCTGATAATTTCGATTCATTTCCATCCTCCGGCTTCTTATGAAATCACCCACGCAAAGAGTATTTTACCCTATGTGTCAAAAAATAGCAACCGACATAAACTAGATTATATAGGCAGGAAGGCAGGAATTTTCATGGAACCTCTGATTAAATGTAATCATGTCAATTATACTTACCACACATTACAAGGGGAAACTCCTGCACTGTGTGATATTCACTTTCAAGTAGAAGAAGGCGAATTTTTGAGTATTGTAGGTCCCTCCGGCTGCGGCAAGTCCACATTGCTTTCACTTTTGTGCGGTCTGCTGCAGCCGGAATCCGGAACAATTTATTTTAAAGGAGAACCGATTTCCGAGAAAAATCGTTTTCGTATCGGGTATATGCTGCAGCATGACCATTTATTTGAATGGAGAAGTGTAAGAAAAAATATTCTGTTAGGACTTGAAATACAAAAGAAGCTCTCAGAAGAAACCATTTTAGAAGCAGACCATTTGTTAAAGCTCTACGGTCTTTACAATTTTAAGGATGCAAAACCCTCACAACTTTCCGGCGGTATGCGCCAGCGTGCAGCACTCATCCGCACACTGCTTCTGCATCCGGACCTGCTGCTGTTAGACGAACCGTTTTCAGCCTTAGATTACCAGACACGCCTGCAGGTTGGCGACGATATTGGAAGCATCATCCGCAAATCCGGCAAAACAGCGATTTTGGTGACCCATGATCTGTCAGAAGCTGTCAGCTTAGGGGACAGAATCATTGTTCTTACTCCTTTACCCGCCGGAGTAAAAAATATTATAACTACAGATTTTCCAAAGGAGCTATCTCCTTTAGAGCGTCGAAACACCAGTGAATTTAAGGATTATTTTAATCTTATTTGGAAGGAGCTAAACCCCAATGAACCCTAATTCTATTTCCGCGGCGCAAACAGCCTACTTAAATGCATATAAATTCCACAAAATAAAGATTCAGTTGTACCGTTTCGGAATTTTGCTGTTATTTCTGGTCTTATGGGAAGTAAGTGCCCGTATGGACTGGATTGATGATTTTATCTTCAGCAGTCCTTCAAAACTGATGCTGTGTTTTTATCATATGACAAAAGAAAACGCCCTATTTTACCATATTGGAATTACCCTCTTTGAAACACTCATCAGCTTTGCCCTGGTAATGCTCTGCTCCCTGTTCATTACGATTCTGCTCTGGTACAGCAAAAGCCTGACAGAGACCTTAGACCCTTATCTTGTGGTCTTAAACAGTCTGCCAAAATCCGCTCTGGCTCCTCTTTTAATTGTCTGGCTTGGTGCTAATTATAAAACAATTATCCTAACAGGTATGTCCGTTGCAATTTTCGGCACGATTTTAAATCTCTACATTGGTTTTCATGAAGTAGACGAAGAAAAAATCAAATTGATAAGAACCTTAGGCGGCAGCAGAAACCATGCTCTTTTCAAGGTGATTCTGCCTGCTAATCTGGCAAACATCATCGGACTTATGAAGACAAATATCGGACTTTGTCTGGTAGGCGTCATTATCGGAGAGTTTATTGCTTCGAAATGCGGCCTTGGTTATCTGATTATCTATGGAAGTCAGGTCTTTAAATTAGACTGGGTCATTCTCTCCATCCTGATTTTATGCATCATTGCCATGGGGTTATATGGCTGTATACGTATACTGGAAAAATGGTACCAGAAAAATATGTAACATCACAAAGCCAGCAGAAGCAAATCTGCTGGCTTTGTGACTATTTAACTTTAATTTTCTTTACCGTTTTATATTTTCCGCAGGATACGGTGACTTTTGCCGTTCCCTTCTTGTTTTTAGCTTTTAAAACAATTTTTGTACTGCCCACCTTTGTGATTTTCAGAAGAGATTTCCCTTTTTTATCCAGTGTTACTTTGATTTTTCCTTTTACACCGAGAGACTGTACTTTTAATGTAATAGATTTTTTCCGTTTCACAGAAGATTTTCCTGTCACTTTTACGGAAGGCTTCTTTACGGTAATCGTACATGCGGCTGTTATTCCGCTGCCGTCTGCTGCCGAAGCTGTAATCACTGTTGTACCTGCTTTTTTCGCTGTCACAGTACCTGTAGAGGAGACCTGTGCCACTGAAGTTTTGCTGCTTGACCAATTCACAGACTGCGACGCATTCCAAGGCAAAATCGCAACGGTAAGCTGCAATTTGTCATTTACCTGCATAGTCTTTTTCTTGATTGACATTTGCATTGATGTGACCTTTGGTGTTTCACCGCCGGAAACATCCGGAATTGATGTAACCGGGTCTTTCCCGATTTCTGTATCTGTCTTATCCCCGGGCTCTGTATCTGTCTCATCCCCGGGCTCTGTGTCCGTTTTATCCTCGGGCTCTGTATCTGTCTTATCCCCGGGTTCTGTGTCCGTTTTGTCCCCAGGTTCCGGCTGTGGAGTGATTTCCTTTGTAAAGTTGATAAAGTTTGTGGTATCTTCCATATATTCACCGGAAGAATCCACTGCAAGCACCTGCAATGTATTTCGTGCTTCTGCTTCCAGCAAATTATCCGTTAAGGTCACTTCTGCCTTTCCCGAAACTACGGGAATACAGCTATGATTCCCTTCTCCTTCTACACGCTTTCCATTGATGATAAATTCCAAGTATGCAATCCTACTGTCAGTCACCGCTGCAGTTACCATCGTATTACCGCTTGCAGCATCTGTTTTTTGTGTAATGGAAATACTGTCAGAAACAGAATTTCCAAGAGATTGATACAGGGTCTCCACATCCGTAAACTGTGTATCCAGCCAGTTCACCCGTTTTACCATAAAGGTTTTCATGGATTCTACCGCATCATTGTATGTCTGGCTCTGGGTATACTGTTTTTCACCATTCACAAATGCATATCCACCGTAATTTTCATAGGAATATGACCATTTCGCATCATTTGCATCGGATGCTTTCTGATACTTTTTCTCTAATGTATCGATCTTTCCGCCCTCTTTGATCATATCCTCAATGACTGTAGGGCGATACTTCTCATATGCCTCGTATGCTTTTGTAACAAAATACGGATCTGTTACAAGATAACGGTTCCATTGATTTCCCTGATAGGACTGTTCTTTAAAGCCACCCGCCGAAGTGGAAATTCCAGTCAGGGTCGTATGCCAGTTTTCCACTACAAACGGACCTGTCATACTGTACATGTTAATATTTCCAAATGCCCAGTCGTAATCCCATACCGGTCCCATCTTAGCTTTTCCGGTTAGGTCTTTATACAGATAGGTACTGTTTTTCATAGAATCCCAGTTATTTGTGTATTCACACACAAGCCAATACTGTACTAAGGAATCTAAATCGAATAAATCCGTATAATGCACGGTTTTACCATTATATTCCGTCGTATAATCTTCACTCTTTAATGCTGCTTCATATGCATTGATATAATCTTTTGCATACTCCATCATCTTTGTACTCGTCTTTGCATATTCCGGAGCCCGGAAAAACATCGGTATTCCGTTAGAAGACTCGAAGGTAGATATAAATTTATACGCATAGGACGGTGATGTACTTCTAAAATCCATATCCAGCATAAATCCGCCGGTAAAATCCGGTATTTCATCTGTATAATAGTCTGCGATCCTATAGGTTTTCCCCTGATAGGTAAAGCTGCCGTCTAACCAGCTATAATCCTGCTCCATTGCTGTTTTTAAGGCATTTGCATCCAAAAAGGTTTCTTCTTCCTGAATTTCTTCTGCCAAATCTCCTGCAAGATCTTCCCAGTCAAACACATTGACTCTGTCCGAACCCACCCGCAGATGTTCACACAATTCATAGATTCCCTGATATTCGCCGTTTAAAATCAACACTACATTCGTACCGGACATAGCATATTCCATACCAATATCTTTTGCAAAATCATTCACCAGTTCATTCCGCATATTGGTATGATCTATCATATTTGCAAGCAATACCCAATGCTTATTTTTCCCACTGCCAAGCCCTAAAAGATTTGCTTTAGAATCCAATTTAAGCTTATAAGGTCTTTTTACACCCATACTGACAGCAGCAGACCATGTGGAATTTCCTCTGCCCTTTATGGTAGTATCTCCTTCATAATAGTATTTGGAGTTATTAAATTCATCATTTCCCTGTACCTTAATATAGGCATCCTCTGCTACAGTATTGCTGTCAACAGCAGAACCGTCTGCGGTATTGATATAAACTACCGGAAGCTCACTGCAATAGGTTGTCAGATCCCAGCCGAATATCCCATCCGCGCTTTCTACCCTTACCGTTATGAATTTTTCCAAATCATCTTCTGTCGGTATGTAGCTGTTCGCCGAATGTCCGATTTCTTTTCCGTCTATCATCCAGGTATAGGTAAAGGTTTCTCCCTCTTCTGCATTTTCTACTGAAACCGTCAGCGGCGTTCCTGCTTTTGCATATGCCGCATCGAATTTTGCTCTCTTTTGGACAGAACTGATAACTGTAATTCGATAGGAGCGGCTATGGCCCTCTGATGTGGTAACGGTAAGTATAACTGTCGTATCCGCACCGATCCGTGCAGTATTTGCCGTGGCATATCCATCTGCAACTGTCAGCGCATTTTCATTGCTGCTCTGCCATGTCAATGCAATTCCTTCTATTTCAGAAGGCAGAGCAATACTGGTGGTAAAAGCCTTTGCACTTTCTCCGTCGGCAAATTCGAAAGAAATTCCTGAAAGGTAAATAAGATCTGCCACACTAGAGCTATAGCAAATGGATGGCACAGGATAACAGTCTGCTCTTGCCGTCCACACATCAGAGGAAAATCCCTCCGGCAGGCTTCCGCTCATCAAATCTTCCTCTAAAACAGCAGTTGCTTCATCTGCCACGGACAGAAGCTCATTTCCGTCAATATAATAACAGTCCGAAACTGTTTTTACATATTCTGCATTGGAAGTCTCTGCAGACGCAATTCCATAAGCATTATAACCATCGTACTGAACCGCTCCTACATTGATGCACTGTGTCACTTCCTTACAGGCAGACTTTGCAATTCTGCCGATAATTCCGCCGGCATAAATCAAATCCGTTCTGGTACCATTCGCATTGATGGCAGCCGCATTATAACAATTCGTGATGGAAATATTCCCATTGCCGACAGACGTATTCTGGGTACGGCATTCTCCGATCAATCCACCGACACCGACGGTATCACACTTTCCGGAAGGATTTACTTCTATCTCTCCGCTTAAAATTACCACCTGGTCAATTTTAGAATATCCATTGACATCCCCTGCTAAAGTTCCTACAGAAGCAAGTCCGTCTGAAAAATCAGCTCTGATATTCACATCTGTAAATATCAGATTTTCCACTCTGGCATAATCCTCCGCACTGCTCCCTGCAATTACACTGAACATACCCACCTGTGCATATTTATCAGCAGCTGCAACAGAACCGTCTAAGTCAATCGTAAGACCGGAAATCACATGTCCATTCCCGTCAAAGGTTCCGGAAAACACATTCGCCTCTGCGGCATCCATAGTTCCCTTTGTCCCAATATAGCCGCCGAAAGGCGTCCACTCTATTTCACTCAAATCAATGTCTGCAGTCAATGCATAATCCCCATCCATAGGATATGCATCCTCTGTACCGATCTTAGCAAGTTCTTCTGCCGTTGCAATTTGAATCACTCCATCAGATATTTCTGGCTGTTCTTCTGCAGCCGGTATGATTTGCACATCTGCAGCAAATACCGATACCGACATGAAAAGCGCCAGACACTTTTTTATAAAACCCTTTTTCCTTGAATACATCATATTCCCACCCTTTTTGATGTTTTTGTAACTGTTTGGTATTTCACCGTAACCATTTCTGTCTTTATCATATCATAAGTTTTGCCTTTCTACAATTTCTTCATGGATATTTTTTCCAAATAATCTGCTCTTGTGACAATGGCTCTTTTGTCTGTATTGTAAGGGCAAGTATGATATTTTCCGGAAAATACAGATACGAGCTGCTGTTATGTTCCTGTTCTTTTTTACACAGCAGGATGTCTTTGCTTTTCTGAAAGAGTTCAGGCTCAAAGCAAATCGTATTTACCGGCATCCGAAGGCCCTCACCTGTCATCTTTACAAAGCTTTCCTTTAATGTCCATATATGAAGAAAACGTTCCGTTTCTTCTTCTGATAAATCTGCAGGCTTTTCTTTTTCTTCTTTCGTATTCATGACATACTGCATTTCCTTCGGACTGCAGCATTTTCGTACCATCGGATATTTGACCTGCCGCATACTTTCCACATCAACTCCCACCAGATATTTCGATACTGCAACTGCAACTGCGGTTCTGCAATGGCTGATATTGAAATGGCAGTTATCAGCTCCTGCATAATATGGCTTACCAAGTTCACTTCTCTTTATCTCATCTTCCTTTATTTCCATACATAAAAAATCAGAAAAGCCCTGCCTTAGCATACGTAAAGCAAGCATTTTCTGATATTCATGCAGGTCTCTTCCAGTCATCTCTTCTTCTGTTAATTTTAAGTAGCTGACAACACAGACTGCATCTTCTCTCATAGGTTTTCCGCCTCGATAAAATGTAACGCAAGGATCGCTGCTGCATACACAATTCCGGCAAGAATTATGAACACAACCTGTCCGCACAAAATACCTGCTATAAGCTCTGCTGCAAGTATGATTACATGAACCCAGATCGGAAGGTTATGCAGACACATTGCGATTGCTGTTTCTAATATTACAATACTGCATACCATAACAACCGGCAGCTTACACATCATAATTCCCAACAATATCATAATTACAGTTATCACAGCAAAAGAACAGATCGCAATTAAAGGAAGATTCTTTTCTTCCTCCTGACGTTTTAATTCACGCTTTGTTTCTGTACTCATTCGTTTTCTCCCTTCAGATAATGAATATGCTTTTTTATTATATCATACCTTCATGATTTTTTTAACAAAATAAATTTTATTAATTTTAAAAAAAAGATTGCAATATTTGACAATATTA
>CAYWXJ010000100.1:0-8102 GCA_964462405.1 uncultured Eubacterium sp.
TCTCATGAATCACACCAAGTGCCGCATAGCAGTCCTTTACGGAATCTACAATAATACGGATGGCAAACAAATCATAAATCTGGTCTAAGGTCTTATCCTGATTGACCATTTTCTTATAGATACTGAAAAAATGCTTGGCTCTTCCGTCGATTTCCGCTTTAATGCCCGCTTTGTCAATATGCATTTTCACTTCTTCCACAAGCTGATGTACATATTCGTCTCTTACACTTTTGCGGAGGGCAATCTTTTCCACCAAATCATAATAGGCTTCCGGCTCTAAATATTTTAAAGACAGATCATCTAATTCTATTTTGACCTTGGAAATACCAAGCCGCTGGGCGATCGGCGCATAAATATCCATCGTCTCTCTTGCCTTTTCCCTCTGCTTCTCCGGTCTCATATATTTTAAAGTACGCATATTGTGCAGACGGTCGGCTAATTTTATCAAAATAACACGAATATCCTTTGCCATGGCAAGGAACATCTTCCGCAGGTTCTCTGCCTGCACTTCTACTTTATCTGCATCATAGGACAACTGCCCTAACTTCGTTACACCGTCTACTAACAACGCAACTTCACTGCCAAATTCCTTCGTAATCTCTTCATCCGTCATGACCGTATCCTCTACTACATCATGCAGAAGTCCGGCAACGATAGTCTCTTTATCTAATTCTAATTCTGCTAAAATAATGGCAACACAAAGAGGATGGATAATATAGGGCTCTCCCGATTTGCGGACCTGCTCTTTATGGGCATTATCTGCAACATGATAAGCTTTCTCAATCAAAGAAATATCCGTAGAAGGATGATACTTACGAACACTCTCAATTAATTCCTTATACAACTTCTCCGGCTCTTCAAAATCCTGCGTCGCCCGGATATTTCCCTCCATTTTCTGAATCTCTTTTTCCATTTGTTCTAATTGCTCAGTAGATATATCTGCCATATCGTCACCACCAACTTTAATCATCTTTTGAAACTCTCTACTTATTTTAGTATGTATTATAAATAATTATATGTCAAAATGCAACGATTAAAACACACAAAAAAGCCTTGATTTCAAGGCTTTTTTTGATAATTCAAACTATATCAGTGATATTTCATACAGTTCCATCTTCCTGCCGTTTCGGATACAATGTCTTAAAAATGCAAATCCCAGCCGTTTTAACAATGCCTTAGATGCCTCATTTCCCTCCTGGACAAAGCAATATAACTTCTCATATCCTAACTCTGCTGCCTTTGCATATTCTATGACTGCCTCACAGACCTCTGTTGCATAACCCATTCTCTGACGGGAAACATCTATGGCATAACCCATCTCAAGCAAATACTGCCCTTCAAATTCCAGATTGTTCAGTCCAGCCCGCCCAATCAGCTCATAGGTGTTCCTGTCCTTCACCAGCCACATTCCATAGCCGTAATACTGGTACATATTCGCAATATATGCTTTTGTATACGCAAGCTCCTCTTCCCATTCATACAGCGGCTCCATATATTCTGTCATGCCCGCTTCGGAATAAAGATTATACAGATCCGGAAGATCCTCTGTCGTCATCTCCCGCAGATAACACCGTCTTGTCTCAACGACACGCCAGGGGATTCCATGCTTTCTCTGATAGATGCGCTCCAGAAAATAATAGTCCACCTCCTCAAAGCCCTCTACTAAAATATCCGCCTGATATAACCCCTCCTTTGAAAACTCCGCATTCCGATACCCGACAGCCGCCGCCGGAAGTCCTGCAATCTCTCTTAAGGTTTCGTCTGCAGCGGCAATAACTAAGACATCTTCGGGTCTCACTGCATGTTCTTTCAGATATTCCGGTATGGTGCCCTGGTCAATGACTGCTGTCAAAACGCCATATCTTCTGACTTCTCCTAACAGCCGCTGCAGCTCCGCCGAAAGTCTGCCGTTATGCTCTAATTCCACTCTTTTATAAATCAGATATTGAAATTCCATCCTGCTATCTCTTTTTACGCTTACAAATAAATATTACGATCACCATTCCCACCAGAAGGATACCTGCAAGCAATACGAGAACTGCTGTTATTACCGTTTTTATTTTCTTCAATTTTATCTTCCCTTTCTCTTGTGAATTACGTTTATTATAAGCATTCTCACTGTAAAACACAACAAGAACCAAATTTGCACTCCTCTTTAGCATATGCTATAATATGCCCATTCTACAAATCAAAAAAAGGAGCTTATATCACATGAAAAAAGTCGGTTATTTTTTCTTTTGTTTTTTGCCACTGATCGTTTCCATCAGCTTACAGTTCATCGTATCCTTACCTGCTATGGGACTGAGCCTGATTGAGACCTGTATTTCTAACATTCTTTCCGGTAAAAAACCCGGACTGAATGATTTGATGACCCAGCTATATGCTGTATGGAGCAGTGAAAACTTTACCATGTTAATTTCCGCTGCATTTGCCGCCTGCGGAATCCTTATTTTCGGATTCTGGTATGTCCGCGAGTTTAACGGCAATTTCAAGCAGTCACCAAAAGCATTTGTAAATCTCAGGCTCGTTTTAGGATTGATCCTTTTAGTTCCCGGTCTGCAATTTCTCTCCTCTATTTTGACCGGAATCTCCGCAAGCATATTTCCCGGCTGGATGGATTATTATGAAAAGCTAATGGAAACTGCTGGATTTTCCGGAGAGCCTTCCGCCTTATTGATTCTATACGCTGTAATTTTAGGACCAATCGGGGAGGAGCTAACCTTCCGGGGCGTTACTTTTTCAGCAGCAAAACGCGCATTACCCTTCTGGGCCGCAAATTTGTTTCAGGCATTTTTATTCGGTGCTTTCCATCTGAATTTAATACAGGGCATTTATGCGTTTATGATCGGACTGGTCTTAGGATATGTCTGCGAAAAGGGTGGCTCCATTTACCTTTCCATACTCCTGCATATGCTTTTTAATTGCTGGGGAACCTTTATGCCCGGTGACAGCCCTCTTTATAAAAATCCGCTGTATTTGAGCATCTTCTGTATACTTTCTGTTTTCCTTGCAATTTTAGGACTTTATTTATTCCGCAAAAATACTATCTATGCAAGGGTTAAACATTCGCCTGAGTTTTCCGATACTTAATTTGAATGCATTCAAATATCTTAACGAACCAGGGACGGTAGATTTAGGAGAACGGAGTTTCTTAAGTTTGCCGTCTTTTTATTTCATTTTACAGGGAAGCAGAATGAAATAATCGGAATATGAATACAGGAGGAGTACACGTGATTATACAATCAGGCAATGTTGCCATGACATCACGCAGGAGTTATGACCGCACTACGACTGTCTCTTCTTCCCTTTCACATTGGGGCAGCGGGTACATCAGTAACAAAAATTTGGAGTATATTAACCATTACAGTGAGACATCAGATTTTGGAACAAACAATGATTCTACTGCTGACGGAGACCATTCCGGCGAAGATGTATTTAACCAGTTTAAAGAAGCGCAAAGTATCGGCAGTCCGGTAACAATCAGCCGAAGCACGCCGGATATTCATAAGATCAGAGAAGAATCCATTAATTACTTGCTGATGCTTCTGTTCGGCAAAGGCAGGATAAGACTTGACCGCCTGACAGACAGCCTTTCCGGACAAAGCTCCATTACCGGAAATTCCCTGGCAGTTCAGCAGTCCGGCGGAGTTTATACAAAATCTTTCTGCCACGCAGAGCAGGAAACCACTGCATTTTCTACCACAGGAACTGTAAAAACTGCTGACGGCAGAGAAATTAACTTCAACCTTTCCATGACTATGAGCCGTTCCTTGGAAGAAGCTTATACCGAAAGTGCCGCTTTCGGCGCCGCCTACAGCCAGCCAAACTTCTGCGACCCGCTGGTGATTAACCTGAACACCGCTTCTGCTAATGTGACAGACCAGAAATTCTACTTTGATTTAGATGCAGACGGCAAATCAGACCAGATTTCAAACCTTTCTTCCGGCAGCGGATTTTTAGCGCTTGATAAGAACGGGGACGGGATCATTAATGACGGCACTGAATTATTCGGCGCACAAAGCGGCGATGGATTTGCGGACCTTGCTGCCTATGACGAGGACGGCAACGGATGGATCGATGAAAATGATTCGATTTTTGATAAGCTGCGCATCTGGACGAAGGATGCTTCGGGGAAGGATGTGCTCTGTGCGATTGGAAAAGCGGGAGTTGGCGCGATTTACCTTGGGAACGCCCAGACAGAATTTTCATTAAATTCTGCAAAAGACAATTCCACCAATGCTCTGGTACGGAAAACCGGGATTTTCCTCTATGAAAACGGAGGCTGCGGAACCGTACAGCATTTAGATATGGCGACGTGATTTGGGGATGGCGGAGCATAACGACAGAGGTGTTTCGTGTGTGACTTGTGAAGAAGATTAAAAAGAAAAGGTCCGCAGATGTTCCTTTATAATCTGCGGACCTATTTCGTTTTGTCCATGGCTATGCTCATTCGCATGGCTATGGACTCCAACTGCTCTAACTCTCAGAAGCCAGTTCCTGTAAAATCACTGCCAACTGCTCTGTCAGCAGCTTATCTTTTTTGATCAAATCTTCATGCTCTCTGGTAAGATTTTCTCTCTCGTGCATTAATTCCTGCACTCTTTCTAACATTTCTTCTTTCTGCATATAAAAACCTCCTCTCTTGTTACACTTCCTCTTTCTCCACTGTCAGCTTCTCTAAATGCCAAATATCCCGTACATATTCTTCAATCGTACGGTCAGAAGAGAATTTTCCGGAATGTGCTGTATTTAACATTGCCATCTTTGCCCAGCGTTTTTCATCTTTATATGCTTCTCCGATGGCCTTCTGCGCCTGTGCATAGGAATGGAAATCCGCCAGGATAAAATACGTGTCCGCGTACTGCGTACACTGTGTATTTAAAAGAGAATTATACAAATCACGGAACAGCTCACTGTTCTGCGGTGAGTAGAAACCATTAATCAACTGCATCAATACTTTACGAATATCCTGATCATTGTTGAATATCTGCATCGGGTCATAATCCCTGTTCTTCTCATGGGCGATGACTTCATCTGAACTCATACCAAAGATAAACATATTCTCTTCGCCCACTTCTTCAGCCATCTCTACATTCGCACCATCCATAGTACCAATGGTAACCGCACCATTTAACATAAACTTCATATTACCGGTACCGGAAGCCTCTTTACTTGCGGTAGAAATCTGCTCACTGACATCTGCTGCCGCAAAAATCCACTCTGCATTGGATACACGATAATCTTCAATAAATACCACCTTGATCCTATCCTGAATGCTCTTATCATTATTGATGACCTCTGCCACACTGTTAATTAACTTAATGGTCAGCTTTGCATTCTTATAGCCTGCCGCCGCTTTTGCACCAAAGATAAAGGTTCTCGGATAAAATTCACGATCCGGATGCTCTTTTAACTCATTGTACAGATACATAACGTGAAGAATATTCAATAACTGTCTTTTGTATTCATGAAGACGTTTTACCTGCACGTCAAAAATAGAACGCGGGTCTACATCAATGCCATTGTGTTCTTTGATGTATTTTGCAAGACGAAGCTTATTCTGGTATTTGATATTCATAAACTCATGCTGCGCCTTTTCATCATCTGCATATAATGCCAGTTTTTCAATCTTGCTTAAATCTGTGATCCATTCCTCGCCTACATGCTCCGTTACCCAGTTCGCTAATAACTGGTTTCCATGCAGCAGGAATCTTCTCTGTGTAATTCCATTAGTCTTATTACTAAATTTGTCAGGATACATCTCATAGAAATCTTTCAATTCCTGATTCTTTAAGATTTCTGTGTGCAGTCTTGCAACACCGTTTACAGAATGACCTGCTGCGATTGCAAGATGCGCCATCTTCACCTGACCGTTATAGATAATTGCCATACGCTCAATCTTGCCGTGATCTCCGGGATAACTCTCCTGAATCTGCAGAAGGAATCTGCGGTTAATCTCTTCTACGATCTGGTAAATTCTCGGAAGCAGTCTGGAGAAAATCTCAATCGGCCATTTCTCTAATGCTTCAGCCATAATGGTATGGTTGGTATAAGCACATACCTTTGTGGTAATATCCCATGCATCCTCCCACTGCAGCTCTTCCTCATCTATAAGATAGCGCATTAATTCTGCTACTGCTACCGTCGGATGCGTATCGTTCAACTGGAACGCCACCTTCTTCGGCAGATCATGTATATCGGAATGTGTCTTTTTAAATCTTGCGATCGCACGCTGTACACTGGCAGATACAAAGAAATACTGCTGTTTTAAACGAAGCTCTTTACCTGCGATATGATTGTCGTTCGGATACAATACTTCTACAAGGTTCCTTGCAAGATTCTCCTGCTCAACTGCCTTACGGTAATCTCCCTTATCAAAAGAATCTAACTCGAAACACTCTGCAGGCTCCGCATCCCAGATCATAAGTGTGTTTACCATATGGTTATTATATCCGATAATCGGCATATCGTATGGTACGGCTTTTACTGCCTGATACCCTTCCTGTACGAATTTTACTCTTCCGTCAGGTGTATTTACTGCGCGGACATATCCGCCGAATTTTACCTCATAGGTGTATTCCGGTCTTCTCAGCTCGAATGGGTAACCATCCTTCAGCCAGTTATCCGGTACCTCTACCTGAAAGCCGTCCTTGATCTTCTGTTTAAACATTCCGTAACGGTAACGGATTCCGCAGCCGTAAGCCGGATAGCCCAATGTAGATAAAGACTCCATAAAACAAGCTGCTAATCTTCCCAGACCACCATTTCCAAGTGCCGGGTCCGGTTCCTGATCTTCAACGACATTTAAATTCAATCCCATTTCCTCTAATGCTTCTGCAACTGCCTGATATGCAGTTAAATTGATCAGGTTATTTCCCAATGCACGGCCCATCAAAAATTCCATGGACATATAGTATACGACCTTGGAATCCTCTTTTTTCATACTGTTCTGCGTCTCCATCCACTGGTCAATGATGATTTCCTTTACAGCATGGGAAACTGCCTGAAAAATCTCCTGATCTGTCGCTTCCTCTAAATCCTTACGATAAAGAGTACGGACATTGTCTTTCACCTCTTTTTTAAATGCTTCCTTGTCAAAAATTTCTCTTTTCACAAAGCTCCTCCTTCTGCAACGAATGTTATGTATTATATTTTATATTGTAAAAAGGGAGTAATGCCGCTATGGTACTACTCCCCCTGTTAAAAACTTACGCCTGCTTCTTTACCTCCATAACAACATGCTCGCCATTGATGTTCCATTCCTTGGAATAGCCATCTAACTTCTCTGTTGACGCTTCTACTGCAAGAACCTCGGATAAAATTGTGTCCTTATTCTTATCAAAAATTCCAGCTACCCTCTCATTGGACTGATAAGAAACAGCAATCTTATCCATAACTTCAAACCCAGCTTCTTTTCTCATGGTCTGAATCTTACTGATCAGCTCACGGACGAATCCCTCTTCTACCAGCTCTTCTGTCAGATTCGTGTCTAATACGACCGTAACTTCATTATCCCCATCAGTCACATAGCCCTCCATCTGTGTCATGGTAATGAGTAAATCCTCTTCTAATAATACAACTTCCCCACTGACACTGTCAAGTTTGAGTACTCCTTTACTCTTTAATTCTGCCATAGCCGCATTGCCGTCAAGTTCAGCCAGCGCCTGCTTGATCTGTCCTAAATATTTGCCGTATTTCGGTCCTACGGTACGAAGCTGCGGCTTAAAGGTGTAGCTTGTATATGCACTGACATCATCAGAAAATTCAACTTTCCTGACATTTAACTCTTCTTCAATAATCTCTGTGTAAAATTCCGGCAGCTCATACGGCGCCTTAACGTACATAGTTCCGATTGGCTGGCGGTTCTTGATATTCGCAGTATTCCGGCAGGCACGGCCCATAACAACAATCTTTAAGACTGCTTCCATGTTCTTCTCTAATTCTTTGTCAATAACGGATTCGTCTGCAACAGGGAAATCACACAGATGTACACTCTCCGGTGCATTCTTATCAACGCATCCTACCAGATTGCGGTAAATATCCTCCGTCATAAACGGAATCATCGGTGCCGCGCATTTTGCCACAGTAACCAATGCAGTATA
>CAYWXJ010000101.1:0-8082 GCA_964462405.1 uncultured Eubacterium sp.
TTGCCTACGGCAAGGGGCGGATTCACGCTCGGAAAAATCTACATATTCTTACGGACTTTGCAGCAAGTGCAAAGTCCTACGCTGAACTGTTACTAAAAATTACGACAGCCTTTCTTTTTTGCACAATATAATAAAAGAGACAGAAATTGCTCCTGTCTCTTTTGTAAATCTTATGACTTTTTCTCTTTTACATATCCTATGAATTTATTCTGATAAAGTATCTGGATATATTTTACCAGCCGTTCTACGACCGGCTCTGCATCTTTTCCAAACTGTGCTGACACAAGCTTTGAAATTTCATATACATTGCGCTTTCCATCCATCTGCTGCCACACAAAGCTGCCATACTTATCTAATGCAATATGACTGATGCGCGGTTTTTTAAAAAACTTCTGCGCAATCCAGTTGTAAAAGCCTTTATTCACTACGTGAACAGTGACCTTTCCCTTCTTGTCCGCATCCCAGCTATAGTCAGGATTGCAGACGGGAATAAAATCCATAAAATTCTTCTTTTTCTTACTCACAAGGTCTCCTTAAATTACGCTTTTTTTGTTTTGCGAAAGCAGAATGACCAAAGACAAAGTGTTAATAATGCAAATGCAATCAGACCAATAATATTACCAACATTTGCATTTGCAAGTGCAGGAATCAGTCCTGGAAGGAATCCTCCGATTGTATCGCCTACGGTTCCCTGACCTGACGGAATAATTGCAAGGATTGCAAGTAAAATACCTACAAGACCTTCTCCTGCGATCAGGCCGGATGAGAACAGAATACCATTTGCATCCGCGTCCTTCTTCTCATTCTCGCTGAGACTCTTTTTCTTCTCAATAATTAATTTCACAATACCGCCGACCATCATCGGTGTGCTTAAGTGAACCGGAAGATACAGACCGATTGCAAATGGAAGTACCGGAATCCCTAAAATCTCTACTACGATAGCAATAAATGCTCCGATACCAACTAAAGTCCAAGGCAAATTACCGCCCATAACACCTTCAACAATCATTTTCATTAAGGTTGCCTGAGGTGCCGGAAGCTCTACAGAACCATAACCCCATGCACGGTCTAATAAATACAATACGCCGCCGATTGCAACTGCAGATGCAACTACACCGATCAACTCACCGATCTGCTGTTTCTTTGGTGTTGCTCCTACAATATAACCGGTCTTTAAATCCTGTGAAGTATCTCCTGCGATTGCTGCTACAATACAAATAATACCACCGATCGCAATAGCTGCAGTCATACCGGACTGTCCTGTCATTCCTGTTGCCTTTAATGCAAGAGTTGCTACTAACAATGTAGCGATTGTCATACCAGAAACAGGATTATTGCTGCTTCCAACAAGACCTACCATACGGGAGGATACTGTTGCGAAGAAAAAACCAAAAATTACTACTAAAAATGCTCCGAATAAGTTGATTGGAACTGCCGGAACAAGCCAGATTGCAATAGCCAGAATCACAACACCAACTAAAATCACTTTCATGCTTAAATCCTGATTGGTACGTTCATCAGTATTCGCACCTTTGCCAAAGCCTTTCATAGCATCCTTAAAGGTTCTGATAATCAACGGCAAGGATTTGATTAAGCTCAATACACCACCGCAGGCTACTGCACCCGCACCGATATACTTGATATAGTTTGACCAGATTGCATATGAACCGCCTGCTTCATATAACTCTGCAACAGTAACTGTTGCAGGGAATAAGGTAATGTTCGCACCGAACAATACAATCATCGGCATTAATACGAACCAGCCTAAAATACCGCCGCAGAATAAGTAAGAAGAAATCTTCGGTCCGCAGATATAACCAACACCTAAAAGTGCCGGAAGTACGTCCATACCGATTCCGGATCCCTTATATGCCGGGATCTCATAATGTACTTCACTCGGGAATACCTTTAATCCGTCTGTGATAAATTTGTATGCTGCTGCAATACCAAGACCTGCGAATACGGTGGAAGCCTTTGCTCCGCCCTCTTCACCTGCTACTAATACTTCTGCACAGGCCTGTCCTTCCGGATATGGAAGTGTTCCGTGTTCCTGTACGATCAATGCCTTTCTAAGCGGAACCATAAACAGGATACCAAGCGCTCCGCCGATAAATGCAATAATTGCAATTTCAACTAATGAAGGCGCTTCAGTTCCCCATTCAGTTGCCCATAAAAACAATGCAGGCAATGTAAAAATTGCTCCTGCCGCTACGGATTCTCCTGCGGAGCCAATGGTCTGTACCATATTATTCTCAAGGATGGAATCCTTCTTCAAGATTACCCGGATAATTCCCATGGAAATAACAGCCGCAGGAATAGATGCAGATACTGTCATACCAACACGAAGACCCAGATATGCGTTTGCTCCGCCAAATACAATTGCCAGAATAATACCTAAGATAATTGAGGTAGCTGTAAACTCTGGCAAAGTTTTGTTCGCCGGAACAAAAGGTTTAAATTCTTTGTTCTCGTTCATCACTAATCTCCTTTGCTTTTTCTTTTTCCTATCTATTTTAGCAATTTTCTAGCATTTTGTCTACTTTATTCAAAGAAATAGCCCCCGCTTTTTCTGAATAAACAGCGAAAACAGGGGCATTGCTATAATATTATTTCAAAAATTTACTATTTTTTTGTTGTGACTGTCTTTGCTTTAGACCAGCTTGAATAGTACTTTTTGCCTCCTACTGTCTTGTAGGTACGAATCTGTACATAGTATTTCTTCTTAGCTTTCAGCTTAGAGAATGTCTTGCTTGTAGTCTTTGCCTTTTTAACAACAGCATTTTTTGCAGACTTGAAATTCTTATTCGTTGAATAACGAATCTCATATCCTGTTACCTGGGTCGTCTGCTTTTTCCATTTCAGTTTAAATCCTTTGGAACTTGCCGTTGCTTTAGAAATTGATGTACTCTTCGGATTAATTGTAAAGCTTAAGGAATAAGTTCCGCTGTAATTACCGGTAAAGGTAACCTTTACTGTTGCTGTTCCGACATTTTTATTTGCCGAATATGCAACGGTGTAATTACCTGCGTCAATAACGTTTCCTGCTGTATCCTTTGCAGTAACTGCCGGTTTGATTGCTTTACCTGTATAAGTATAAACAGTTTTTGCAAGTGTAACTCCTGCAACCTGGACAGCTTGCGGATTGTCACCTGCCGGATTATTCTGTGCGGGATCAGTTTGTGCCGGATCAGTTTGTGCCGGGTCTTTTTGTTCCGAGTCGTTTTGTCCCGAGTCGTTTTGTCCCGGTGTCCTGCTCTTTACTTCACCGCATACGCTGCAGCTTTCAACAATTGTTCCGTCTGCTTCTGTTGTTGTCACGTAATTATGTTCTGTTTTTGCTATTGCTGCAGTCTTTGTATCCGTATAACTCTGTTCCTCAAATGTTACGGTTGCTGTATAAGCTGTTGTTCCTTCCTTTGTACAGGTAGGCGCCTCAGTCTGCTCAGAGGTTACCGTACAGTTCTCTGTTACTTCCTCCCCGCAGTTGATGCATGTAAAGACTGCTGTACAAGTTGTATAATCTTTTGACCATGTAAAGGCCGGTTCACCGTACTTGTGATTTCCTGTTGCCGGAACTACAGTTGTAACTTCACTGACCTCATCATAAGCTACTGAAGTATCCATTACGCCATCCGCATCCTTGAAGAACTTTCCGCAGTCCGGACAGCTCCAATAGTTCTCATGTCCATCTGCTCCACAGGATGCTTCTGCCGCTTCATGTCTTTCTGCATTAGCATGATATTTTCCAAGCAATCCAAGATGGAAATCATCGATATTCGCCCATGAACTTGCTGCTAATCCACCGTCAACACCAATGGTCAAGGTACCGTCTGTTACTTCTGCAAGTAATGCAATGGTTTTATAGCTTCCGTCAGCCTGAACACTTTCTCTTGCAAGTTCTCTTCCGGAACCATCCTTTGCATATAACTCAAGCTTATCTGAATCTGCCTTATATGCGGAATTTGACCAGCAGGTCACAATATATGTACCATTTTCAAGACCCGTGATTGTCTGATAAGTATCCATGGTAAATGCGGAATTTGACCACGGTGCTAACTGATAAGTACCATGTGTATTCTGCTTGCCAAGTCTGTATCCGCCAGTTGTCGATGCTCCGTTTGTCCAGCCGCTCAAATCATTATCAAAGGTAGGATTTACAATTTTACTTGTCAGATCAATACCAAACTGTAAATCTCCATTCGTTTCCTCATTCGGCTCTACTACAATATTGTTATTTCCTGCATTTAATTCCTGCCATGCATCACTTTCAACTGTCTTTGTTGTGGCAGTTGCTACATAGGAACCCTGCACAACATCTTCAATCGTATATGCACCGTTCTCATCTGTAGTTGCTGTATACAGCATGGTGTTATCTGACTTATCACGAAGTGTTACGACTGCACCGCTTACGGCAATGCCGCAGGAATTCACTACTTTACCAGCTACAGTGCCTGCATTCCTTATCATGGTAACATCAGAAATGGTACTGGTGGTATTCAAAGTAACTTCAGCAGTTGCTGCTGCGCTATCTTCCGATATGTATCCGCGTTTAACGAATGTAATCTTGTATGTTCCAACCTCTACATCTGTTAATTCATAGGTACCATCTTCCCCGGTAACTGCTATAATATCATCACTGCCGTCTTTTGATAAGGTTATGGTTACTCCTTCCAGACCTGATTTATCTTCTGTGATTACTTTACCGGAAACCGTACCTGCATTATTTGTAATGGTCTGTGTCTCCACACTTGTCGGACTTCCGCCTTCTACTGTTACTGTAATGGCATCCGGAACGATACAGTTCTGTGCTGCAAAGCTTACGGTATAAGTTCCAGCCGGAAGATTTGCAATTGTATACGTCTGCTCTGAAGCAGTAAGTTTCATACTTACACTATAGCTGCTTGTGCCATTCTCTGCAGTAATCGTAAGTACTTTTCCTGCATTCGCAGCATCACCGGAAACAGCACCTGTAATACTTCCTTCTGCAAGTGCAGAATTTTCTACCTTCGTAAAGGTTACATCATCAATGATGCACTCAGAGTTCTCTTCCCCTGCTGCAAGGAAACCAATTTCAACCTTGTTATCTTCTACTACGATATTTTCTACTTTAACAGTCGTCCATACCGGATTTGCACTTGCAAAAGAAGTTGCGGTTTTCTTATCTCCTGATACGGCATACATCTGTAAATTATCAAACTTGCCGCTGTTTTTCACTTTAGCGGTCATCTTGTATACGCCATCTTCTAATTCCACATATTCAGAAGATGTTATTGTCTGTGAAACCTCTACGTCATATGCAGATGCACTTCCAATTTTTAAAGAACCTTTTCCGGTAACCGTCGCATCACCGATTGCAACGTTATTTGCAACTGCATTAGCACCTTTGTTTGTCACCTGTTTCCAGCCTGCAATCTCTTCTACTGCAACACGGTCCGCCTCAAAGCTGCCATTCTTTACATAATTGTTTCCGTCAGCAACTGTCCACTCACCGGTAGCTACATCCATATTCCATGCAGACAATGAGTTAAAATATGGGGTTCCTTCTGCATCAAAGGACAATGGACACCACTGGTTATAGCCAAGTCCGTTACCTGCAAAGTCTGCCCAGCGGTCACCGCAGAAAATAACTGTTGTCTGTCCACTTCCCTGTACGGTATAGAAGAAACCTGTCTGGCTTACATGGCAAAAATCATCACTGGTTCCATCCATTAACTCTAAGCTGGTCGCCGGTTTAAAGCTATCACTCTTTAAGTATTTTTCTAACGTCATCTCTCCCGGATCAATGGTCATATAATAACCATGGGATGCATTCCAGCCATAGAGATCCGATGCACAAAGATAGTATTTTCCATCATACTTGAACATACAGTTACCTTCACGGCCTTCACCGGAGTAAACCATATATGGATCTCCAAGTACAACCTTGGTAGTATCTTCATTCCATTCAATTTTAGATAAATACATCTTTCCACGACCGGAACCATAAGAATATACCAGCCAGCCTGTACCGTCATCATCTACAAATACAGTCTGATCTCCTGTATTTGTCGTTCCGATAGCACTCTTCATATTAATACGATTGTTCCATGTAAAGTGACCATTCGGACTATCCGCTGTCATTACAAGGACCTGCTTACTCCACTGATCGGTATCACCGTCAATCCCGTTTGTATAATCTGCACACTCATGCTGCACCAGCAATGCATAGGTTCCATCTTCTAACTTTGTAACACCAAGTCTTCCGACCCATACAGCAGAATTTTTAACCTCGTCTCCATCTAACCATGTTGTTTTTCCGTTGTTGATAGAATACGGTTTTGTGGTACCCATAATCTCTTCATTATAGACATCCTCCGGCTCTGCAACCAGTCCTTCATATGTCCAGTTTTTCAAATCCTTAGAAGAATAACAGGTAATACCCACAAAAATATCTGAGCTTGAATAATACTTTCTAGGATTCTCAGCATAAGCTACTGCTTCCTCATACTTTACACCGTACCAGTAGTAGGTATCATCAAATTTGAAGATTCCACCGCCCTGGGAATAGATGGTGTTGCCATCTGTATCCTTCCAGAACTGGTCATTGATATAATCTGCATCAATGACTTCTTCTTCCTCTTCTTCTGCTGGTTCTGCAAGCAGACCGACATGGAACTCGTCAATATTTCCCCAACCATTTGCTGCGACATCGCCATCACTGGCAATACCAATGGTAAGTGTTCCGTCTGTTACCTCTGCAACCAAACCAATTGCCTGCCAGGTATTCCCATTAGGTAATGCTTCACTTGAAATTATTGTTCCCTCTGCATTTTTTGCATAGAGTGATACGGAACTTCCATCACCCCAGCCGCATGTTGCAGAGCAGGAAACAACATAAGTTCCATTTTTAAGATTAGAAATCGTCTGATACATATCAATCTGATATGCGGAGCTGGCCCATGGTGTAAAAGCAACTCCACCTGCCCAGCCTGTGGATGCTTTTGACTCACTCCGGAATCCGCCGGCTCCTGCCGTCTGACTCAATGAATTGGACCATCCTGTCAGATCATTCTTCGTTTCTGCAAATCCAGGATACGTCATCTGGCTTGTCAAATCTACAGGAAACTGCAAATCCACATCACTTACCGCTTCTTCTCCTACCGTTACTGTCTGTACAACTGCATTGCTGTCATAAAAATTTGTTTCATAGGCTGTAGCCTGATAGGTTCCTGCCGGAACTCCAGTAATCGTATAAGTACCATCATCACCGGAAATGGCCGTATATGTCGTGGCACTGTCATTCTTGTCACGAAGTACAATATTAGCACCGCTCTTTGCCTTTCCAGCCGTATCAAGTACTGTACCGCTTACAGATCCCTCTGCAGCATACACCACATCAGCCGAAAAAGCCCCACCAAACACTGTACCAACAGTCAGGAACAATGCCATGAAACTACTTAATAATCTCTTCTTCATTTCTACTCCTTTCACCTTAAAAACTTATGTACTATAATTACTTATCCCCGATTGCCCTTTTTCCTCCCACCCGGACTGTTGCTTAGTCTACATACCCTCTGTCTTTCAGACTTTGCGCAACATTGCGCAACCGGTTGTCTTCTCTGTTATTATACTTCTATTTTCTCCATGTAACAATTTACAATTTTTACAAAAATAAGTAATTTTTTTGTCCTTTTTGCCTATAAAAACAAACCCACCTCTAAGTCAATGTCATTCCTGTCAGACATTGACCCCGAAATGGGTCTGTTTCTACTAACTTATATGTTATGTATCATATTATTTGTAATTCACGATCTTTCCAAAATCAGCTTTTAAGGAAGCTCCGCCTACTAAACCGCCGTCGATATCCGGCTTTGCAAATAATTCTGCTGCATTTCCTGCATTTACAGAACCGCCGTACTGAATACGGATAGCTTCTGCCGTAGCTTCGTCGTATACTTCTTTGATGCAGTTACGGATGGCTGCACATACTTCTTCTGCCTGGTCAGAGGTAGCTGTTTCGCCTGTTCCGATTGCCCAGATCGGCTCGTAAGCGATAACTGCTGTCTTTGCCTGGTCTGCCGTAACGTTCTGGAATGCAATCTT
>CAYWXJ010000102.1:0-7935 GCA_964462405.1 uncultured Eubacterium sp.
TCACCGGAAAAACGGCTTCTGACGGAAACAGTTCCCTCTTCCTCTTCCTTTTGTCCTACGACTAACATATAAGGAAGCTTATCGAGTCTTGCTTCACGGATTTTGAATCCAATCTTTTCCGAGCGGTTATCCACTGTAACATCAATTCCATTTTTTGCCAATTCTTTTTGGATTTTTTCAGCATAGTCTTCATATTTCTCCGAAATCGGAAGTACACGCACCTGCTCCGGGCATAACCAGGTCGGGAATTTTCCGGCGTATTTTTCAATCAGCCATGCTAAGGTTCTCTCATAACATCCCATGGATGTTCTGTGGATAATGTATGGGCGTACTTTATCCCCATTTTTGTCAATGTAATACAAATCGAAATTCTCAGCAATCGCACAGTCTAACTGAATGGTAATCATGGTGTCTTCCTTGCCGTATACATTCTTTGCCTGAATGTCGATCTTCGGCCCGTAGAAAGCAGCTTCTCCGTCTGTTTCTACATATGGAACACCTTTTTCTTCCAGTACTTCACGAAGCGCTCCCTGGGTCTTCTCCCAGTATGCATCATCCCCAAGATATTTTTTCTTATTCGCCGGATCCCATTTGGAAAGCCGGAAAGTTATATCCTCTTTTAATCCTAATGTCGATAAGACATAATAAGCAAGATCAAAACAATTTTTCAATTCTTCCTCTGCCTGATCCGGACGGATAACATTATGTCCCTCAGAAATCGTAAACTGGCGTACACGGGTCAGTCCATGCATCTCGCCGGAATCCTCACAGCGGAATAATGTGGAGGTTTCTCCCATACGATACGGCAGGTCACGATAGGAATGCTGCTCATTCTTGTATACATAATACTGGAACGGACAGGTCATTGGACGGAGCGCGAATACTTCTTTATCCACCTCTTCATCGCCTAATACAAACATTCCATCTTTATAGTGATCCCAATGACCGGAAATTTTATACAGATCAGACTTTGCCATTAATGGTGTTCTGGTGCGGACATATCCCCACTCTTTATCCTCTAAGTCTTCAATCCATCTCTGAAGCTTCATGATCATCTTCGTTCCCTTTGGTGTAAACAAAGGTAAGCCCTGACCGATGACATCTACTGTGGTAAATAATCCCATCTCACGTCCTAATTTATTATGATCTCTGCGCTTTGCATCCTCTAATTTCTCTAAATGCTCTTTCAATTCCTCTTTTTTATTGAATGCCGTTCCATAAATTCGCTGCAGACGGGCTTTGTCAGAATCTCCTCTCCAATATGCCATGGAGGAAGAAATCAGCTTGTAAGCCTTGATTCCCTTTGTGCTCATCAAATGCGGTCCTGCACACAAGTCTACAAATCCACCCTGGTCATAGAAGGAGATGACAGATCCTTCCGGTAAATCTTCAATCAATTCTACCTTAAAAGGTTCGTCTTTTTCTTTCATAAATGCGATTGCTTCTTCTCTCGGAAGGGTGTATCTTGTGATTTCGTGTCCCTCCTTGATAATCTTCTTCATTTCTGCTTCAATTTGATCTAAATCTTCTCTGGAAAACGGTTCTGCATCAAAATCATAATAGAAGCCGTCCGCAATCGCAGGTCCGATGGTAACCTTAGCATTTGGGAACAGACGCTTTACTGCCTCTGCTAAAACATGCGCCGTAGTATGGCGGATCACCTTCAATCCCTCCGGGTCACTTGCTGTTATAATGTTCAATTCTGCATCTTCTCTGATTTCGGTCCTCAAATCTACGATTTCCCCGTTCAGCTCTCCCGCACATGCCACTCTTGCAAGTCCTTCGCTGATGTCCTGTGCAATTTCATATACAGTTTTTACTTCATTGTACTCTTTTACTGAACCATCTTTTAATGTAATTTTCATAATTTTTCTCCTTTTCTAATCCTCTTTTAAACATTCCACTCCGTCATCTTCGCCAAAATAATGATTCCCATTGTCATTACCGCAATGAACAGAGATATTCTTTCTCGGAGATACTAACATTCCCACTACGATACCCGCCAATGCTCCAATCAGGACACCCAATACAAAATCCAATTTGGTTATCGTAATCTCTTTTGGCAAAGCTGCTGCAAATTCTTTTACTTTTTTCATTTTAAGCCTCCTGTCATTTTTTCTAGAATAAAGTGAGCAAGCCCACCTTAACTTCCAATACAATAAAAGTCCCTGACACATACAGATCCATATGCATCAGGGACGATATTGCTCTACCGTGGTTCCACCCAGCTTATGATTTCCCTAAGGAAACCATCTCATTCTGACGATAACGGAGTCACCGGACCGGATTAGGGCCACTCAGAGGTAGTTTTCGGCTGTTTCCTGTCAAGATGCTTCCAGAACACTTAAAAAGCCTTGCTTCCTAAAGGCATCTCTCTCTGTCACATTCCGCAGCTTACTCTTCTCTTCAACGTGTTATCTATATGAAATCCTATTTGTCATCTGTCCTACTTTTTGTTCAGACAGCACTGTTTATACTTCTTGCCGCTTCCGCAGGGACATGGATCGTTGCGTCCGATCTTCTTTCCGACAACTACCGTACCGGACTTCTTCTGCTCTAAGTATAATCTCTTCTTGGTTTCCGCATCAAAGATATTGTCCCACATCGGAAGCTCGTACAACCAGTCCGCCTTTGCATCTACCATGTTCTTATACAACTTTTCTTTATCGAATACAAGACTTACCTTCGTATCCTCTTCCATGGTATCGATAGGATTCGGCTCTACTAAACTGTCATTGATTCCATCTAAGAAGCCTGTCATATCCATAATACTTAATTTATACTTTTCTGCAAGCTCCTTAACAGTTCCCTCTACCTTTTCATCCGGATTGGTCAATAACTGTTCATATACACTTTTCTCCAGAAGAAAATATCTCTGCCAGAATTTCTGTAATTCCTGCTTGTTTGCTTTTTCATTATAGGCAACTTTCTGCCAATTCTCTAATAATGCCATTTTCGTGCTCCTTCTTTTTGTAAAATACAAAATACTTTATCTATTATAGCAGATACTATTACATATTTCAAAACTTTTTTATTTTTTTTCAAAAAGTAAGTATAGCTTTTTCTTTTTTGACCCATACTATAATTGTTCCCGGTGAGATGAATCCCCCACCCGCTTGCCAGGAACTTTTACCAAAGATGCAAGAATACTTATCCTCCCCTGGAAGCTCCGGCATTTGCCGGGGCTTCCGCTTTTTTTATCCGTATTCTCTTGACGTTTCAAAAAATCCTATGTATGATAAGAAAAAAATGAAAGGTCATAAACCATGAAGAATATGAAACGTATTTTTGCCATTTTCGGCATTATTATTCTGATAGGTCTGTACGCGGCAACTTTGATTTTTGCTCTGTTGGACAGCCCGCAGACTTATGATTGCCTGAAAATTTCCATTGGTCTTACCATTTTGATTCCGGTTCTGCTGTGGATTTATATGGCGATGTTCAAATTTATGGAGCAGCGCAAAAACTCCAACACGGATGCTTCAAACGGCAAAAAGGATAATTAAAAAGGGAAGATTTCTGCATATTCCAGAAATCTTCTCTTTTTAATATCCATGTTAATTTTCTGTTTCCTCAATAACCGCTTCCGTAGATTCTTCGGTCGTATCCTCTAATTCCTCTAATCCTTTTTGGAATGCTGACGGAAAACTGTTCGTTACAAGATATAAGGTATCTTCTTCATTTTTTGTCAGATAATATTGATTATTTATCGCGTTTTCCATACCAATCGTAAGAGTAGTGGTTCCTTCCCCTGTTGTAAAGGTAAGTACATTTGTTGGTGTATCAAAACCATATTCTGACAAATCTTCCGGTGATTCTACAATCTCTTCTGCTTCTAAAGAAGCAATATTCTCTAACATATCTTCCACTGCCGTCTGATCTAATTTGATACTTTCATCATTTTTTGAAATCCAGGTATCTTCTTCTTTCACAAATTCCAGTGTTTCCTCTGCATTTTGATAGGAAAATGCCGTAATATCCTCCTGCTTTACTTCTGCAATGTATATTTTTGATGCTTCTTCCTCTTCACTTTCCTTTTCGGCCTGCTTTTCATTATATATCCGCATTCCTCCGTATGCCGCTCCGAAAAGCACCAGCAGCACAAGCACCAGGATCATCTGCTTTTTTTGTTTCTGCATGCTCTCACCATCCTAACGTTTTCTTCTCTTTGCCCAAATTATAATTCCTGCTGCTAAAAGCAGAACCGGAATTATAATCATAATCGCGATTCCTGTCAGCATTCCAATAAATGCCGTAACCGTCAGCAGCGAAGCCTCATAGCTCTTTACTGGAATGACGATCGTAGTCATACCATCAGTGTTTATAAAATTCGATAATATATCTGCAAACATTCCCGAATTACTTCCGGATACCATCTGGTCTGCATTATCAGCAATGATTTCCGTGGAACCTAAAACGACAAACTGCCCGGTAGTTTCATCGTCAATTACTTTCTGTGCCGCAACTGCTATGGTAAATGGTCCCTGAATATCTCCTTCCTCAAATGCATATGTTGCGGCATTTGCTGTATCAGTCTTTGAAACTGCCTGCTCTGAAGTTGAAAGCAATGCTGTATACGTCACATCTTCCGTGCTCTCCGGATAGGTAATCCCCTGTACATAAGGTGCAAATATATAGTTGCTTCCTACCGAAGAGGTATATGCGGTGGTGGAAACCTCCGGCAGCAGATAGAACGGATTCTGATAATACATATTCGAATCGCCTTCCGCTAAAATTCCTTCCACCAGACTCATATCATATTCCGCTAAAACAGAGTTAAAATTCGTCATATTCTGATCTGTCTGATAATTTGCAGCGATCAGCACATTACCGCCGCCCTGCATATAAGTAATGAGTTTATTTGCATCATCTTTGGAAAAATCAGAGGTCGGGCCATTGATAATAACCGCCTGGGCATCCGCCGGAACTGTGTCTACCTCTAACAGGTTTATGGATTCTAATGTTACATTGGCTTTTTCTACTGCTTTTGCAAAGTTACCGGTAAGCTCTGCTTCTCCGTGTCCGGTAATTTGATAAACCACAGGCATACTGTCATTGGTCACATACTGCAGGGCACTTGTAATCTGACCTTCTCCATCATATCCCGTTGTCTGCTGAGAGTAAGTACTGTAATCAATACTGGATTCATACAATTCCTGATAATCAATGACTTTTGAAATGTCACCGCAGGTGACAATCAGGCTTCCCATGCTGATGCTCTCCTGTGTATACTGCTGATAAAAGGTCGGATTTGCAGATGGGTCTTTATATTCCACTTTAATGCGAGAACTGGAATCTTCATAACGTTTTAAGGTTTCTGATACAGTTGTATCTGCGCTTTTTTCTGCCGCAATGACATAAATCGTGACATCCTTGTCTAACTCCTTTAAAAATTCTTTTGTATCATCTGTTATTGAGTACAGCTTTGCAGAAGTGGCATCAATCTCCATATAAGTACTCGGAAGCTCTGACGCAAACAGATTGATAAATACCGTAAGAGCAACGGCTATTGCTATGAATCCCACACTGAATACGCCTAACTTCAATTTCTTTACACTGACTGTAAAACGGCGTTTCTGAACAGACTGTGAAGCGAGGAACAGAAACAGAACCGCTACCGTCACATAGTAGATAATTCCTGTCACAGAAAGACATCCATCCAAAAATGAATCTAACGGTGTGACTAAATCATAACAGTTTAAAATTTTCGTCAAAATATTTCCAGATGATGAAAATACACCTGTAATACTGCTCATCATAAATCCCAAAAACAGGAAAACAAAGGTGAGTACTGCCGAAATCACCTGGCTCTCTGTTAGTGAAGATACAAAAAGTCCGATTGCAATACAGGTAAGTCCATAAAGCCAGAATCCTAATACCGCCACATAGCTTTCCCCCATCGGTACTGTTCCAAAGCAGCGCAGCACCAATGGCGTCAGTCCGATAACTGCAACTGCAATGGTGTGTACTGCTGCCATGGCGAGAAATTTTGCAGCTATAATCTTACCTACAGACACCGGTGATGTCAGTATCAACTGATCTGTCTTACTTTTCTGTTCCTCTGCAAGACTTCGCATGGTAAGGATCGGTACGGTAATCAGGAACAGAAATGTAATGGCATTTAACGAATAAGAAATCTTTGTATAGCCATAGTTTAAGTTATATACAAAAAAATACAGCCCGTAAAGTGCGAGAGTCGCTGCAAGATAAAGCCAGCCGATTACATTTTGAAAATAAGCCTTAAACTCTCTTTTTAGTATTGCTTTCATTACAGTAACTCTCCTTTCTGATTTGTTAATTCAAGGAAAATGTCCTCTAAGGATTTTCCCGCAGATGTGATCTCTAAAAGCTCTACATTCGCTTCTATGAAAACCCGTATGATTCGGTTTCGTATATCTGTATCTGTTGCTGCCGTAATTATAAACAGAGTCGTATCTTCTTCTTCCCCTGTCCGCATTTCGACATTCCCTACAAAATCCATCTGCCTTAACAGCCCTGCCGCAGCTTCGCCATCTCCTCTTATCAGAAGTTCTAATTCCCTGTTTTCATGCGCTACCTGCTTTAACAGATTCTCTGTGGTATCATTAGCTACTAACTTTCCCTTGGAAATAATAAAGATGTAGTCACAGACCTCTCTGACTTCTGAAAGAATATGAGAGCTTAAAATCACGGTATGTTTCTCTCCTAATTCTTTGATCAGTTCACGCATCTCAATAATCTGTTTGGGATCTAAGCCAACGGTAGGTTCATCTAAGATAATTACCTCCGGATAGCCTAAAACTGCCTGTGCAAGTCCGACCCTCTGCCGGTATCCTTTCGACAGGTTACGAATCAGCCGGTTCTTCATATCGGAAATTTTTGTCATCTCCATAGCTTCCTCCACATACTGCTTACGGAGCGGCTTTTCAATTTCCTTTAACTCTGCTGCAAAATTCAAATACTCTTTTACTTTCATATCCACATATAGCGGCGGAATCTCCGGCAAATATCCAATACACTTCTTTGCCTCCTCCGGCTGCTTTAAAATATCATATCCATGAATCTTTACTTCACCACTGGTTGCCCCTAAATATCCGGTGACAATATTCATAGTTGTAGATTTACCTGCTCCGTTCGGACCTAAAAAACCATAGATTCTTCCGGATTCCACCGTCAGACTCAAATCATCTACAGCTACATGACTGCCATATTTTTTTACCAGATGATTAATTTCAATCACGTTGATCTCCTCCTTTTATCTTTTACAATCCAGATACTAGCGTAAACATCTTTTGTGTAAAAAAAGCGGTAATTATGTGAACATAATGTGAAAAAGGCTGTAAAAAAGACATTCTGCTGTCTTTAGAATGTCTTTTTCTGATTCAGATATTAATGAAACTTATTTTACTCTAATCTTGATGGTCGCTTTCTTTCCATTAAAGGTCTTAACGGTAATCGTTGCAGTACCTTTCTTCTTAGCCGTTACCTTTCCGGCGGAAGATACTGTTGCTACACTCTTTTTATTGGTAGTATAAGTAATTTTGTAACTTGCTGTATTCTTCGGAAGCTTTGTTTTTATCTGGAAAGTTTTGCCTTTCTTTAAGGTCTTGCTCTTAGCATTCAAGGTAATTTTCTTCGGAGCTGCCTTTACGGTAACCTTACAGGTCACTGACTTGCCGTCCACTGTTGCTGTAATGGTAGCAGTACCTGCTTTCTTTGCAGTAATCTTTCCGGTTTTTGATACAGTTGCCACCTTCGTCTTACTGGATTTCCATGTTACAGTCTGATCTTTCCCTGCTCCTGTAACAGCCGCTTTCAAGGTAACCTTTTCCTTTAAGCCCATGGTTATCTTCTTCTCATTTAGGGTAATCGCTGTTTCTTCCGGTACCGGTACCGGCGTTGGCGTTTGAACCGAGTCCTCTGATGCATCTGGCTGTGCTGGCAGTGCTTTCTCTA
>CAYWXJ010000103.1:0-5128 GCA_964462405.1 uncultured Eubacterium sp.
TTTTAAAATAGAGGATACTGGGGCATTTGTATTTTAAAAATGGGGAAACTCAAAGGACAAGATGTATTGTAGAGAAAGAGAAAATATATTATAATAGAAAGAAAACAAGCGTCTTATGAGTACGCAAATGAAAGAAAGGACTGCATGAATTATGAAAAGAATCGGTATGTTGACAAGCGGCGGCGATTGCCAGGCATTAAATGCAGCAATGCGCGGTGTAGTAAAAGGATTGAGCAATAATGTAGATGAGCTGGAAGTTTACGGTTTCTATGATGGTTACAAAGGACTGATCTATGGAAAATACCGTTTACTGACTTCCGCAGACTTTTCAGGAATATTGACAAAGGGCGGAACGATTTTAGGTTCCTCCAGACAGCCGTTTAAGCTGATGCGTGTGCCGGATGAAAACGGACTTGATAAAGTAGAAGCTATGAAACAGACCTATTACAAACTGAATTTAGACTGTCTGGTAATTTTAGGCGGCAATGGAACCCAAAAGACAGCAAACCTTCTTCGGGAAGAGGGACTGCATGTCATTCATTTACCGAAGACCATTGATAATGATATTTACGGAACAGATGTCACCTTTGGGTTCCAGAGTGCAATTAATATTGCAGCAGAAGCAATCGACTGTATTCATACCACAGCAGCTTCCCACAACCGTGTATTTATCGTAGAGGTTATGGGACATAAAGTAGGCTGGCTGACACTTTATGCAGGAATTGCAGCAGGCGCAGACATCATTCTTCTGCCGGAGATTCCATATGATATTGATAAAGTAACAGAAGCGATTCAGAAGCGTACCAAGGCAGGGAAAGGCTTTACCATTCTTGCAGTTGCAGAAGGTGCAATTTCCAAAGAAGATGCAAAACTTACCAAGAAAGAATACAAGAAAAAGCTTGAAAAATCACCGTATCCTTCTGTATCCTATGAAGTGGCAGAACGCATAAAAGAGAAGACAGGAACCGAGATAAGAGTCGCTGTTCCGGGACATACCCAAAGAGGCGGAAGTCCCTGTCCATATGACCGTGTGCTTTGCAGCCGCTTAGGTGCAGCAGCGGCACAGGCAATATTAGATGAAGACTACGGCAACATGATTGCCATGGTAGATAACAAGACTACACGTGTTCCGCTAGAAAAAGTGGCAGGTAAGTTAAAGACCGTAGAGCCGGATTCCCAGATTATCAAAGAAGCTAAGACAATGGGAATCAGTTTTGGCGATTAAAGTTTAAAATAAGAGAGGAAGAGACATGTCTTATACTGCGCTATATAGAAAATTTCGTCCCGGAGAATTTAAGGATGTCAAGGGACAGGACCACATTGTTACAACATTAAAGAATCAGATTGAAGCCGACAGGATTGGACATGCATATTTATTTTGCGGAACGAGAGGAACCGGTAAGACCACTATAGCTAAAATATTTGCCAAGGCGGTCAACTGCGAGCACCCGACAGAAGGCAGTCCCTGCGGGGAGTGTGCTTCCTGCCGGGCTGTTGCTGCGGGAACCTCCATGAATGTCATTGAGATTGATGCAGCTTCCAATAATGGAGTAGAGAGTATCCGTGAGATTCGGGAAGAAGTGACATACCGTCCGACAGAAGGCAAATACAAAGTCTACATTATAGATGAAGTGCATATGCTTTCTATTGGAGCATTTAATGCCTTATTAAAAACCTTGGAAGAACCGCCTTCTTATGTTATATTTATTTTAGCGACCACAGAAGTGCATAAGATACCGGTAACGATTCTTTCCCGGTGTCAAAGATATGATTTCAAGCGTATCTCCGTAGATACCATATATGAACGGTTAGAGGAGCTTTTAGAAAAAGAACAGATTACAGCAGAAGAGAAGGCCATCCGCTACATTGCCAAAGCGGCGGACGGTGCCATGCGTGATGCCTTAAGTCTTTTAGACCAGTGCATTGCTTTTTATTTAGGGCAGACACTTACCTATGATAAGGTCTTAGAAGTGCTTGGCGCGGTAGATACGGAGGTATTCAGCGGGCTTCTGCGGAAGGTACTTGCGCAGAATGTGGCAGGCGTAATAGAGAGCGTCGAGAGATTGATTGCAGACGGCAGGGAGTTAGGACAGTTCGTGGCAGATTTCACCTGGTATTTGCGGAATCTGCTGTTGCTGAAGACCTCCGATGAGATGAGCGAAACACTGGATATGTCTTCTGAGAATATGCAGCGTCTGCAGGAAGAAGCCGGACAGATTGAGGAAGAGACCTTAATCCGATATATCCGTATTTTTTCAGAGCTGTCCAATCAGATCAAATATTCATCCCAGAAGCGTGTATTGCTTGAGATTGCATTGATCAAGCTCTGCCGACCGCAGATGGAGCAGGATTACAGCTCCTTAATCAGCCGTATCGAACAGTTAGAGAAGAAAATGGAACAGGGAATCACCGCAGCCCCGGCAGCCGTGTCAGCTACCGCAGCTTCAATGCCGCAGCAGCAGGAAGTAAAAATGGAGCGTCCTGTATTACCAACCGCAGTACCGGAGGATGTGGAACAGGCAGTTAAGAATTGGCGTAATATCATATCTTCCATGCCGGGCTTATCGAAAAGCTATCTGAGCAAGGCAAGGCTTACCTTAGGCGGCGGAAGCGAGCTGGTATTAGTGTTCGAAGATGCTATGGCAGCAGGTTATTTTGCAAGGCAAGACGAGCGAAAGCAGTTAGAAGATGCCATCGCTGAACACATCGGCAAGCAGGTAACAGTATTAGTTAAAGAAAATAATACGAACCGTCCCTTTGAGGATTCCCATGTAGATTTAGAACAGGTAATCAATATGGAAATTACCTACGAAGAGGAATAAAAATCAGGAGGAAATAAAATGGCAAAAAGAGGTGGATTCCCAGGTGGGATGCCGGGAAACATGAACAATCTTATGAAGCAGGCGCAGAAAATGCAGCGACAGATGGAAGAAGCGCAAAAAGAGTTAGAAGAAAAAGAGATTACTGCCACAGCAGGCGGCGGAGCAGTTGAAGTGACTGTATCCGGTAAAAGGGAGATTACAAAAATCAAATTATCCGAAGAGGTCGTAGACCCGGAGGATATAGAGATGTTAGAGGATCTGATTATGGCAGCGACCAATGAAGCTCTCCGTCAGTTAGAAGAATTTTCTGCATCTTCCATGTCTAAGATTACAGGAGGAATCGGCGGCGGCTTAGGCGGATTGCCGTTCTAGGGGCATTTTCGTATGGATTATTATAGTAAGCAGATTAACCGGCTGGTACAGGAACTATCGAGCCTGCCGGGAATTGGAAGCAAATCCGCGCAGCGTCTGGCATTTCATATTCTGAATATGCCAAAAGAGAACGTAGAGGAGCTGTCCAATGCAATTTTAGAAGCAAGGAATCATGTCCGTTACTGTACAGAATGCTTTACCTTAACGGATGATGAGCTCTGTCCCATCTGCAGGAATCAGGACAGGGACCATCGTACTATTATGGTAGTGGAAAACAGCAGGGATTTAGCGGCATATGAGAAGACCGGAAAGTACGAAGGGGTTTATCATGTGCTGCACGGCGCAATTTCTCCCATGCTTGGCATTGGACCGGGGGATATTCGGTTAAAGGAATTAATGCAGCGGCTGCAGAAGGATATAGACGAAGTTATTATTGCCACCAATTCCAGCTTAGAGGGCGAAACAACAGCAATGTATATCAGTAAGCTGATAAAACCTACAGGAATTACCGTTACACGAATCGCCAGCGGAGTTCCGGTGGGCGGAGATTTAGAATACATCGATGAAGTGACTCTGCTTCGTGCATTAGAAGGCAGAAGAGCACTATAAATGCAGGAAAGATAGAAGCACGTTGGATTTTAGAATCTGGCGTGCTTTTTTGTCGATATGTTTTTCCCGAGACTTCCAAGGAATTGCAAAATATTCAGTGAACCTGTGTTAAGGTTAAATCCAGAACAGAAGGATTGTTTGCAAAATTGTCGGACAGGCTGTAAGAGCAAACGACAAAAATATAGGAAGAAGGGAAAGTGCATGATTGAGATTATACAGCAGACAGAAAAGACAGAAGAGAACTTAGAAAGTAAGCTTCCTAAGAATATACGTCAGATCGGAAACCCGGAAAAGGATTTCCGGATATATATGGAGGATTATGTCTATACTTATCTTCATCCGGCACAGATTCAGGGTATAGAGATTGGTGTTTTTCCACGGTTATTGATATTGTTAGGCGAAATCAATCATTTTTCCAATCGAAGCTGTGCATTTATCAGCGGAGCCATTCAGGTAGAAAGCAGTGAAGCATCAGAAGAACTGCCGGAGCTGAATGAGAAGACCTGGCGGCAGATACATAAAGAGATTCATTGTTGCTTTGAAAAGTGTGAAATTGTGGGGTGGGTCTTAGACATTCCCGGGAATGCCCTTGCAGTCACAAAAGAGATGGAAATGATGCACCGGAAAAATTTTGTCAGTCCCTATCAGTTTTTCTTTTTAATGGACTCAAAGGAAAGAGAAGAGGCATTTTATACATGGAAGGAGGGAAAATTAACCCGAAAAGAAGGCTACTTCATCTATTATGAGAAAAATCCCCAGATGCAGGAGTATATGATAAGCAGGCGGGAGGCTTTATATGGAGAGACTCCTATGGTAGAGGAAGTAGAAGACCAGGCTGCAAAAAATTATCGTGCAATGATGCTGGAGAAAAAAGAACACACCTACAAACGCAGGGCAGGATTTCTTTCCTATCTGACTTCTATATTAATGGTACTTATTCTGTGTTCCGTCAGTGTGATTCTGTTGAGCAATATCCGCAGAATGGAAAATATGGAGCAGACCATTTCGACCATGTCCGGTGCCTTAGAAGCTACCGAACAGGAAAAAGAAAACGAACAGAATCAGGTAGCAGTAGAAACAATCAGCGGAAATGTGATTCCGGTTGATGAAGCCGCCGCATCCGCCCAAAATGCGCAGTCGGACGGAACAGATACTGCAGATGGGAAAAATCAGTCTGAGGCAGTATCAGCATCCGCCGGGAATGCCCAGTCCCAAACAGCGTCTTCCGGAGATAATCAGTCCGGAGAAGCCGCCGCATCTTCCGGAGATAATCAGTCCGGAGGGGCCGCCGCATCTTCCGGAGATAATCAGTCCGGAGGGGCCGC
>CAYWXJ010000103.1:5228-7853 GCA_964462405.1 uncultured Eubacterium sp.
ATCAGTCCGGAGGGGCCGCCGCATCTTCCGGAGATAATCAGTCCGGAGGGGCCGCCGCATCTTCCGGAGATAATCAGTCCGGAGGGGCCGCTGCATCTTCCGGAGATAATCAGTCCGGAGAAGCCGCCGCATCTTCCGGAGATAATCAGTCCGGAGAAAACGTCACATCCGCCGGAAATAACCAGTCCGGAGGAGCTGCAGCATCCGCTGAAAATGCACAGTCCGAAGGAACCGCAGCATCTGCCGGAAATAATCAGCAGGGTGGAACAGAAGGAGCAACGGCACAGACCGAGGCAGAAGCCTATCGCTCCCAGGGCTACTATATCGTGCAGCCGGGAGATAATCTTCAGCAGATCAGTTATAAAATATATCAGACTTATACCATGGTAAAAGCAATCTGCAAGGCAAATGCCATTGATGACCAGGATACGATTTATGCAGGACAAAAAATTATTCTTCCATAAAAAAATATGTGAAACGCTAACAGATATGATATAATGTCGTATGATATGAAAACATCCAAAAGAAATAATTCCACACATCAGGAGTAAGTATTAATGACAGACATAAGAAAACAGGGGTTTTATACAGTTGAAACCAATGTTGAAGAAATGGAACAGAAAATCCGTCAGCATCGCAGAAGAATCGCCCTTTGTACAGCCATAGTTGTTATCGTTGCGGCGATTTGCGTTGCAGCCGCCGGTATTTATTTTGAATTGAAAGAATATAAAAGCTATGAGGTGCGTTCTGAGATCGAGCGAAGTGACAGCGAGGCAACAAAATATGAAACCTTTTCCGGTAATATTCTGCGTTACAACAATGATGGTGCATTTTATGCGGATATGTCAGACAATCTTATCTGGAATCAGGCATTCGAGATGCAGACGCCTGTGATAGATATTTGTGAAGATTATGTAGCAATAGCAGATTTGCAGGGGAATCAGATTTATGTTATGAATACGACCGGCGTACAGGGAGAAATCGAAACCAGCAAACCGATTGAAGCTATGTGCGTGGCAAACCAGGGAACCATTGCTGTTTTGACCCAGGCAGACGGCACCAGTTATTTAGAACTTTATAATAAGAGCGGAGAGAGCCTCGCTTCCGGTGAGATTCATGTAGAAAACAGCGGATATTCAATGGACATAGCACTTTCTAATGATGCAAATAAACTGGCAGTATCCATATTAGACATCAGTAAAGGCAAGGCGCAGTCTACGATTGCGTTTTATAATTTCGGTTCTGTAGGCCAGAATGAAATTGATAATATGGTAGGTTCCTATTCTTATGCCGACACCGTCATACCACAAATCGATTTTGTTTCCAATGACAGGATGATTGCATTTGGGGATACGCAGGTGATCATATTCGAAGGGACGCAGAAACCGGAAGAAGTTCTGGTACAAAAGCTGGAAAAAGAAGCCAAAAGCATATTTTATGACACAGATTACTTTGGTCTGGTATATAGTAATGAGGATTCCAGCGAAAATCATACCATGGAAATTTATGATATGAAAGGAAAACTGCGGTTAGAGCAGGAATTTGAGATGTCCTATCAGAATATCGAACTGCTTGTAAATCACGAAGTCTGTATTCGGGATGAATATCGCTGCGAGATTTATACGCTGCGTGGTGTAAAAAAATTTACATACAAATTTGATGATGCATTATACAAAATATTTTCCGGAGGTACGGGTAGAAGCTATACCTTTATTTTAGACGGAGTCATGGAAAAAATCAGATTAAAATAAAGGAGCGTATATGAACGGATTAGAAATTATTGCACTTGGGATTATTGTGCTGTGCGGTTATGCAGGCTATCGTGTCGGATTCCTCCGGGTGGTATATTCACTTTTTGCATGGCTTTTAGTGTTTATATTTGTTACATGGTCAACTCCCTACCTGGCAGAATTTCTGGAAAAGAACACAACTCTCCATGCAGCGATTCAGGAGAAATGTTTGGACTATATGGAAAATATGGCAGAAGAAAAGCTTCAGGAACAGGCAGATACATATGGAGCAGAAAAACAGGCAGAATTAGAAGGCAATGGAATCTGGCTTCCCGAAAGCCTGATAGGAGAGCTTGCCGGCTCCGTAGCAGCAACTGCAGATGAAATACTCGAAAGCACCGGAATTTATGAGGAAATAGCATCAGAAATTGCACATTTTATAATAAAAGGAATTGCGTTTTTTGCAGCATTGATCATAGCCGGAGTACTTACACATTGGATTACCCATATCTTAGATTTGGTATCGCATATCCCGGTACTTCATGGGACAAATAAAATCTTAGGGGCAGGAGCAGGTGCCATCAAAGGTCTTGTAATTATCTGGCTGATTCTTTATATCATTGCTTTATGCGGAACCAGTGAAACAGGCAGACAGCTTTTAAGTTATATAGAAGGAAGTCATATTTTATCTTATTTATATGAAAATAATATTTTGATGCAGATAATCATGCTATTTCTTTAAAAACAAAGATATTGTGGTTGGTAAAATTAATATCCACAATATCTTTGCTTTTTTATTGTAAAAGAAAAAAGCATTCAGCGAAAAAGGATAAAATTGGAAGTAACAGTTCAGCCATGAAATAATGCAAATATCACAAAACGAACAAACGCCTTT
>CAYWXJ010000104.1:0-7853 GCA_964462405.1 uncultured Eubacterium sp.
TGCGTTGTAGACTGGATTCTGTTAATCTCGGATACCAACTGATCAACTTCGTTCTGAATCTTTGTCCTGTCAGTTGATGTATTCGTGTCATTCGCTGCCTGCGTAGCAAGTTCATTCATCCTCTGCAGAATAGAATGTGTCTCATTTAAAGCACCTTCAGCGATCTGTACTACAGAGATACCATCCTCAGCATTTGTTGATGCACGATTTAATCCGCGGATTGTGCTTCTCATTTTTTCAGAAATAGCAAGTCCTGCTGCGTCATCTGCTGCACGATTGATTCTGTAACCAGAAGATAATTTCTCAGTTGATTTAGCCTGTGCGCTTGTTGTAATACCTAACTGTCTGTTAGTATTAGCTGCCTGCATATTGTGCTGTACTACCATTGCCATAATTTTTTCCTCCTTGAATATACTGTAGCTTCCATGCTACAAAACTTGTTTTGTTGTGATGGTCTTCCTCCTAGCCGTACGCTCTATTTGGTCTCCCATCTGCAAGTAACAATTGTTATCTTGTTTACTTGTAATATATATCGGGCAATTTTGAAAATACTTTATAGATAAAATAAATTTTTTCAAAGCTTTTCTTGTTATTTTCAATACATATTTATCAGAGCATCCCGACTTCCCTGTTGTCCAGCCTGATTCTGCGGAAGGTAAAAAGGGCGGGAAGCACTGGGTTTCATGCCAATATAAATATAACCTCTGTCTTCTTATCTTGCATAAATCTTCTCAGCAGCACTCTTTCCACTAATAATACTCTGTCCGGTCCATAAGTAGTCCCATTCTCCAAATCTACCGGCGGTAATGATTCCTTTTCCTTCCAAATAACTACGCACCTTTTTCCTCGCATCGTAAATCTGTGGTGTAAACATGATATTTGCATACTCTTCCATTCGCACATCCTGAACCACAACATCCTCTTTTTGAAATAATCCCATTTTTATTAATTGATTAATGGTCTCTGACTTCAGTTCCTCTAAGGAATGTTTCAACGGCTTTTTGCGTGAAAAGTAGATTTCTGCCTGCAATGCACAGCATCCTTTTGGAACATTCGATGGCGATTTCATATTGGGTGCATATACTCGTGCAGGATAAATGTCTTCGTCATAAATGTAAAACCATAATGCCGGAGCAACATTTTCACATTTTAGTCCGATGGAAACAATCACTCCGGATGTATAATCCAATTCATCTGCAGCTTTGCTAATATCATCCGGCACATTCTCCATACAAGAAATCAATTCATTTAATGGTATCGTGGAAATAACTTTATCGTAGTTAACCTGCTCTCCATCCGAAAAACCTATTTTTTTCTCCTCCGTATTCAGGTATGTGACTTTTTTTCCTGTTCTTATATCTGCTCCTTCAGCAAATGGCAGCAAAAATGCACCATACCCTCCCTTTTGCGGATAATGTATTTCCTTCGTATAATGAACATTTGGTGTATCCTTTGTCATTGCTCCCCTAAGCACCTCCGCAAGTGCAGGCGTATACATACGCCCTTCCACCCACTTTGTTTCCAACTCTTCCGGTTCGACTGTCCAATACTTTCTGGTATACAAGGCCGGAAAATGTTCCATAAAATAATCACCGTATTGTATGCGCAGCCAGTCGCTATAATCACGAATTTCTCCCTCCGGATTCCGATTCACAAATCCTTCTATTACTGCTATTCGTTCTTCCACCGGAAGATCAACCAGGTTATTTTGAGCCGGATTGCGAATCCAGCAGCCATGATAATAATTCATTGCCTCCGGTCTGTGTACCAGATATTCCGTTTTTTCCTCTAACATGGACATCACATAAGGGTCCTTTGAAAAGTTCACATGGGCAAATGTGTCAAAAGTAAATCCAGCGATATTGAAACTCCTGCACAACCCTCCATAAGTTTCATTTTTATCATATACAACTGCATCCACGTTATTTTGCTGTAACTCATATGCCGCCGCCAATCCTGCAAATCCTGCTCCTAAAATTATAACCTGATTACTCATATCTCCTCAATTCTAACCAACTTCAAACTGACTTAACCAATCTTCCTCTACAGTAACATCACAACTATCCATGATGTCCTGCAACTGTTCTGTTTTTGAACAACTTACCAATGCAATTTCATCCATAGAAATAATTTTTCCCTTAAACCCATACTCATTCCTCAACGTTCCTTCGATTTCAGTTTTATAACTGATTGCAAATATAATTACTGCCTCACATTCGTTTACCTTTTCTTTATCAGGTTTTTCAATCTTTACATTGCTATTGCAAAGAAATCCTCCCTGAATAAGTGGATTACTATCAAAAATATATTTTGGTGGATTTTCCTTCATTAGCAGGATAAAACTTCTTGCTTTGGTTCCAGCTCCCCAAACAGCAATATCATGATATTGTTCTGTTATCCGCTTCATACACTCTTTGTGATAATCAATCTTTTTAACAAATCCCTTATATGTTTTTCCTTTTCTTACATAAGCGGCGATAAAATTCCCATCAAACTCTTCTCCTATTTTAATAATTTCAAATCCTGCCTTTACCAATAATGTAGTAAGACTCAAAACAGTATAATAATTTACATGTTCCGGAAAAATATCATAATAGCGATCTTCATTTATAACTTTTTGTCCGTTTGGCACCTCAATAAAACCAATTCCATTCTCTTTTAATTTTTGAAACGCAGCCGAACTCACCTCTCGCACATTCTCCAAATGTTCAAATACCTGCGTACAGATAAATGCATCTATGCTATTATCCGGAATATCTATGGAAGCATCAAAAAAAGCATTCATAATCTTGATATTAAGCTGTTCTGTTCCATACTTTGTCTGCACTCCGGAAGGTTCTACTCCTATTCCCTTTTCAAAATACTTCATAGCTTTTTTCAACAAGATTCCCGGTCCGCATCCAATATCCAGAATGCTCTCGCTTGCACTGGTGTATCGATTCAATTCCTCAAATCGTTTATCATAATAATCTAATAAAGTCTGTGTATACCCCCCCCCGAACACCTGTTCTATCCGTGTTACGTATTAATTCATATTCCTGATAATATTCCTTTTCTATAATATTCCCAATCTGTCCATGTGTACATACCGGGCACTGATAAAAAGTAATATCCACACTTTTTGAACAATTTGGTTCACTATATACTTTTGTAACCTCGCTCTCATGTTCTTCTAATAAATCCAGAAAATGCATTTCACTCCCACATATATTACACTTCATTTTATCCGTAATCTTCCTTTCCAATCTTATTTCTGAATAATAAACCAGAAATTCTCTATAAATAAATTATTTACAACTTGCGCTGCTTCCTCTTCTCCCAACATTTTCTGATATAACTGCTGCACTTCATTCACAATTTCCTGCTGAATCAGAAAATTCTGCCCCACTAAGTTAATATCTTTAGCCCCATATTGACTTATTTGTTCATACACATTTTTTATCGAAAACAGCAAGAGACCTCCTACTTTTACCACACGGAAATCAATTTTCTAACTTCATCAAATCCCGTATCTACTGTTGGTTTTTCTATATAATCTGTATTAATAACTGTAATATTCGACATCCTTCACTTCCTCTCTTTATACTGCATAATACACAAACGATATATGGTTCATATAAGACCGTAAATAAATTTTATAATCTTCTCTATATTCTTTCATCATCAATGGTATCTTCCAAAAATCGTCTGTCCTGTGATACCCTGCAATTGCCAGTCTGGGTTTATACTTTTGAATTGTTCGTTCCGCTCCCAGCAAAGCCTCTTTTTCGCTTCCTTCAATGTTCATTTTGATGTAACTTGCTCTTTTTCCATTCAACATCTCATCAATAGTAACTGTCTCTACGCTTTCTGTTCCAATGTCTGCTGCAAAGCTGCCCGGGCCATGAAGTGCATATAACTGTAATCCCTTGTCATCCTTCCATGCGGCTTCTGAAGTAATATACAGTTTTTTCCTTGTATCCTCCGGCAATATTTCTATATATTCTTCTAATTTTTCATAATTCGCTGCATCCGGTTCCATCCCATAATAACCTTCAAAAATATTTTCATTTTCTTTTAAAAATGTCTTCAGGCTGATACCATTAAATGCTCCACAGTCCACAAAAACTTCATCCTGTCTTTTTTCATAAAATCCATACTCAAAATATTGTTTTTCCTGAGACATAGTTGGAACCTCTATGGAATCATCCAACAACCGGAATCTTACAATCTTTTCGAAAACTTCCCTTGATAACTCATCTGCCATCATATCATAAACTGAGGCAATTTCTTTTTCATGCTCTTCCATAAGATATACATCCGAGCAGGATGGGGCATTATATTTTTCCTCCGTAAAAAGCGCATGGCATCTTCTAAAATACGTATAGTCCACAATATTTTTACAGCCAAAACCTCTTAGCTTATCATAGACTCCATGATGTCCGCCAATTCTTAACGCTTCTGCAAAGCTCTTACAATACCGTTTTCCATCTGTATTGATACAAACAATAACTAATGCATCTTCTCCTGCTTTTTCAACAATTTCATTAGGAGGAATAATTTTTAATCCTTCACATTCCATTCCAATCTTAGAAGGATCTGCATCTACAAAATAAAGCGGTTCTATTCCAATTTTTCTTAAATCATACAGAAAGGCAATCCCGGAGCTTCCTGCACCATAAATCAATATTTTATCAATGAAAGAAGAAATCTCTTCCTTCATCGCTTCAACCGTAATTTCTATTTGATTTTTATTTTTCCTAAATTCTGTAAAAATGTTATTGATTATATTCACGTCTCTCATTCCTTCAACACTTTTGAAATACTTTCTGCTACGCTCTCTGCATCTAAACCATAGAGCGAGTTCAGATACTCTCGACTGCCTGTTACCGGTGCAAATGTATCCGGGAATCCAAATTTCTTGAATTTTATTTTTCCTTTCTCCATATGCTCTAACAACACGTCACCTACTGCTGTTCCGAGTCCACCATTTGTACTGTCCTCTTCATATGGTTCATCTGATTCCAGATTTTTATAGCATTTATCACTGGTAACAATTAATACTGCCTTTACGCTTTTTGTTTTGCGCACCCCTTCCAGCAGATTCACCACTCCCATTACGTTAGTATCAAATATATAATCTGTTATTTCATAACTACGGTTTAAGGTAGAGTGAGAAGCCAGATGAATTACAAAATCCGGTTCTGTCTCCTGCAATGCCGTCTGCAAAAGCTCACGGTCCGTAATCAAGCCTTCATAATTTTTCCTGATAGCCGGATTTGCATTCGGATAAAACTTTGTTTCCGGTTTCAATGCATATCCATAGACTTCTGCACCTGATTTTTCCAACATTAGGGATAACCAGGTTCCTTTGAACCCGGTATGCCCTGTCAGAAAGACCTTTTTCCCTTTATAAAATTCTTCTCTTACCATCCTGTTATCACCACACCTTCCACGGTGCCTCATTGTTTGCCCATAATCGTTCTAATGTATTTTTATCTCTCAAAGTATCCATTGGCAGCCAGAATCCTCTGTGTTTATAAGCTGACAATTCTTTGTCTCTTGCAAGATTGTCTAATGGTCCTTGTTCAAATACCCTCATAGGATTATCATCAATATATTTGAACACATCATAATTCAGCACCATGAATCCGCCGTTAATCCAACCGGCATCTGACTCCGGTTTCTCTTTGAAGTCTAAAATTGTGCTATTCTCATCTATATCCAGAACGCCAAATTTTGCCGGTGGCTGCACTGCTGTCATGGTTGCAATTTTACCATGGCTCTTATGATGTTCAATTAAAGCATTAATATCAACGTCTGATACGCCATCACCATATGTCAGCATGAAACTTTCTCCCTCCGGAATATACTTCTGAATCTGTTTGATTCTGCTTCCGGTCATATTCTCCACTCCGGTTTCTGCCAGAGTTACTCGCCATGGTTCTATCTCACAATTATGTATCTCCATCTGATTTTTTCCATTATAATCAAAAGTCACATCTGACTTATACAAAAAATAATTTGCAAAATAATCCTTAATCACATAACTTTTGTAACCACAGCATACAATAAAATCATTAAATCCATAATGAGAATATATTTTCATAATATGCCAGATAATCGGCATTTCCCCAATCGCAATCATAGGCTTTGGTTTTACACGTGATTCTTCGCTTATTCTGGTTCCCAGCCCCCCGGCCAATATTACAACTTTCATATATATTATCCGCCTTTCTGCGAAAGGCACCGATGGGGTTATGAAACCCGTTGGCTAACTTCCGCTCTCTAATCCATTCTCCTTCTGATATTATTCCTTTATAAGACTGACACACTACCTCTTTGTTTCAAACTTACACCTCTCTACTTCTCCCAATCCGGTGAAAATTTTTCTCCTACTTGTATAAATGATTCTTTCCGATTCCAATTACAATGAGAAGATTGATAACAACGCTTACACGGCTCGTCCATATTCAAATTATCATTTACAACCTTACGGTACTTCTGATATTCCGGTGAATTCCACATCTCCATAAAATCTTTATTCATATCATATTTAAAGAATTTTTCCGGAGTCGACATACATGGCCGTACATATCCATCGGAGCCAAGAAAAAAGTCTCTCCATGATACAAAGCACTCTTTATGATAGTTTTCTCCACCAATATCTTCTCCCGGAATATGAGGAAGCTTTAATATAATTCCTGTCTCTTCTCCAACTCTTTCGGCCTCATCGAATATCTCTCTTACCATGTCTTCTTTTCCCCATAGGGTTTCAGCCAGTAATTCTTCATTAAACACAGTAAGATATACCACTTTTACTTCTTCAATTCCTATTTCTGCAGCAAGTCGTACCAAATCCGGAAGTTCATGAATATTAGATGCCATAGCACAAAATACAAAGTTAATCCATGGATATTTCAGTTCTCGGCGATTTCTCTCCCAAACAATGGACTTCAAATCTTCTGTTATCACATTCAAATCAGATCCTCTTCTGATTCTTGCATTTGTTTCATAAGCAGCACCATCCACACTTACTGCAAATACATCTACATTATATTTGAAAATACTGTCTTTTACTTTTTTCAAATTCATACCATTACTGCAAAAATATTTTCTGGCACTATGCTTATCAATAATCTCCAGCATTTCATTAAAATGAGGGTGTATAGTAGGTTCTCCCCATCCCATCAGAGTAACTTCTTCAATCTTATCCATTAATGGTTCAAAGCTGCGGAATACATCCATATCAAAAGCTGTCATTTTAAAATCCGCTGCATTTCTTCCACACATAACACAATTTAAATTGCATGCATTGGTCAATTCAAAAACCAATCTTCGTGGGTAAGATTCCAGCACAGTCTTACCTTCATCAATTTCTTTCAAATTCAAATCTGTGTTTTTCTGTTGTTCTTCCGTCAGAGGTTTCCCTTGAAACAGTTCCTTTCTTTTTGCTCTAATTATCATAATATTTCCTCCTTCCGCTTCTTAAAGATAACGTTCTTTTCATAAAACCATAAAAAAAGCAGATAGAACTAAGACTTCTTCTAGTTTTATCTGCTCCGATTACCATTCCTTTATCCTCCTTGATTCGTTTTATAATTATCACTTTTCGGTGGAAAATCATTACAATCTAATCTTGGAATACAATATCGGTCATCCATCCCAATCTGTCCTATGCGAACCTCTGTAGTCGCTCCAAGTTTGCACCCTCTTGAACTAATATAATCAATGACCATTGAACCATAAGAAATATAACCTTCAATGGCATCAATTACACCTGTTTCATCATTAACTGCAATAAGAAATTTGTAGCTTTATCTGAACATATTTCATATTCGAAAAATTCCTATCCCTTGCAAGAATATGGTTTT
>CAYWXJ010000105.1:0-7707 GCA_964462405.1 uncultured Eubacterium sp.
TTATTGTAGGACTTGGCGTGGCTGCCTTGCATAACCGCTTCTATAAGATTGAGCTTCCGCAGGTATTGTCCTTCTTTGGCGGAACCCGTTTTGTACCGATTATTTCCGCACTTGTGTATACGGTTGTGGGAATTTTGATGTTCTTTATCTGGCCTACGATTCAGCAGGGTATTTACGGAGTCGGAAATCTGGTACTGCAGTCCGGATATGCAGGAACCTGGATTTACGGCGTCATGGAGCGTGCATTGATTCCGTTCGGTCTGCACCATGTATTTTATCTGCCGTTCTGGCAGACTGGGGTGGGCGGCACCTTAGAGGTAGGCGGCCAGTTAATCGAAGGTGCGCAGAATATCTTTTTTGCACAGCTTGCCGACCCTACGGTAGAGCATTTTGCAGTATCCGCCACCAGATTTATGACAGGTAAATTCCCGTTGATGATTTTCGGTCTTCCGGGAGCGGCACTTGCAATGTACAAGACGGCAAAACCGGAAAAGAGAAAAGCAGTGGCAGGACTTTTAGCATCAGCAGCCCTGACATCCATGCTGACCGGAATTACGGAGCCGTTGGAATTTACTTTCCTCTTCGTGGCTCCGGTGCTGTATGTAATTCACTGCATATTTGCAGGTCTTGCATATATGCTGATGCATGTCTGCAACGTAGGTGTGGGAATGACCTTTTCCGGGGGACTGATTGATATGTTCCTGTTTGGAATCCTGCAGGGAAACCGGAAGACAGGCTGGATTTGGATTGTAATCATTGGTATCTTTTATTTTGCAGTATATTACTTCCTGTTTTCCTTTTTAATTAAAAAATTTGATTTCAAGACTCCGGGACGGGAAGAGGGAGAGGATGAAGTAAAATTATATACCAGAAAAGATGTGGAAGCAAAAAAAGCGAATGCGGCTGCAGAGGAGACCGATACACTCTCAAAAGACATCTGTCTTGGACTTGGCGGAAAGAAAAATATTTCAGATGTAGACTGCTGTGCAACCAGGCTGCGCTGTACGGTCTTTGATGCAAAGCTGGTAGATGACGGACTTTTAAAAGCGACCGGAGCTTCCGGTGTGATTCATAAGGGACTGGGAGTACAGATTATTTATGGTCCGAAGGTAACCGTTATCAAATCGAATTTAGAAGACTTTTTAAATTCTCCGGAGGCGGATGTTTTGACACCGGAAGAAACTGAAAATATAGTGAAATCAGTAATAATTAAAAGTCCTTTTAATGGAATTGCAGGGGATATTACAACTGCACCCGATGAAGGCTTTGCAGAAAAAATGATGGGTGACGGAGCAGTTGTTGAACCGGAAGACGGCATAGTACAGGCTCCGGCAGACGGTGAGGTTTGTTTTGTATTTCCGACAAAACATGCCATTGGTTTTCAGACCTCTGATGGTATCAATATGCTGATTCATGTAGGAATCGATACGGTGAAATTAGACGGAGCCGGCTTTGAAGTACTTGCAGCAGAAGGCACGAAAGTAAAATGCGGTGATCCGTTGATGAAGCTTGATGTAGATTATATAAAGAATCACGCGCCATCGCTGGTTTCTCCGGTAATATGTACGGAGCTTGCAGAGAATCAGAAGGTACGTTTATTAAAAACAGGGGCAATCAAGGCGGGAGAAGACCTTTTTGCCGTAGATATTTACGAATAAGTAAGGATATTTGCCGCTCCGGCAGAAACGCAATAGGAAGTCTGCCATAGAAAGGGGAACAGTATGTATCGAGTAACAAAGGCGCTGAATCACAATTCGGTGTTGGCAGTCAAAGAAAACAGCAGTCAGGAATATTTGATTTTAGGTAAAGGAATCGGCTTTGGAAAAAAAGCCTTTGGAGAGATAGATCAGAGCATATTGTTTCCCATGGCAGGTATCTGCAGCTATGCAGATTGCGGCGGCAGTAAGGGAATGTATTACGATGATTGAAGAGGAGGTAGGAAAAGAAATTGATGTACAGACACTGTCCTATAACAGGCTGATGAACCATATCAAATATATGGCTGCAAGGGCAATCGGCAAGGAACAGTTAAGACTGAATATGAATGATTATATGGAAAGTCAGTTTCCAAATTCCTTCCGCATTGCAGCGACAGTGTGTGATCATCTTACTTCGTATTTTAAGGTGCAGCTTCCGGATATTGAAATCGGTTATCTTGCAATGCATATTGAACGGGTTTTTGCGGAGGAAGCGCGGGGATGAAAGAGTTGACATAGTTATATGAAAAAGATTATAATAAATAAAGTATGTTATGTAGAATAGTGCGATGATTGGAAAAGGTATGAAACGAAAAAAGTTGATAATTGGTTTGATATTGCTTTTAGGGGGCTGTTTCATGGGATGTGGAAATAACAGAGAAGAAATAGAATTTGTGGAACAGATGGGAACCGGATGGAATCTTGGAAATTCTTTGGAGTCGGTCTGTACAGATGGGGCATATGAAGGATTAGAATTAGAATGCTACTGGCAGAATCCTAAGACAACGAAGGAGATGATTCAGGAGATCTATCGCGCAGGGTTTCGGACAATACGGATACCGGTCACATGGGACGCACATATGGATGAAGACGGAAATATTGAAAAGCAGTGGATAGAACGGGTCAATGAAGTGGTAGATTACGCGCTTGACGCGGGATTGTATGTAATCTTAGATGCACATCATGATACATGGTTTGTTCCTTCTTTGGAAAATGAAGCCTATGCAAAAGAAATGATGGAGAAGGTCTGGGAACAGATCGCAGAGCATTTCAGGGATTACGGGACGGAGCTTTTGTTTGAAGGTATGAATGAGCCGAGATTGATTGGAACGGAAGCTGAGTGGAGAGGCGAAAGTGCAGAGAACGACCGGATTGTAGGAGAACTGAACCGGATATTTGTGGATACCGTCAGAAATACCGGCGGCAATAATGAAAACCGTTTTCTTCTGGTCACTTCTTATGCCGGTACGGTGGAGGCATTAGAAGACTTTGAATTGCCTCAAGGAGAGCATTTGATTCTAACAGTACATGCATATAAACCGTATTTATTTGCGATGGATGAAACGGGAAGCGGAGAATGGAATCCGCAGGAGGAACGGGAGATCGATCAGTTTATGGAGCTTCTGCGTAAGCGTTATACCAGTCAGGGAATACCGGTAATCATAGGTGAATTTGGTGCGGTTGATAAGAATAATACCGGGGACCGGGAAGCGTGGCTGAATTATTATACGGAAAAAGCAGAAGAATGTGATATTATGTATATCTGGTGGGATGAAGGCGGACCGTCGGGAGAGACCTATGGGCGTTACCGGCTTTTTGACCGGGAAAATAAAGTATGGCTGTTTGAGTCCTTAAAAGATATACTGGTATCAGAGGCTCATACGGGGGGAGAAGCATGAAAAAATTTGAGGGCGTCAAAAACCGTGCATGGTTAATATTTAATATAGGCTGGACGATTGTATATTTGCTCTGGAGAACATTCTGTACGGTTCCGTTAGATAACGGCTTTATTTCTGCATTTGCAGGTATTGCATTATTGGTTGTAGAAATCATTGGAATGCTGGAAGCATTTGTGCACTATTACAATATGCATAAAATCGAGAATTATCCGGTTCCCGAAGCGCCATTGGAAGAATATCCGGATGTGGATGTATTTATTGCCACGTATAATGAGCCGACGGAATTGCTGTATAAGACGGTGAATGGCTGTGTTCATATGGATTACCCGGATAAATCCAAAGTGCATATCTATATATGTGATGACGGAAGACGGGAAGAAGTAAGGCAGTTAGCAAGGGAATTCAATGTCGGCTATCTTGACAGAGAAGATAATGAAGGGGCAAAGGCGGGAAATTTAAATCATGCTCTTTCGATGACAGATTCTCCGTTGATTGCGACTTTTGATGCGGATATGATTCCGCAGCATGATTTTCTGATAGATACGGTTGCTTATTTTGTAGCTCAGGAGATAAAGAACAGGGAGCTTGAGGAGGAGGACAGAGTGAAGCTGGGATTTATCCAGACGCCCCAGAGCTTTTATAATCCGGATCTGTTCCAGTTCAATTTGTTTTCCGAAAGCCGTATTCCGAATGAACAGGATTATTTTTATAAGGATGTGCAGGTGGCAAGAAACAGGAGCAACTGCGTAATTTACGGCGGTTCTAATACTTTGATTTCAAGGGAAGCCTTAGAGGAAGTAGGGGGATTTTTCACTCGAAGTATTACGGAAGATTTTGCTACCGGAATCAAGATACAGGAAAAAGGTTATGTCTGTTATGCGGTAAACAAGGTCTTAGCTTCCGGCTTGTCTCCCACAGAATTAAAGAGTTTGATTAATCAGAGAATCCGCTGGGGGCGTGGGTGTATCCAGACGGGTCGAAGAGTACATATTTGTCTTTCCAGGCATTTGAGTCTGGCACAGAAGGTAAATTATCTGGCATCTATCTGGTATTGGTATGCGTCCTGGAAACGCCTGATATATATTATGTCGCCGATTCTGTTTGCAACATTCGGAATTGTAGTCGTGAAATGTTCCTTGATAGAAGTGCTGGTTTTCTGGCTGCCTATGTATATCAGCAGCAATATTTCCTTAAAGATGATGAGCCGGAATATCCGTACAACGAAATGGACGAATCTGTATGAGACGACAATTTTCCCTTTTATGCTGATGCCGATATTATTTGAAACCTTTGGAATCAGTATGAAGAAGTTCAAGGTTACCAAAAAAGATGCAAAGCAGGATAAAAAGAAAAATCTCATCTATGCAATACCTCATGCAATTTTAATTATTTTGTCTGTAATCGGAATTATAAATTGCATACGATGGACATTTAAAACAGGGCGGATTGACTATTTTGTAATTCTCTTCTGGCTGTTTTTGAATTTATTCAATCTGGTCATGTCATTATTCTTTGTCATGGGACGGGATGTTGTTCGTAAGACAGAGCGTCAGAAAGCCCGGATTCCCTGCAGGGTCAAGACCAGATACGGCGTTTGCGAGGGAGTTACCAGGGATATTTCCGAAGGAGGTGTTGCAGTTATTTTACAGAAAGTCTGTGACATTGAAAAGGATGAAAAATGCGGCATCACGTTGGAATCAGACCGGTATCGGGCAGAAATCGAAGGAACCATCGTATCCGTTACAAGAGTCAATGGGGGCTGGTGCTATGTCTTTTCCGTGTGCGACTTAAAGGACAACAAGTCAGAATTTCTTCAGCTTATATATGACAGGGATCCGTCTCTGCCTTCTAATCTGGATGAATCCTTAAGCAGCTTTGACGATTTGCGTCTGAATATTACAAAAAGGGTAAGTACGTCAGATTTTCAGAACCGTAAGAAAGCCAGAGTTCCCGTTATGAAGAGCTTTGATACAAGCACCTGGGATTTAATAAAAATGATTAATTTTAATTATCAGTATGCTCTTTTGGAGATCACACGTAAAATGCCGGATGAGTTTCAGATGGAATTAGAACCGGGGCTGACGCTGGATTTGAAAAAGAATCGTGTTATAAGCTGGAATCTGGTACTTTACAGGGTTACTAATTATGTAGATATTTATTATGATGAAACTCTATATAAGAAAATGGAGAACTGGGCAAACAGGATGGCAGAAGAATTTGAACAGGAAACAAAAAAGGAAATTGCAGTATATAAAAAGAACCGTATGATAGCGGATGATGAATTTTACGAGATGGATTATCTGTAAGGAGAGATGAACATGTTAACGGCTGCGACAGCAGGCGTGTTATATGTTCACTCGTCCGACCGAAGAAATAACTTTCAAACATATTATACGAGGAGAATAAAAGATGAGGGGAAAGAAGCTTATATGCCGGATTATCTGTCTGGGAACTCTGCTGCTGGGGGCTATGACAGTCAAAGCGGAAGACAGGGTCGTGTTTGAGGAGTTTACGGCAGGCGCAGATGCGGAGGATGAGAAACTGAATGCTTCTGTGAAATGTGCAGGGAATGGAAAAAGTATGGATATTTCATTCGAGACATTAGAGCTGCCGGAGGATCAGTACAGCACAGTCACAGCATATAAGAATGACAACCGGGATATTGATCCGAAGGGAAGTATCCGGTTAGGAATCAAAAATGAAGAGAATCAGAAAGCACGTATGAATTTTTCTGTGATTTCTGAAGACGGCGGAGTATTCCAGGTAAAAGAAGACTGTTACGTGAGACTTAAGGGCACACAAATAAAGTATGTTCCTGTGGAAAACGGCTGTTTTGAAATTCCGTCGGGATTTGAAGGAGAAGCGGAAATATCTTTTCTGACCATGTCCGGCGGCGATACAGGGGGAGTACTTGGAGAAGAGATCATGGGATATGGTTTTGTGTGTGTTTCGGGGGGACAATGCAAATATCATTTGAAGTTGCGTAATATGTATTTTTTGGATAGCGACGATGCTGTAGATGCGGAAGAGACCGTGGTACTGAAAATTGACGGTGCTCAGACGGTGCGGAAACCGGAAACAGGTTTCAGTAAGTCTCTTTACACAGTTGCCGGATATAATATGCAGGGACAAAAAAAGGAGACAGAAGCGGAATTTTTCCTGAATCAAAAGTCAGCTCCCGGAGTATCCATGACAAAGGACGGCTGGATCAAGGTACTGCCGGAAGCAGGCGACAGCGTGGTGATCCGGGCGAAGGAACCGAATCTGGGGCTGACAGCAGAGCTGAAGGTCGAACTGGAACGGTCATGGACGACTTTGGTCCTTACGGAAAACGGATATGATGCTTCCATTGTAAAACCGGAAGATGTGCAACCGATTATAGACAAGGATGTATGGAATATGCAGCAGAAAGCCCTGGGGATCATATGGGGACTTGCAGCAGGCGGAACAGGTATCTTTTTTGTATATTACATCATTGTGAGAAAGAGAAACAGGAGGAATTAAAAATGTTATTTTCCAGTAATATATTTTTGTTCTATTTTCTTCCGGTGGTGTTAGTGCTCTATTATCTGATGCGGTGGAATACGGCGATTAAGAACGGTATTCTTTTGATTGCAAGCCTGTTTTTCTATGCATGGGGAGAACCATGGTTTGTTCTGATTATGCTTGCTTCGATTGCCGGGAATTATATTCTCGCGCTTTTTGCAGACCGTTATCGGGAAAAACAATTAGCTGGGAAAATAGTAGTCTTTATTTCCGTCGTTTTGAATATTGGGCTGTTGTTCGTATTTAAGTATCTGGATTTTGTAATACGCAATATCAATGAAGTGACAAGCAGGGATATTCCATTGACAAATCTGGCATTGCCCATCGGTATTTCGTTTTTTACGTTTCAGGCATTGTCCTATGTAATTGATGTATACCGGGGAGATGGAAAGGTACAGAAGAATCCGTTTTATGTGGCTCTATATATTTCATTCTTTCCGCAGTTGATTGCGGGACCGATTGTAAGGTACGAAACGATCGATGAGCAGATCCGCACCCGTAAGGAAACATGGAATATGTTCTGCGTGGGTACCTGCCGTTTTTTGGCGGGGCTTGGCAAAAAGGTTATGCTTTCGAATAACTTTGCGATTGTGGCAGACCGGATCTTTGACTATTACCAGAATGGCGGGTGTCCGGTAACGCTGGCGTGGTTAGGCTCTATTGCCTATACACTGCAGATTCTCTATGATTTTTCCGGCTATTCAGATATGGCGATCGGCTTGGGGCTGATGTTTGGATTTAAATTCGAAGAGAACTTCAATTATCCTTATATTTCCCGTTCTATC
>CAYWXJ010000106.1:0-7661 GCA_964462405.1 uncultured Eubacterium sp.
TCTTGTTTTTAGTCAAGATTGCGAACTCGCAAAGTGAGTTTCGCAATCACCTAATTGGCGTTTTTATGATTATACCATTGATTTTTTATAGACAGCCACTATACTTAATATTTTTTTACATTTTCGTGCACTATTTTAACATATTCATTGGAAAAGATTGCAAAATTTTTGTAAATTATGTATATTAAGAGTAATACAGATATTAGGATTGGGAGGATATTATATATATGAAGAAGGAAAGAGCGGTAAAACCGCCAAAAATTCAAAAAACCTCAAATGCGCCAAAGCAAGTCAAACCTCTGAATCTGAAGATGCAGATTTTAGTCGGTTTTATCATTCCGATTTTTATTGTTATTTTTGTTGGAATTTCCGCTTATAGCAAAGCGGAGACCGGACTTATTGAGACATATGAGTCTTCTACCTGTACCTCCATTGAAATGGCATCACAGTTGATAGACTTCGGATTAAAGAATCTCACCTCTACCGCCGTTGAGATTTCGTCGAACTCTGATTTTCTGGGTTATGTGTCCGATGCAGATTCCTTAGACTCTGTTCAGGCAAAGAGTGATTTGAATAGTACACTTTTAATGAAGCAGCTCTCCAATGACTTTATCCAGAATATTCATCTGGTGCCGAACAGCAGCAGTGTATGTCTTTCCACCGCCAGAATTGATGTCCTTCCGGGCGAGGATTCTTACCAGGAAATCCGCAGCGACTTTGAATCACAGTGCTCTGCGCTTGAAAGCTCCAAAAAATGGGGGTCTGCCCATCCGAATTTAGATGAGAAGTTTGAATTGAATACAGATGATTACGCCGGTTTCCTTTGTACGGTATCGTCTTATAAGAGTACATTAATTTTAACGGATATTAGTTCTAATAAAATTACCGACATACTTTCCCAGATTTCTTTAGGTGAGAACAGTATTATTGCTTACCACACGCAGGACGGCAAGGAAATTGTCATCGGTTCTGATTCCTTTACATTTAATGATAAGGAATATGCACAGAATACGTTCTCTGCAGAAGAGACAAGCGGTAACTGTTACATAGAAGAAAATGGCGTTGAATATCTTTATATGTACAGCAAATGTACAACAAACGGTGCCATGATTTCCGCCATTGTTCCAAAGTCGATTATTACCGCAGAGGCAGATGAAATCCGTACTACCGTTATTCTTTATGTGGTACTTGCCTGCATCGTTGTCGGTATCATCGGTATGTCAATCCTTTACGGATTACAGCGGAACTTAAAGCGGATCACATCCGGTCTTGTCAAAGCTTCTCAAGGTGATTTGACGGTAAATCTGGATCTGGCAGGCAAGAGTGAATTTGCGACCCTTGCAAGACACGTAATGGAGACTGTCCACAATACCAAGAACTTAATTTCCAGTGTACAGAACACCACGCAGGATGTTTCTTCTTCCTCTGAGAATGTCGGAAAGGTTACAGATGTGATTTCCACTTCTGTAGAAGCCATTTCTGAAGCTTTAGAAGAAATTAACAGCGGTATGAGCCAGGAAGCCAATGACGCAGAGGAATGTCTGTTAAAAATGGATGCTCTTTCTGGCAGGATTCTTCGTACCAGTGATAAGATTTCTGAGGTAGAAACGCTTGCGGATTCTACCAAGCAGATGGCACAGAACGGTTCTAAGTCCATGGAAAGCCTGATTGAGCATTCCGTAGAAACCTCTCAGATTACTGCAACGGTAAATGAGAAGGTCGACAAACTGATTGAGCATTCTGTGAAAATTGAAGAATTTGTCAAGAACATTAATGATATTGCTGACCAGACCACCTTATTATCCCTGAATGCTTCTATCGAAGCTGCCCGTGCCGGCGAAATGGGACGGGGCTTCACGGTTGTTGCAGAAGAAATTAAGAAGCTTGCTGAGAACTCTATGGAATCCGCAAAAGCGATTGAAGACCTGGTAAGTCAGATTCATGTTATGACAGACGATACTAAGGCTGCCACCTTAAAATCACAGTCAATCGTTGCGAATCAGCAGGAAATGGTGGGAGCAACCAAGCAGATGTTCTTAGATATGAACCAGATGATCGAGCAGTTATTGGAAAATATGCGTCTGGTTACCAATGAGATCCAAAGCATGGCTATTGACCGTGCAGATACTCTGAACGCCATTCAGAATATTTCGGGTGTTATCGAAGAAACTCTAGCTTCTACTACATTGGTGAGTGAAAGAATCAAAGAACAGGTATCTATTATGGATGGTCTTGCAAATGCTACCAGCCAGTTGAATGACAACACAAATGAATTGAACCATGCAGTTGGCAGGTTTACTGTATAAATAATCTCTGATATGGAAAGCGGAGTCTTAAAGACTCCGTTTTTTTGCATATTTTTCTTTGATTCCGGCACACTAATATAGAAATGAAGGAGGTTTTCCATGGAAGATGCTACAAAATGCGCAGATTCTAACTGCCACAGACAACATTCAGAGGTTCCTGCAAAAGACGGTACTCCACCTGCACCTGCTGCCCTCAGACAGCAAAGCTTATACAATAAATCCGATAAGCCGATTCCGGATAACAGTCCTTTCTATGAGGGATTGAGCAATCCGCTAAGCAGCAAGGGCAATTAAGGTTCCGCAGGAAAAAGAACGGTATGCATTATTTTGCACACCGTTCTTTTTATTTTCTCAGCAAATGACACTTTTCCGCCACTCTGATAATCGTATATCCCTTCGGGAAATTCAAAAGCTGCTCTCTGCCTACTGCACCGATTTTTAAAATAGCTACAAAATATACTATGACCGCTATAATCAAGGACGGTATCAGACAAATCACATTGCTCTTAACCAACAGATTCATTGCCATATATATCCCTTTTGCTGCTGCACCCATAAGTGCTGCTGCAATCGCAGGCATTAAGAACATGGTCTTAAAATTCTCCTTTACACCGATGCATCGCCGTACGGAAATACTGTTTAGCACACACATCATAAAGGAATATACGATCAAGCAGATGACCAAAGCATACAAATCTAATTCCGTAAACATCAGAAGAACCACTAAAAGTACGGTCTGTAATACCAGAGCAATCCCCGCATTCCGCACCGGAAGATTCACCCTTCCGACCCCCTGCAAAATACCGTTGCTCAATGTTGACAGCGAATAAAATATGACGGTTACTGCAATCATTGCCAGAAGCTGTGCTGCCATATCTAAAGAATCCTTCTGTGGGAACAGTAGCTGCATAATCGGTTTTGCCAACACAGCAAGTCCCACTGCGGAAGGAATTGCGATCAGCATTGTTGTCCACATGGCATTTTCTACCTTTTTGCGTGCCGCTACCTTATCTCCGACGGCACTGCTGGCAGAAATCGTCGGGATCATGGCAGAGGACAGAGAGGACGCCAAAGCAATCGGTATATTGATGATAACCATTGCTTTTCCCGAAAAAATACCATAAGCAGTCGCTGTCTCTGCCACACTGAGTCCCCTTGCATAAATCATTACCTTAGAATATACAGTCTGGTTAAAGGAGGTACTGAAATTGTAAATAAAGGTGCTTAAAATTATCGGGGTCACTGTACTAAGCATTCCCTGCAGAATATTTCCATAGGAATCCTCATATCTATGCCTGTCCTTTGCAATTCTTCTGTGTATCATCTTCCGGTTGATTGCATACACGAACAGCATAAACAAAAGTGCAATCAAAACACCGCTTCCGGTTCCAAGAGCACTTCCGGCAGCTCCGTAAATCGCCTGCTCGGTAGTATTTTGGGATGTCACCAGACCAATCAGCAGATTCGCTGCTAAAATACTGATGACCGCATTTAAAATCTGCTCAACGATCTGCGAAAAGGAAGTCTGCACCATAGAACCATGCGCCTGGAAATATCCCCGCAGCACTCCTACAAAACCGGACAAAAATATCGTCGGTGAAAATACCCGAAGTACCACTGCCGCTTCCCCTTCTAAGAACAGCTCCGCGCCGAAAAAGGTAAACAAACTGGCAGCTCCGCCAATGATACATACATAAACTAATGCACAGCGAAAGATTCTGTGGGCATTGCGGTATTCCTTTAAAGCCAGCTTGGACGCAATGATTTTGGATACTGCAGAAGGAATACTGTAAGATGACAGCAGCAGAATAATAGTGTAAATGTTATATGCTGATGTATAGTACCCGTTTCCTTCATCTCCAATGATACTTGTCAGGGGACTTCTGTATAAGATTCCGATAATACGGCAGATAATTCCTGCAACCGCAAGAATCCCCGCCTGCTTCAGATAATTATTTTTATTGCCTGTTCCAGCCATAAAAGACCTCTCTTTATCTTTCTATGTATGTTTTATATTATACTCTAATTTTTCAAAATGACCAGACCTGCTAAACAGTTATAAAAACTTCTTGATAAAGATTTAACAAATTTCGACAAAAAACCGCCTCTATTTCGTTTTCCTTCAGACCTCTCTTCTTAAGCTCCCTTTCCAAAAGCTCTATTTTCGAGCAGTCCGACAATTCCAGATTCTCATCGATTCCATCAAAATCCGAACCTAAACCCACACAGGAAATTCCTCCAACATGAATCATGTGCAGAATATGGTCTGCTATACGGCTCACTCTGCTGTAATAAATGCCGTTTTCCGGCTCCTCCGATAAGAATAATCCATAATAATTTGCGCCGATGATGCCGCCTCGCTCCGCAATCTTACGAATCATATCATCCGTAAGATTCCGTTTATGGCTGCACAAGACTGCTGCATTCGAATGACTTGCCACAAATGGCTTTCTGCTGTAACGGCATACATCATAGAACCCGGCTTCCGATAAATGGGAAACATCCGGGAGCATACCTAAGGTTTCCATTTTTTCCAGAAACGCAATCCCCTTTTCTGTCAGTCCGGCTTTATTTCCGAGAGAGTTCTCATAATTCCAGGTAAATGTCATCATTCTGACTCCCTCTTCGTAGAACTCTTCTAATTTTTGTAAATCTCCCCCGCAGATTTCCCCCTCTTCTAACGTAAGCAGAGCAGATAACTTTCCTTTGTTCCGGTTCTTCTCAATATCCTCTGCCGTTTTCACCTGACCAACCAGACAGGCATTTTTTTCTATCTCTTCTTTGAATATTGCTATCTGCTCTTTGGCACATTGATAGGGATTTTCTTCTTTTCCAAGGTCTACAAATACTGCAAAATTCTGCAACAGATAATTTCCCTGTTTCATTTTCTGCAAATCTACCTGGAAATCATTGGAAAGCAGTCCTGTCTGTTCTCCTTTTTTTCGGTTGTGATAAATCGCTGAAATCGTATCACAATGCATATCCGCTACATACATCTTTTATCACTCCAATATATCTTCTTAAAATATACTTCCCGCCATAATCAGCTTCTCTGCTAAATCCCGCCTGTAATCACTATCGTACCTGCAAAGACTGTTTATGACGCATCCAACGCTTTTTTCATTTGCCGTCGCATGGATATACCTGTGATCTCCGATATACATTGCAATATGTCCCGGAAAATACAGTAAGTCTCCCGGCTTAATATCTTCCATCGGAATCTGCCGCACCGGATACGGTTCCTTTATCTTTGCATCCCGGTAAATCAGGATACCTCTCATCAAATAGCACATAAAGGCAAGCCCGGAACAATCCAGACCTGCCGCCGATTTTCCTGCCCAGCGGTATTGGGTATCTAAATAGCTTCCTGCATATTCTACAAGCTGTCTGCGAAACACAGTTTCCGGACAGTGATTTCTTTTCTGCCGCAAAAACCATGTCCTAGGAGACGCATCATACAAATACCCGTCACTGTCTTTCCTGCACTCATAGGATATGCAGGGTACATACCCTTCTCTGCCATCTCCTAACCGGATTTTTCGGTAGCCGTTTTCTACCTTAGAAAGAGCCATCACAAAACTCCCCCGGCTTAAAGTCAGCAAAATCCGGCTGTGTATCGTCGCCTCCTCCATAACATCCGTAAACGCCCGGTTTAAAAATACCATCTGTCCGCTTTCATCTCTCCGGCGAAGCTGCTCCTGCGTGCAAAAACAAATTCCTTCTTTTCTCAGACAGCCAATGTAACCATAATGCGTCACGACCTCCAGCCATCCGTCCTTCTCCTTAAAAATCCCGACTGCCCAACCCATAAGCAGTTCGTCCGAAATTTCTCTGCGGTTCTCTTCATAAAGCCAGACCGCCGGCTCTGTTATAATTCCTATCTCCATGGCACTTCCCATAACAATCTATTCTCTGCTATTGTATGAGCCTGACCACCTCTATTATGCCATATTTTCTCCTGCAGAAGCTGCCATACAGGACAAAATACCGCCCAACCTGTCTTCATTCCGCTGTGCGCAGCACCATCAAAGATATAAATCAACATAAAATGCAGCACCGGAGAGTATCTCCGATGCTGTAGCTGTCTGTCACATATTCTACAAGTTTTCCGGTTTCTCGTACCGTTTCCAGATCTTATCCGCGCCGCAGACATGTCTGATTCCGTCTTCATCTTTGATAATGTAATCTCCCTCACCGATAAAGACTCTTCCTCTGCGGTTCACGATATACGGACACATAATGCTTCCATCCTCTTTTTCTATCTTCACCAGAAAGTCCGTTACAATCCAGCCCTTCGTAACAACTTCCGACCAAAACTCCAGACCGTCCTCTAATCCTTTTCCCGGTTCGTATTTTACAACTTCCGCTTCTAATGCAATTCTTCTGCTCTTCATAGGCGTCCTCCATCTATACTTTCTTCCCCAAATCGCTGTTCCTTAGTACTATATTACCACAACTTATGTATTTATGATACAACTTTTTGCATTTTTAGAAACAATGCAAGGGAATTTTTGAAGCTCAATCACAAATTTGATACTGCAGAAGCTCATATTTTAACTTTGTGCCTTCCATAATTGCATCCGGCAGAAGTGCTCTTGCTACCAGCTTTAAATCCCCACTTTCTCCGTCAATCTTTCTCAAGTTTGCATAATCACCGTCGATACTCACCACTTCATAATATATCGTTTCAAACATATGGTGCCTCCTATTGCCTGTTATTTTGTTATGAATTATATTATATTCTATAAATGCCTGTAATTAAGAAGCTCTTAATTTTGCTTTAATTCGGGAATAACTTCTCATACCGTTTTATCTTTCAAGTTTTATATTTATTGCACTTACTGCAATCCCTACAATTCCAATTAATACAACAATTATATGGATGCCTGTCGGTACGGCTAAACTATAAGCTATGATGAAATATGCCAAATATCCCCTGCAAATACTGCAAATCTATTAAAGTGCCGCAGTGCATACTTTTTTCTTTGTTCAGAGCTTGCTTTTTTGGCATCTCCTGTAATTCTATCCATTTATCCAATTATATCACAGGATTCTTTCTTATGATATAAAATTTCAGAACAGGCCGTTATTTCTGAAAAATGTTCTAATTCATCATCTTCATACATTCCACTGAATACAACGTCATTCATTCTTCTGTATGAATTTTCATGTTGCATAGTCTCTTGATGATATTTTTGATTTGTATACTTTTTAAAATAAAAGATTTGGTTTAAGGCTTTCGCCATTCTCCAATAACCTTTTCTACTGTAAGCAAGTTCCTTCGCTCTCCAATGCTCCAGACCTAATGCTTTGAGCATTCGGTATTTTGTCTTGATTCTCTTCCATTGTTTCCAA
>CAYWXJ010000107.1:0-6308 GCA_964462405.1 uncultured Eubacterium sp.
CTAAATTGGTTTTTATATTTGATACTGACATTTATTTGTTGCCCCTTCCTTTTTTCCCTTGATTTATAGACATTTTTTCTTTCCTGTAGTTTGAATAGTTACAACTGGTACCTTTTTTTCTTAATCGTTCTATGTACCATGGGCAGTCATGCAGTCATGGTTGGCCTCTGCCCGGTAAAAGTTGTCCATGGTCAACGGAGCATTATACAATGCTGTGAGAAGATAGCTCTTGATGTTGTAAACCTTTCCTGTATTGGCTTTCAGACAGTGTAAAACATACTCCATGTGATCCTGATTCAGCTTCAGTAAATGGCTCTTGACAACCCGGGCCGACTTTACGGAGCCATTTATCCGGACAGAGTCATCATCCGGCAGCATGATGATATCAATCATAAGTTCAACAAGTTCGTCCAGTTCCTGCTTTGAATAAAAAGAGCTGGATGCGAGGGACGGATAAGAAATATTGCTATGGATCAGACTACGGTATGCTTCTTCTACAGCTTCCGTATCCGTCTGTCTGACATTTTCCGGAGATTCCGGGATAATTCCTGTATCACTTTCCAAAGGCCTCTCACTCCCTTGATAGATAGGATTGATAGATATAACACCCCCAGTATATATATTATTAATTTCAGTCTTATTACTGTCAGTATTATTAATATTATTATCATTCATATCAGTATCATTAGATTTTGATTTGCGAAATTCTTGTTTTTCCATTTGCGAAATTCTTGATTTTTGATTTTCAAAATTCTTGTTTTTTGATTTGCCAAATTCCTGATTTTTGATTTGCCAAATTCTTGTTTTTTGATTTGGGAAAATCAGTGAATTTACGGGCATTTGCAGGTCATTTTCTGTTTCCTGCCCGCTGTATTCATCCGGATTTTCCTCTTCTTTATCCGGATTTTCTGATGCCTTAAAATTCTTGACATATATAATATTGGGTTTGCCAAGTCCAAGCCGTTTTCGTTCAATTAGACCTATGTTTTCCAGTTCCTTCAAAAGTTTAGATGCTTTCTGTGTCCCAATTCCTAACAACTCCATGATTTCTCCCACTGGAAACATGATATAAACCCTGTCAGCTTCATCCAGCCACCGGTTCTTAATACTAAGTCCCATCCGGTCCAGCAGAAGCCCGTACAATACCTTTGCTTCGCATGATACTGTACGAAACATCTCTCCTGTAAACAGCAGTTTGGGCACACGGTAAAATGTATACTGTTCTGCTTCGTTCCCCATGTAGTAGGCAAATTCCAGTCTGTCAGACATTTTATCCCTCCTTTCCATTACTCCAGTCATCCAGGAGCCTGTAAATTATTTCTTCCATCTGTTCAGTGGTATAACTGTCCGGAAAATAAGTATGCAGCTTCTTCTGCGGCAGTGTTATTTTTGCTGCAGCCTTATGCTCTTTTTTTACTAGAAAAGCATACATACTTTCCTGCGTCATCAACCTTCCAGCGGAACTGGCTGCTTTTAACATAGCCGCCTGAGCTGCAGATGGATAAATATTCAATGTATCTACGGCTTCTTCCAGCCATTCCTGTTCTTTTTGTTTAAGATATGACAGTGCTTCTCCTGCTCCCAGAGAAATCCTGCCATCATCTACAAAGGAAAGCAGCCTTTCTGATAGTTCCGTCAGACGGATATACCGCTGTACGGTACGTCCGCTGTCGCCTCCTGCTTCCCCAACTGCCTCTGCAGTGGCCGTTTCTGCCTTTTTCCCCTGATGAGAAAGGGCTTCAAACTTCATTTTGTAAGCATAAGCTTTTTCGCTCGGCAGGATGTTCTCCCTCTGCAGATTGGCATCTACCATGACCACAGTGGCCTCATCATCCCCGATGTCCTGAATCAAAAATGGCATTTCCTGCAATCCTGCCAGTTCACAAGCATACCGCCTTCTGTGACCGGATATGACCTCGTATCCATCTCCGAAACGGTTCGGCCGAGCAATTCCCGGTGACAGCACTCCATATTCTTTAATGCTTGCTGCAAGTTCCCGCATCTCATCGTCATCCTGCACATGGAACGGATGTCCCTGGAAGCTGTGAAGCTGTGTCAACGGAATATTCTGTATCCTGCCTGTCCCTGCATCATCCTCTGTACCAAAAAGGTCATCAAAAGATGCCACATGAATTTTTTTTGCGCTGTCACTCTTCATCTTTAAGAACCTCCTCTGTCAGTGAAAGATACCCTCCTGCTACAATACCTTTGGGATCATGAAGGAAAATGCTTTTTCCTTCTGCTGTAGTTTCTGCCGCCCGGACTGACATTGGAATACAGTTAGAAAATATTTTTACCCGGCTGCCATAGGCTTCCCGAATCTGCCTTTCTACATCCTTGGCAAAGTTTGTCCGACGATCTACCTTTGTAAAAAGGATTCCGGATATGGACAAACCAGGATTCAGCTTCCTGTGAACCTTACCAATCGTTTTTATTAGCTGCTGTAAACCCTTAACAGGAAGATATGCCGCTTCTACTGGAATCAACACCTCATCCGCTGCCACCAGTGCATTAATTGTTACCATTCCCAGGGAAGGCATACAGTCAATCAGTATGTAATCATATTTATCCCTCACAGAAGCCAGACACTGTCTGAGTACCATTTCTCTGCTCATTACATTTACAAGAGATGTTTCCAGACCGGACAGTTCGATATTGGCGGGAATAAAGTCCACCCCCTCATCATGATGTATGATCCCACTTTCAATCTCTGGCTCCTCATCATTCATTGCCTGTTCCATAAAACTTGCCACTGTTGTTTCCAACGCGTCCGGTTCCGCAATTCCAAGACTCACTGACATGCTTCCCTGGGCATCTGCCTCCACTAAAAGTACCTTTTTCCCTGCTCTGGTCAGCCCAATTCCCAGATTGACACAGGTCGTTGTCTTTCCGACTCCGCCTTTTTGGTTTGCAACCGCAATAATCTTGCATCTGCTCATATATGATTCCTCCACTTTCTTTTTCATTTTCTCCCATATTTCTGGTCTAAATATTTATTGATTTCTTTTAGCTGCATAGGATTGCATTCATTCAGGATATGTTTGATCCTTTTTGTTTCTTCCGACTCTGTTTCTATTGGCAATAGATCATCCACGGATACTCCAAGCCCTCTCGCAATCTTGACCAGACTAATCAGTCCGGCATGTTTTTTATTCTTCTCTACCCGGTAAATATGACTGGCATCTATGTTTGCCTTATCTCCAAGATCAGCTACCCCGATATTTTTCTCCAGACGAACCTCACTGATCCGCTTGGAAATGCCGTTATAAAAATCGTTCCATTCTTCCTTCTCCTCCGCCTCGATTCTGGCAATCTGCTCTCTTTTTTTATTATCCTGAAACACTGAAATAACCTCCAACATGTCTTATTTCCTGCTACCTGTCCGTCACTTCCACTTCTGACTGCCAGCCTTTTATCTGCTGCCTTTATGTAATCTAGACTGCAATTCCGGTCTTTCTTTCTCCTGATCCTGATATTCTCTGGTTTCTTCCCTACAGTCACTCCTGTACAGCATTTTCTTTTCTGCATCATATTCATATACATGATCTGAAAGTTGTTCCTCCGGTAAAACCTGTGATGCATTGACATCTTTTACCATCTCCTCCAGTTCCCTGTAATCATAATTTTCTGTTTTGGGAATAATCAGCAGCTCATGGACTGAAGATGGAATAATATAATAGTCACCACCCACTTGCCCTGCAATCATCTCCCGAATTTCTGTCTTAATAATCTGTGCTGCACCGTATACATTGTCACGGTTAGACAGACAATACATCTGCATTCCATCATCTAATGGTATTGTCTGGGATACTATTTCAGTTGCTTCTTCCTTATCAATTCCCAACTGGTTCATGGTATCCTGCACCATAAGTTCCAAGAGCACATCATGCATAGTGTTAAAACGGAACGGAGAAACCTTTTCCAGATTGGATAACGCAATGGAATGAAGTTCATCTATCGTGATTCCATAGTAGTCAAGCAGACTGTTGGTAATTGAAACAGATATGCTTTCGATATCTTTTTTTCCAAGATGCATATAATATACAATAGCCATATCTTCCATTCCCTTATGCGGCTTATCTGTCAGCCACTGCTTATTGCGTTCATAATTGACCAAGCGGCATACAATAAGGTCTTTCACATTTTCAAAATTAAGGATATCTGGAATATCTGTATCCATTTCCCTGTCCATCCTGTTCTCTGCAATACTGCTCAAAATATCTTCCATGGGAATTCCTGATTTATAATTTTCATAATAATGATCCATGTATATAACCGGGGATGCCACTGGGAAGGTTTTCTGCTCCCCTCTTTGAATGACTAATGCATCCCGTTTTCTGTCATTATTTTTAATCACCGATTCAATCCTTACATCAGCATCCCTGTACTCATCCGGAAGGAAACGACATATCTTGTCACATACAAACTCTTTAAATTCATCGTAATTCATCATGGTTCCGTTCCTCCTCATTCTCATCGCTGTCTTTGGCAAGTCCCAATTTCTCTGCATATGCCCACATTCTGCGTGCATATGCACTGTCTGGCACACTCTCTGCCTCTACATGAGCCTGTTTCATTTCCTGTTCATTCATTTCAATTCCTCTCATTTTCTTCTCTTTCTGGCACAATAGGTAATGCATATCAATAAAATACCTGCAATGACTATCTTTTTTATTTCATTTGCACTCATCATCTTCTACTCCTTCTTTTTAGGAAAAGAAAACTTAACCTCTTTTCCTTCTATCACTAATTTCGCCGAAAACATTTTTCTTTTTCTCGACGAATAGAAACCTGTAATCAAATCTGTTTCTCCCCGAAGGAACAGCTTCTTGATCTGTTCATCCGGAATCGTTCTTTCTGCAATAACAAAATTCATCTTAAAACCACATTCACAGTTGTAATTATAAAAGGTTTTTAAAAGGTTATGCTGGTGGCATACCGGACACATATAATTACTTTTTTCCTTTGTTCTATCATGATCTGGAAACGAAAAAGCAATCTTCTCCTCATCCGGCTTCCATACTAAATATGCAGAAAATGGCTGCTTTCCTTTTTCTTTTGGTTTAAATCCGGTAAGCAGATCTGTTTTCCCGGTATTCACTAATTTATAGAGCTGCTTTTCATCAATCAGAACACCTGCAATACTCCCAATAATAAATTTACAGCCTTCCTCTTTATTCACATGCTTACTGCAGGAATATCCGTACTTTGTTTTATTCAACGGGCTTCCACAAATCGGACAGTTGATACCTGTTTCTACCGGCGTATTTTCATCAAATCTCAATGCGATTCTTTTCTTATCCGCATCCCAGTATAGCCTGGCATCAAAACTCTTTTTGTCCTTATTCTTGAAAGTAATCAGTTCTGTCATTCCTCCCGTGAGGATTGTTCGCAGCTCTTTTTCCTTAACCGTATGCCCCACGCACAGTTCGGGCAGATTTTCTTTTACTAATGCTGCAGGAATCGGCGGGCATACCATATTTCCGCATTTCCTTACCTGCTCGCTTCTTGATATTGGTTTGCCGCAGCAGTCATGGTCAATGATATAATCATCCGGTACTCCCTGACATCCGTACAACTCCTTCGGCTCCAGCATCCGCAACCCGATATCCACGATCTGATAAAGAACACCTCTGATCATTACCAGTCCAAACCTGTCATGTGTCGGTATGGTATCCATGCTGTTATCTCTACTTTCCCGTCATCTGGCACTCTGATTATTTTCGGATATGTACCTCTGTCAAAATCTATGTTATATTCTTCATAACCTGTTGTCACAAACCAAAATAATACATACCAACTTTTCACATTAGGATTATACCAACCTTCGGTTACTCCCCATTTTGTCGTTACTAAATATCTGGGGCATAATGCTCCTTTGATTTTGGCGGACTTGCATATTATGCATCCATTATTGTAATAAGCCGAACTCCGCTCCATATTTGCTGACGCTAACTTTGCGGACAATTTCAAGGCTTGTTTCATCTGAAACATATATTTTCTTATTATGATAATCCCTGGCAATGGAACTGTCGTACATCTCCTGTACTGTGGAACTGTCGTACATATCCTGTACTGTGGAACTGTCGTACATCTTCTGTACTGTGGAACTGCCGCACATCTCCTGTACTGTGGAACTGCCGTACATCTCCTGTACTGTGGAACTGCCGCACATATCCTGTACTGTGGAACTGTCGTACATCTTCTGTACTGTGGAACTGCCGTACATCTCCTGTACTGTGGAACTGCCGTGCATCTTCTGTACTGTGGAACTGCCGCACATCTCCTGTACTGTGGAACTGCCGTAC
>CAYWXJ010000107.1:6408-7575 GCA_964462405.1 uncultured Eubacterium sp.
TCTTCTGTACTGTGGAACTGCCGCACATCTCCTGTACTGTGGAACTGCCGTACATATCCTGTACTGTGGAACTGCCGCACATCTCCTGTACTGTGGAACTGCCGTACATCTCCTGTACTGTGGAACTGCCGTACATCTCCTGTACTGTGGAACTGTCGCACATCACCTGTACGTCTTTAAGTAATCGCTTTACCTCGCATCTCTTTAACCGGTAATATCCGCTGCTTAGCTCTTCAATTTTCTGGTCAATAAGCACATGTTCTTTCCACCAGTCTTTCACAGCCTGCCGGAACTCTGCATTATATTTTTCCTGATCTTCTTTATACCAGTCCGGTAAAATATCCTGATCCACATTGATGTTCCATGTATCCGGGTCTGTCCACCATTCATTATTCGGTGGTAAAAGTTCTACCCGCACAAACCTGGTCATGGCATTGGTTTCTGTGTCCTCAATATTCAGTTTTTCCAATAAATCTGTGTGGCTGTCGTTTACTCCTTCCGCTACCACGCATCTTGTTTTCAAAATAATTCCACTTTTAAATCTGCACATTTTTATTTTTCTCCTTCATCCTGCACACTGTGAAACTGTTTTCTATAACTTTTCTTTCCGTAAGGCATATGGTTTTTCTCTTAAGATTTTTTTCAATTCCTCCGGACATTCCCTTTCATACTGGTCATATTCCATTTGCTTCCTCGACCTTATGGAAAACTGCCTTTTTTCTTTACTGTTTTTATACATTCTGCTCCTGCTTTCCTTCATCTGATTCCTCTAGACTCCCCTATGCCTCCAATATATCTTTGATATAATCAATCTGCTCTGCTAACTTATACTGCGTCCTTCCCTCTGATTTCAGCTTATCGGAAAATTCCTTCAGTCGGATGGCAAGTTTTAGGCACTTTGCAACACCAACTGCTTCCGGGCTTACTCTTAGCTGCCGATCAGTGGATCCCAGCATAATACTGACAGCCTCATACAGGTAAAATTCCCATGCATAAAAATCTTTATCTTTATCATTCCACTCCTGTATTGCCTCCTCGACATATTTCTTCCGGTTCAGTCTTGGCTTGTCTGGTGGAAGGAAACCCTGTTCCTGCAAATCCTTTTTCACTTCTGCTCTTAGTTTCTTTTCCCTTGCCGGCAGTTTCTTATGTTTTGTCCCTGCCATC
>CAYWXJ010000108.1:0-7534 GCA_964462405.1 uncultured Eubacterium sp.
CTATGCCGTTCATTGTTGTTTTCATCGAGCTTAACGCAAAGTAGTTTATCCACCCTCTGATTACCATGCCCGTCATACTAAAAAACTGCCGGATGCCTACGCCCCCAGCAGTTCCTCAAATTCGTTCCTCGGCACCGGTCTGGAATATAAAAATCCCTGCGCCATATCACAGCCGATCTGTTTTAAAAATTCTGCCTGTCCTCTGGTTTCTACACCTTCACACAGAGTCCCTATGTTAATTTTCGTCGCCATTTCGACAACCTGTTCCACGATAATACTGCTCTTTTCAGATTCTTCCGTTTCATTTAAAAATTCTCTGTCTATCTTAAGCACATCCACCGGAAGCTCCTTTAACAGATTCAAGGAAGAATATCCGCTTCCGAAATCATCTATGGAAATCTTAAATCCTGCTGCTTTACAGGCTGAAATGAATCCTAAAATATCCTGCCGTTTTCCGCCAAGTATCGTTTCTGTCAATTCCAGCTCTATCAAATCATGCGGCATTTCATACCGGTCAACCAATTCTATCAGGTTCTTTAAGAAATCTACCGTTCCGATATGGGCTCTTGAAACATTCATCGATACTACAATCTGTTTTCTGCCTTCCTCTCTCCATTTTGTCATATCCTTTAAGACTTCTTCATAAACGTAAAAATCCAACTGGATAATAAACCCATTCCGTTCAAAAACCGGAATAAATACACCCGGTGATACCAGACCCTCTTCCGGGTCTATCCAGCGCACTAAGGCTTCCGCTCCTATGATAGTCTCTGACTTCAACTGATATTTCGGCTGATAGTAAACAACAAATTCCCGATTCTTTAAAGCCGTTTCCATCCGTTTCTCTATTCTGCGTTCATTGGAAATCATATCTGCCATTTCATTATCATAGTATTCTATAGACTTCCCGGCATTTCCCTTGATAGCTTTTCGTGCCACGATCGCCCGATCAATATATTCGCTGATCGGCAGCTCTAATTCTTCAATTCCGCAGATTCCAAATTTAAAAATCGGCTTATATCTGTGCTCTACACCATTATTTTCAAATATGATCTCCTCTGAAATCTTATGAAGGACTTCTTCTAAATTTTCCCTCTTTTCTGCCAGAATCCAGAACATATCTGCCATTTCTCTGCCGTACAAAGCAGTATTTCCAAACTGCTCATGAAGACGTTTGCCGACAATCTGTAAAATCTTATCCGCCGCCTTTTCTCCCATATCATTATTCACATACTTAAAACGTTCCATGTCCAAAGAAATCAACTGATATTCCTTCTTCCGGTTATGGACAAGAAGCATTTCCGCTTCCCTGCGGAACTTTATTCCATTCCAAAGTCCTGTCAGCCTGTCGGTCATCGCAAGATACTTATAATGCCGCTCCCTTACAAAAAGCACACTGACAAATGCCACGCCAACTATAATTATGATACCCACTACAAACGAAAAATATTTTTTTATAATATTTTCTATGGACGGTTCATACGCTACATTGATGGCATTCTCTGTCACACAGCGTTCAAAATTCTCTAAAGAAATATGTGAGATCGCTTTATTCAGAATCTGCTTTAAAAGCTCTGCATGTTCACCGCCCAAGCCGCATCTCATCGGTACTGCCACCTCATTCATCGGCATAATGACAAGGGTCTCATAATCATTCAGATTATACGCTGTCTGTAAAAAGACAGAATTCAAAAGCGTTCCCTCTGCTTCACCATTCTCAACCATATTAAGGCTCTCTTCAATATCCTCCGCAAGCACGATCTGCCAATCAGGATACTTCTCCTTAATCATAGCCTGAATTCCGATATAGTTCTTTGGAACTGCAATTTCAGGCGAATCAGACAGAAGTGTGTCCGCCTTTTCTATCATGGTATAATTCATGTATACATAAGAGTTCGTATAGGTAATACCATACTCCTCTGCTAATGCATCATTCAAATACATTCCGGCTGACATATCCGCTTCGCCGCTTCCCAGCATATCCCATGCTTCACTATAATTCTCCACCGGAATAAACTCAAAATCAAGTCCGCTTTCATCGCCGATCATCTTTAACACATCTGCATAGATACCGCTGTATTCTCCTGTCCTCTCATCCACATATCCTACCGGAAAACTGCCCGCATCGCATACCACACACACAGGCTCGCCGCTGTGAATGAATTCATACTCCTCCCGTGTTGTTCCGGTCAGAACATTTACAGGTCTGCCATAATATTCATCATAGAGAGTTGCAATGATAAACGGCTGTTTTAACTTAATCTGCCTGCTTGCAAAATCGATCTGCTCCATCAAATCGGCCTTGTCCTTTGATGTCGCAAAAAACTGATTTCTTACTCCGACCTTTGCTACGAATTTATATCCTTCTAAATCCCGCTGGTTCGATGCGACCATCAGATCCGCCTTACCGTTTTCCAATGCGGCTTCCATCTCTGCAAAGCTTGAACAATATACCGGAGTATATGCAATCTGATGATCTATAGAAAATTCCACCAGCATTTCTTCCATATATCTGCTGACATTGATCGCAATCCTCTTTCCATTCATTGCTTCAAAGTCATCAAAAAATACCGTGGTATCCTCTTTCTTCGCGCAGAGCAGACCATAGTACATACTGCAATTTTCCTCACTCAGCAGCAGATTTTCTTTTCCTACTTCATCCTCGGAAACATCACAGAGCAAATCAATATTTCCGCTTTCTAATTCTTTGATCCGGTCTTCCTCGGAAATCATAACATATTCGTATTTCCACCCCGTATACTGTGTAATCATCTGAAGATATTCGACCCCATATCCGGTAAAGTCATCTCCGTTTTTCTGTATCATCTGCCCGTACTCCGTGCAGCCGACCCTTATGACTTTCTCTTCCGCATTACTGTCTTTCCCGCCAAATGTAAGACCTACTATCCCTACAAACAAAAACCACAGTACACAAAAAATATATTTCACCCGGTTTTTGCTCTTCTTCACGAATCATCCCTCCCGGTTTATATATACTATACTTATATATTACATTCCACGTTAAAAAAAGCAACCACTCTTTCTGTAAATTTTCACTGTTAGTAACAGTACCGTTATTTTGTCATGTTCATACTTATTTACACTTTTCTAAAAATTCTTCCAAAGTAATCGCAGGACTATACAAATATCCCTGGTACAGATAACAGCCTACATCCTCTAACACCTGTCTTTGCGGCTCTGTTTCCACATATTCCGCTAAGACAGAAACTCCAAGATCATGGGTAAGCTGTGCAATAGAAGATACGATTTCCTTACTTCTTGTATTATCCAAAATATCCTTACTGATTTCTCCGTCTAATTTGACCAGTGAAAATACATTAGACTGAAGATACTTTATAGATGTATTTCCCATTGAGAAATCATCGATTCCAAATACATAGCCCATCTCCCGCAGTCTCGCCAGCCGTTCAATAAATGGATTATCGATCCGAAGTGCCGCCTGTTCCGTAATCTCAATCAGAATGTGTTCACAGACCTCCGGATACTCTCCCTTTAACTCCCGCAGGAAATCTTCAAATTCATCCCCCTGTATCGTAGTACCTGTCACATTCACCGATATATGTTTGATCTTCCCAAACACCGACTCCATTTTTTTCATATCCTTTGCCGCCCTGCGGAAAATCGCTTTTTCCATATTCATAAGGTTGCCCGTTTCTTCTGCCAGTTTAATCACAAGCGGCGGATACATCATTCCATATGTCGGATGCTCCCAGCGCAGCAATGCTTCCGCCCCCGTCATCTCGCCCTCATGATTGTACTGTGGCTGGTAATAAAGCGTTATATCTCCGCTTTTAATCCACATATCCAGTTCATCTGCCAGATTCTTTGCAATATTGCCATAATCATTCTTAAGAGATAAAAGCTCAATTGGTTCTCTGCTCTCCTCACTTTTCTGAAGTTCTTCTACAAGCCGCTTCATTTTCTCTTTTGTAGTATTCTCAATCATGCGGTCATAAATTTTGACAAACGGGGCATACACCAGTATCCCCAGCCCAAGATTAAATAGCTGAAGTAAAGCCCCCGCAACTGAGCCGGTTGCCAGATAACCGCTTAAGAACACAGGAGTCGTCCATTCTATACTCCTGACTGTAACCGGCACAAGTCCCAGCCAGATTGCCAGATAACTCGTAACCACCATGAGCAGCGGTGCCAGCAAAAAGGGAATCAAAAAAATCGGATTACACACGATCGGCAGACCGAATACCATAATCTCATTAATATTAAAGATCATCGGAATTGCAGACGCATTTGACAATGCCCGGTTGCTTCTTCTCTTACTGAAAATCAGTATCGCCATCAGCAATGCCCAAGTAGCTCCGCATCCGCCCATCAATACAAATACATCCAAAAACGTTCCTGTAAAAATCTCTGTAGCTGCTTCTCCTGCTGCCACAGCATCTAAATTACGCTGCATTGCTTCCCCTAAAATCATATCCTTCGGGGCATCTAAGACATCGCTTCCATGAATACCAAAAAACCACATGACCTGTTCTACAAGGACAAACAGAAGCGTAACCTGCAAAGAATTTCCCATATTTTCAAACAAACCGGTAAGACTGTCTGAAAACCAGGTCTGAAAACAATCCACACCGCACAGTTCTATAATTCCAATATTTACAACCGAAAACAGCACAATAATAACAAATATCGGGATAATTGATTTTAAAACATGATAAAATGTACTATCCATTCCATTAGAATACAGATTCACAGTAAAATTGATTTTCTGCCAGATAATTTCATACAGGCAGACAGATATGATGGAACATACCATTGCCGTAAACATCCCCATAGGTCCTAAATAGTCAAGATGAAATGTAGAATCTGACATGACACCGCTGAATATTGCAAATGCCGCTGTTGCCGAAAGAACCGCTCCTGCATTATAATTCTTCGCGCCTCTGTAATTACTGTATTTAGAGGACAAGCTAATCGTCATATAGATGGAAAGCAGCCCGAAGGTGGCCTGATAAATGGTCTGCAGAAAATTATATAATGCGCCCCCAAATACCGCAATAATCCAGTTCTGATACGCCTGAACCGGAAAGGTCCTGCCTACCAGAGCAAATGTGCCCACAATCAATATTGGAATCAAACTGACAAGACTCTCTCTTATGCTTAAAATTAAAATATTGCTGTTCAATGCCTGAACTATCTTGTCTAATTCTAAAAATCCCCTGAACCGTTCCCTCATACTTCTTCCCCTATAAATTATTCTTAATTCAATAATAAGTTTTCTCCGCTAAAAAATCAACATCTACTTGTCTCACCAATCAAATCTATCACACCAACTAATGTGTCTGTTTTTGCAAAAAGAAGCTTTTTCGTATCCTCATCCGGCTGGTCTAAATCCGGTATCATAACCGGCATACAGCCGGCCCGGTGTGCAGCCAGAATCCCCGCAGGGGAATCCTCTAATACCAGACAAGCCTGCGGAGCAAGCTTTAATTCTCCTGCTGCATATATATAAATGTCCGGTTCCGGTTTTCCCTTTTCGACCATGTAGCCGCTGATTAGTGCATCGAACCGGTCCTGCAGATTTACGGAAGATAAGTATTTGATCGTCCTCTCCATCGGCGAGGAGGTCGCAACTGCCGTTCGGATTTCTTCTTTTTTCAAAAAATCCAGCAGCTCAAATATTCCCGGCTTTGTATACACGCCTTCCTTTTCTACAAATGCATCCATGAGTGCGATTCTTTTATTCCGGACTTTTGTATAAGAAACTTCTTCACCGAAATAGGATTTTAATTTTGCTTCTCCGGCATCCCGGTTCAAGCTGCGCATCCCTAATGCCTGCTCCCTTGTCATGGGATAGCCCAGTGCATTGGCTGCTTCCTGCCAGAAACGGCTGTATAATTTTTCGGTGTCTAATATAAGACCATCCATATCAAACAAAACTCCTTGAATCCGCTTATTGTTACTCATTCTCTTCTCCTGACTGTCCTTCCAGCCTTATGGCTTTCCATGATTCAAAAAGTCAATGAACCCATTTAGAATCCATTGACTTTTGACCTTCTATTACTTATTTATCGTGAATTTCACTGTGTAATTCCTGTAGGGATTTTAACTCGCCATCCTCATGTGATCTCACATAACGGATACCCTCTGCAGTCGCTTTTGCTGCCGCAAGTGTAGTAATATACGGAACCTTGTGCTTAATTGCAGATTTTCTCAAATAGCTGTCATCTGTAACCGCATCCTTTCCCGCCGGAGTATTCACAATCAACTGAATCTCTCCGTTGGTAATCATATCTGCAATATTCGGGCGTCCCTCATAAAGCTTGTTGACTCTCTTCGCCGGGATTCCTGCCTTCTGAATCAAATCATAGGTTCCTCCGGTCGCTACGATTTTAAATCCGTCTTCGTGGAGGCTTCTTGCAACCTCTTCTACCTCGCCTTTATCCCGGTTGCTGACAGAAATGAGTACGGTTCCTTCTAACGGAAGCTTAGACTGACATGCCTCCTGTGCCTTGTAGAATGCTTCTCCGAAGGATTTCGATAAGCCAAGAACCTCTCCTGTGGAACGCATTTCCGGCCCTAAAATCGGGTCTACCTCCTGAAACATATTAAACGGGAATACGGCTTCTTTGACACCGTAGTTGGGAATTTCCTGTTCCTTTAATTCCGGAACCGGTGACGGTCTTCCGGTAATCTCAGATGTAATAATATCCGTTGCCAACGGCACCATACGGATGTTGCACACCTTAGATACCAGCGGTACGGTACGGGAAGCCCTTGGATTGGCTTCTAATACATAGACTCTGCCGTTTTCAATGGCATACTGCATATTCATAAGACCTTTCACATGCATCTCTTCTGCAATTTTTCTGGTGTATTCCTTGATGGTTTCCACATTTTCCGGTGAAATATGCACCGAAGGAATGATGCAGGCAGAATCTCCGGAATGAACACCTGCTAACTCAATATGTTCCATCACTGCCGGTACAAATGCATGGGTTCCGTCGCTGATGGCGTCAGCCTCACACTCTAATGCATGGTTTAAGAAACGGTCAATCAAAATCGGACGGTCCGGTGTCACTCCGACTGCCGCTTTCATATATTCCGTCATACTCTCATCATCATAAACAACTTCCATTCCCCGGCCGCCAAGCACATAGGACGGACGAACCATAACCGGATAGCCGATCTTATTTGCAATGGTAATTGCTTCTTCAACGGTAGTCGCCATTCCGGATTCCGGCATCGGAATTTCTAATTTCTCCATCATCTCACGGAACAGGTCACGGTCTTCTGCTAAATCAATGACAGACGGCGCGGTTCCTAAAATCTTCACTCCATTCTTCTTAAGCTCCGCCGCTAAATTTAACGGTGTCTGCCCGCCGAACTGTGCGATAACACCTAACGGTTTTTCTTTCTTATAAATGCTTAATACATCTTCTAAGGTCAGCGGTTCAAAATACAATTTATCGGAGGTATCATAATCTGTCGATACGGTTTCCGGATTACAGTTTACAATAATTGTCTCAAAGCCCAGCTTCTTTAAAGCTACGGA
>CAYWXJ010000109.1:0-7481 GCA_964462405.1 uncultured Eubacterium sp.
ACACAGGACTTATGACAGGAATGCGTATGCCGGAAAAGTATGTAGTAGAGATGTTTATTGACAGGATTTCTGCTTCTAAAAATTACCAGAAGGAGAAATATACAGACAGAAGTCCCTTAGCATATTATGAGAATGGAAAAGGACATTACATGATGCATGAGGAAACAAAGGCTTTGTTAGAGAAGCTTCTGCAAATGCTTGCGGAGGAAGGAGAGGAGAAGGTATTTGCCTATATCCGCACCGATATATTGAAAAATAGAAGAAAGAAGGATTAAGACATGTTAAACGACAAGAAGATATTATACAGTGGAATGCAGGCAACAGGAACTTTGACACTGGGAAATTACCTGGGAGCTTTAAAGAACTGGGTAACCTTAAACGAAGAGTATGAGTGTCTGTATGGAGTTATGGATCTGCACTCCTTAACCGTCAGACAGGTTCCTGCAGATTTCCGGAAGAATGCCCGTTCCTTATATGCATTGTATGTAGCAGCAGGCTTAGACCCGGAAAAGAACTGTATTTATTATCAGTCCCATGTGTCCGGACATGCGGAATTGAGCTGGATTTTAGGCTGTTTTACCTATATGGGCGAATTGAATCGTATGACACAGTTTAAGGATAAGGCATCAAAACACGCCGACAATATCAATGCAGGATTGTATACATATCCGGTGCTTATGGCGGCAGATATTTTGCTTTACCAGTCAGATGTGGTTCCGGTAGGTGTAGACCAGAAGCAGCATTTAGAGATTACAAGAGATATTGCACAGAGATTCAATGCGATATACGGAGATGTTTTCACCGTTCCGGAAGCCTATATTCCAAAGGCAGGAGCGAAGATCATGAGCCTTCAGGAACCGGAGAAGAAGATGTCGAAATCAGACGAAAACGCCAATGCGACCATCCGGCTTTTAGATGACAGAGATACGATTATCCGCAAATTCAAACGGGCAGTAACCGATTCTGACAGTGTGGTACGCTATGCAGAGGAGAAACCGGGTATCAGTAACTTAATGGATATTTATAGCTGTGTGACCGGAAAGGATTATGCAGCCATTGAAAAAGAATTTGACGGCAGAGGTTATGGAGAGTTCAAGCTTGCGGTAGGTGAAGCGGTTGCAGATGATTTAGCGCCATTACAGGCACATTACGAAGAATTGATGGCAGATAAGACCTATTTAGATTCTATGATTAAAATGAATGATGAAAAAGCGCAGTACTATGCAACAAAGACATTGCGCAAGGTACAGAAAAAGGTAGGTCTTACCGAGCGTATCCGTTAAGCCGCAGGCTATGGAGTTAAGATAAAGTCCTCCGGCACAGGTGCCGAAAAGGACATGGCTTTTCCGGTAATCGGATGGGAAAAGGCAAGCCTGTAGGCGTGGAGCGCCTGACGGGGCATGAGATGGTTGTCCGGGTGATAGAGAAAATCCCCGATCAGAGGATGCCCCAGATATTTCATATGTACACGAATCTGATGGGTTCTCCCGGTTTCCAATACAAAGGAAACTAAGGAGAGCCCGTTTTCATATTTCAAACGCTTAAAATGGGTAATGGCAGGTTCCCCTTTTTCAAAATCGACGTTACGTTCCATGAGAGAGTTTCCGACACGTCCGATAGGGGCGCAGATAGTGCCGGAATCCTCCACATATCCGTCAGCAATTCCGAGGTATTCCCGGTGGATTTCCCGCTTCTTCATGGCATCGCCTAAGCGTCCGCTGCAAAGTAGATGTTTTGCGACAATGGTAAGTCCGCTGGTATCCCGGTCTAAACGGTTGATGCACCGGAAGGTCATAGGGGTATTTTTCGCTTCATTATAGGCGGCCAAAGCGTTGGCGAGGGTGTTCTCATAATGATTGATGGAAGGGTGCACAGGCATTCCGGCAGCCTTATTGATGACGAAAAGATCATCATCCTCATAGAGAATATCCAGCGGAGCAGGTACAGGGACGATGTTTTCGGAAACAGAATCTTCTGTCAGAGTGATGGCTAATAGGTCTCCTGCGTGCAAAATTCCTGTCGTGTATGTCCGGACACCATTGCGGTGTATGCCTTCCGGAGTTTTCTTTAATTCTTTGATAACATGGTTAGAATAGCCGTTGGCTCTTAAGAATGCGAGTATGGACATACCCTCTTCTGTATTGGCAATGGAATAAGTAAATGTACGTTTCAAGGCATCCTCCCGAAAAAATAGTTTATGCTACGATTATATCGAAAAAAATAGGATATGCAAATAAAAAGATGGAAAGGCACGAACAACATGCCCCATTCATAGGATATATTAAGTAAGTTTTTGAGGTGCAGGCTTGAAAACTTTTTTATCCCCTCTAAATGCAAAAGAAGAGCAGGAATACTTAAAACGGTGGAAAGAGGGAGACCAGGAAGCAAAGAAGGTATTGGTTGAGCGGAATATGCGTTTGGTAGCACACGTGACCAAAAAATACCAGAATGCCGGAGAGGATATGGAGGATTTGATTTCCATCGGAACGATTGGACTGATAAAAGCCGTGTCCACCTTTCAGGAAAATCATGGAAGTAAACTCGCCACTTATGCGGCGCGGTGCATTGAGAATGAATTGCTGATGTATTTTCGTTCCAGGAAAAAAAGTTCCAGAGAGGTTTCTTTGTATGAGCCAATCGGCACGGACAAAGAGGGCAATCAGATTCAGTTGATGGATATTGTAGAAGCAGAAGAAAAGGATGTGGTGGAACAGTTAGAGCTGAAACGGAAAATCTTAAGACTCTACGAATTGATGCCGGATGTATTAGACGAGAGAGAAAAAGAGATTTTACAACTGCGCTATGGGTTAAAAGACCAAAGACCGGTTACTCAGAGAGAGATCGCAAATCAGATGCATATTTCAAGGTCTTATGTATCAAGGATTGAAAAAAAAGCATTGGAAAAATTGAAAAATAATTTCTAAAAGTATTAAAAAAAGATGGAATCTATGTTACAATGTTTCCATCTTTTTATCTGTAATTTCAGAACGGCGTTTCGCCGCATAATCCCATTAGATGAATTTATCAGGGAGTGATAATTGTGTATAGTATGGTAATGACCGCCATTGTCCGCGGTATAGAAAGTGTATGTATTCAGGTCGAGGCAGACATAAGCGACGGTATGCCGGTATTTGATATGGTAGGATTTCTTTCTTCCGAAGTCAGAGAAGCAAGAGAGCGGGTGCGCACCGCATTACATAGCTGCGGCTATCATCTTCCGGCAAAGCGGATTACGATAAATCTGTTTCCGGCGGATGTAAGAAAATCAGGAACAGGATTTGACCTTCCCATTGCCGTTGCAATATTAGCGGCATTAGGTGAAATCGAACAGGTATCCTTAAAAGAAACGCTGGTGTTAGGTGAAATCAGCTTAAGCGGCAAAGTACAGCCCATGCGTGGAATATTGCCTATTGTAGCAATGGCAAAGGAGAAGGGGATAAAAAGATGCGTACTTCCGATTTCAAATCAGACAGAAGCGAAATTAATTTCCGGAATGGAAATATGGGCAATAGAAGATATTTTAGAGTTGGTTTCTTACCTGAAAGGAAGAACCTATAGGGAAAAAGTACCTATTAATATAGAAGAAACGGCATCAAAGGAAGCAGAACCTGATTTTTCAGAGATAAATGGACAGGAAACGGTAAAGCGCGCATGTGAGGTGGCAGTAGCAGGAATGCATAATTTTCTGATGATCGGACCGCCGGGAAGCGGTAAGACGATGCTTGCAAAGCGGATACCGGGAATCCTGCCTCCGATGACAAGGGAGGAGCAGTTAGAAGTATCTGAAATTTACAGCATCTGCGGCATTTTACCGCAGAATGGGAACCTTGTGCAGAAACGTCCATTTCGAAGTCCGCATCATACCATAAGTACAAATGGACTTTCCGGCGGCGGAACCATTCCGAAGCCTGGGGAAATCAGTCTTGCCCACAGAGGGGTGCTTTTTTTGGATGAGCTGCCCGAATACAAAAAATCAACCTTAGAGGTTCTGCGTCAGCCTATGGAGGATAAACAGATTGTCCTGGTGCGTCAGTCCGGCGCCTATAAGTATCCGTCGGATTTTATGCTGGTGGCAGCTATGAATCCCTGTAAATGCGGCTATTATCCTGACCGGAGCCGATGTAACTGCAGAGAAGCGGAGATTGCGCGTTATTTAGGAAGAGTCAGTAAGCCGCTGTTAGACAGAATTGATATATGTGCCGAAGCACCATTGGTATGCTATGAAGAATTAACGCAAAAAGGAGAGAATGAGACCTCCGCAGACATACGAAGCCGGGTAATAGCAGCGTCAGAGCGGCAGCAGCATCGGTTTCAAGGGGAAAATATTTCTTATAACAGCCAGATTCCGTCAAAGGATATTGAAAAATTCTGTAAATTAGATTCGGAACAAAAAAAATATATGAAAGAAATCTATCAGACCATGGAGCTTTCGGCAAGAGGCTATTACAAAATTTTAAAGACAGCAAGAACGATAGCGGACTTAGAGGGAACGGAAAACATTGCCGTTCGTCATCTGAATGAAGCCGTATGTTACCGGATACAGGACAAAAAATATTGGGAGTAGAAGATGGAAGAAAATAAAAAATATCAGTATTGGCTGCGGTGTATATCAGGAGTCAGGAATAAAAACAAGAAAAAGTTAGTAGAATATTGTGGCAGCGCAAAAGAAGTTTACAGATTGACAAAGCGGCAGCTTTCCGATGTAAAGGGAATCTGTGAAGCTGATGCGGATGCCGTCATAGAAAGCAGACGCTTCTGGGATTTAGAAAAAGAATGGAATCATCTGAAAGAAATGGGGATTTCTATGATTACAACAGAGGAAGAAGCATTCCCAGAACAGCTTTTACAGCTTTCCGATTGTCCGTACGCGCTGTTTTATAAAGGAAGCCTGCCGGAAGAAAATGAAAAGCTGGCGGCTATTGTAGGGGCACGGATGTGTTCCTCTTATGGGAGAGCGGCCGCATTAGAGTTAGGAGAAAGACTTTCTTCCTGTGGAGTTGGTGTTGTAAGCGGAATGGCAGCAGGGGTGGATTCCTTTGGGCATTGGGGAGCGATTCGTGGAAACGGAAAGACCTATGCCGTTTTAGGCTGCGGTGTGGATATTTGTTATCCAAGAGGAGCAGGAGAGCTTTATGAGAGGATTCCAAAAAGCGGAGGAATCATTTCTGAATATCCGCCGGGAACAAAGCCGATGGCCAGGCAATTTCCGGCAAGAAACCGCCTGATCAGTGCTTTTTCAGAGGTTGTAATTATTGTAGAAGCAAAAAAAAGAAGCGGTTCTTTGATTACCGCAGATTTTGCTTTAGAACAGGGAAAGGAGATTTATGCGGTTCCGGGAAGAATGGATGATGCGCTCAGCTATGGATGTAATACGCTGATCGGGCAGGGAGCAGGAATTGTGACTTCCTGTGAGGATCTGCTTTCAGAACTTGGTCTTGCATCCATAAACAGCACTGCCGATATGGAAAAAATAAAAAATTTACTTGAAAAAGAAGAATTGTTGGTGTATAGTTGTTTCGATTTACATACCAAGAATATGGAAGAGTTGGTACAGATGACAAAAATCCCCGCCGCAAAGATGGCAGACTTGTTGGTGCGGCTGCAGTCAAAAGGATTCATAGAAGAATATTTTAAAAATCATTACAGGAAAAAATGAAACAAGCATAAAAGGAGTTTTTGAATTATGGCAAAGTATCTGGTAATCGTGGAATCACCGGCAAAAGTTAAAACAATCAAAAAGTTTTTGGGGAAAAATTATGAGGTGACTGCCTCGAACGGGCACGTACGGGACTTGCCAAAAAGTCAGCTCGGAATTGATGTGGAGCATGATTTCGAACCGAAATATATTACCATACGGGGAAAGGGAGATATTCTTGCAAAGCTCCGTAAAGAAGTAAAAAAAGCCGATAAAGTTTACCTTGCAACTGACCCTGACCGGGAAGGGGAAGCCATATCCTGGCATTTAGCACAGGCGTTAAAATTAGAGGATAAAAAGGCCTGCCGGATCAGTTTTAATGAAATTACACAAAATGTGGTAAAGGCTTCTCTGAAAAATCCCCGAGAGATAGATATGGATTTAGTAGATGCACAGCAGGCAAGACGAATGTTAGACCGTATGGTAGGATATAAGATCAGTCCCCTTTTGTGGGTAAAGGTAAAGCGCGGTTTGAGTGCCGGAAGGGTGCAGTCCGTGGCACTGCGGATTATCTGTGACAGAGAAGAGGAAATCAATGCCTTTATCCCGGAAGAATACTGGACTTTGGATGCAAAGCTTGAGATTGAGGGGGCAAAACGTCCTCTGACAGCCAAATTTTACGGAAATGTCTCCGGAAAAATGACGATTTCCACACAGCAGGAATTAGAAAAAATCAAAAAAGAGATAGAACATGCCGATTATCAGGTACTTGAAGTGAAAAAAGGTGAGCGCGTCAAAAAAGCGCCCCTTCCGTTTACCACCAGTACATTGCAGCAGGAGGCATCTAAGACGCTTAATTTTTCCATTCAGAAGACCATGCGTATTGCCCAGCAGCTCTATGAGGGTGTAGACATAAAGGGACAGGGAACAGTCGGATTGATTACCTATTTAAGGACCGATTCCGTGCGTATCTCTGAGGAAGCGGATCAGGCAGCGAAAACGTATATTACAGGTGCCTATGGTGAGGAATATGCGGCAAAAAGTGCCGGAAAGAAGAAAAACTCCGGAAAGATACAGGATGCCCACGAAGCCATTCGTCCTTCCGATATTGCAAGAACACCGGTCATGATAAAGGAATCCTTATCGAGAGACCAGTTCCGTCTGTATCAGTTGATTTGGAAACGTTTTACAGCCAGCAGAATGAGCAATGCGGTATATGAAACTACTTCCGTAAAAATCAAAGCAGGCGATTACCGGTTTCATGTATCTGCGTCTAAGATCGCATTTGACGGTTTTATGTCTGTCTATACCAGTGATGAGGATGAAAAAGCAGAGAACAATGTTCTGTTAAAGGCGATTGATGAGAATACCTCTTTAAAATTACAGGAGTTTGAAGAAAAACAGCATTTTACCCAGCCGCCGGCACATTATACGGAAGCATCGTTAGTCCGGACATTAGAAGAGCTTGGTATCGGACGGCCAAGTACCTATTCTCCTACAATTACAACGATTCTGGCAAGAAGGTATGTAGTAAAAGAGGATAGGAATCTGTATGTGACAGAATTAGGAGAGGTTGTCAATTCCATTATGAAAGAATCCTTCCCTTCCATTGTAGATGAGCACTTTACGGCAAATATGGAATCCCTTTTAGATAAAGTGGAAGAGGGAACGGTAAACTGGAAAACAGTAGTAAGTAATTTTTATCCGGATTTAAAAGAAGCAGTAGAAATTGCGGAAAAGGATTTGGAAAAAGTCAAGATTGAAGACGAAGTAACAGATGTGATTTGTGAAGAATGCGGAAGAAATATGGTCATAAAATACGGACCTCACGGAAAATTTCTGGCAT
>CAYWXJ010000110.1:0-7477 GCA_964462405.1 uncultured Eubacterium sp.
CAGAGAAGCTGCTCGGAAAGGGAGATATGCTTTTCTTCCCGCAGAATTATCAGAAGCCGCTCCGTGTACAGGGTGCGTTTGTTTCCGATAAAGAAGTTTCCGACGTGGTAGACTTTTTGAAAACTCAGAACGGTACCGTACAGTATAATACAGTGGTTCAGGAAAAAATGGCGCAGTCAGAGAATATCTCTATGTCTATATCGGACGGTTCTCATACCGCAGATGATAAAGATGTGCTCTTTACGGAGGTTGGAAGATTCTTAATTGAAAGTGAGAAAGGTTCTATCGGTTCCATTCAGCGTCGTTTTAAAGTCGGATTTAACCGGGCGGCAAGGATTATGGATCAGTTAGAAGAAGCCGGTCTGGTAGGTCCTGAGGAAGGAACAAAACCGCGAAAGATATTGATGTCTCCGGAAGAGTTTGAACAGTATATAGAAGAATGTGTATAGAACCTTTGTAATTTTAGATGTAAAAAAAATTACTAAGCTCAATTAAATACATAGGAGGATCCCTCAAAATGAAAACAGATATTGAAATCGCACAGGAAGCAAAACTGCTTCCGATTAAAGAAGTTGCAGCAAAATTAGGCATCGCAGAAGATGATTTAGAGCTTTACGGAAAATATAAAGCTAAATTATCTGATGAATTGCTGGAAAAATCGGCAAAGAACCCGGATGGAAAGTTAGTACTTGTAACTGCCATCAATCCAACTCCGGCAGGAGAGGGAAAGACAACTACCAGCGTAGGCTTAGGACAGGCATTCGGTCTATTAAATAAAAAAGCAGTCCTTGCTTTGCGCGAGCCGTCCTTAGGTCCCTGCTTTGGAATCAAAGGCGGTGCTGCAGGAGGCGGCTATGCACAGGTCGTACCGATGGAGGATTTGAATCTTCACTTTACAGGAGATTTTCATGCCATTACTTCTGCAAATAACCTTTTAGCAGCATTATTAGACAATCACATTCAGCAGGGAAATGCGTTGCATATCGACCCAAGACAGATTGTTTGGAAACGCTGTCTGGACATGAACGACCGGGTACTTCGGAATATTGTGGTAGGTCTTGGCAATAAAATGGATGGTATGGTAAGAGAAGATCATTTTGTAATTACCGTAGCATCTGAAATCATGGCAATTTTATGTCTTGCAGATGATATGCAGGATTTAAAGAAACGGCTTTCTAAGATAATTGTTGCCTATACCTTTGATGGAAAGCCGGTAACAGCAGAGGATTTACATGCGACTGGAGCAATGGCAGCCTTGTTAAAGGACGCTTTAAAGCCAAATCTGATTCAGACCTTAGAGCATACCCCGGCTATCGTTCACGGCGGACCATTTGCCAATATCGCACATGGCTGCAACAGTGTAAAGGCAACAAAAGCCGGTTTAAAGCTTGCAGATATAGTAGTAACAGAAGCAGGTTTTGGCGCAGACTTAGGTGCAGAGAAATTTTTCGATATAAAATGCCGTAAGGCAGGTCTGCATCCGGACTGTGTCGTATTGGTAGCGACTGTTCGTGCCTTAAAATACAACGGCGGCGTACCAAAAGCAGAGCTTGCAGCAGAGAATATGGATGCACTCAAAAAAGGAATTGTCAACCTTGAAAAGCATATTGAGAACCTGCAGAAGTATCAGGTGCCAATCGTTGTAACTTTAAATTCCTTCATTACCGATACCAGGGCGGAAACCGATTACGTCGAGAATTTCTGCAAAGAACGCGGCTGTGAATTTGCTTTATCTGAGGTATGGGAAAAAGGCGGAGAAGGCGGAATTGCCCTTGCTAATAAGGTGCTTGAGACCTTAGAGCAAAAGGAGAGCAATTTCAAGGTACTTTATCCGGATGAAGCAGGCTTAGAGAAAAAAATCGAAACCATTGCGAAAGAAATCTACGGTGCAGACGGCGTCACTTATAGTCCGGCTGCTAAAAAGGAATTGCAGAGAATTACAGACCTTGGTATGGCAGATTTCCCTGTCTGTCTTGCAAAAACGCAGTATTCCTTATCCGATGACCCGACCAAACTAGGAAGGCCGACCGGATTTACAGTAAATGTAAGAGAAGTATATGTATCTGCAGGTGCAGGATTTGTAGTGGCTGTTTTAGGTGCAATTATGACAATGCCAGGATTACCAAAGGTTCCGGCAGCAAATAATATTGATGTAGATGAGAGCGGCTGTATCACAGGATTATTCTAGGATTGAGGGAGGATATTATGGCACAGATTATTGATGGCAAGAAAATTTCAGCAGAAATCAAAGAAGAATTAAAGATAAAAGTAGCAAAGTTAAAGGAACAGGGCATAGAAGGCACTTTAGCAGTTATTCAAGTTGGAAATGACCCTGCTTCGAGTGTTTATGTAAATAATAAGAAAAAAGCCTGTGCGTATATCGGTATCAATTCCAAAGCTTTTGAATTACCGGAGGAAACTACACAGGAGGAGCTGTTATCGTTAATCGCAGATTTAAATGCAGATGATACGGTAAGCGGTATTTTAGTGCAGCTTCCGGTTCCGGCACATATTGATGAAAAGACAATTATCAATGCCATTTCACCAAAAAAGGATGTAGACGGCTTCCATCCGGAAAGCGTAGGTTCTCTGACCATTGGACAGCCGGGTTTTGTATCCTGTACTCCGGCAGGAATTATTGAACTTTTAAAACGTTCTGACGTGGAAATCGACGGAAAAAATTGTGTTGTAGTCGGTAGAAGCAATATTGTAGGAAAACCGATGGCATTATTAATGCTTCGTGAAAATGCGACCGTTACAGTTACACATTCCCATACAAAGAATTTAAAAGAAATCTGCAGCAGTGCAGATATTTTGATTGTTGCCATTGGCAAAAAGGAATTTATTACCGAAGATTATGTAAAGCAGGGTGCTGTTGTCATTGATGTCGGAATCCATAGGGATGAGAATAACAAGCTTGCCGGAGATGTGAAATTTGATGAGGCAGCGGCAAAAGCGTCCATGATCACGCCGGTTCCGGGCGGCGTCGGTCCGATGACAATTGCTATGCTGATGAATAATTGTGTAGAAGCTATGATGCAATAGCCGGAGTATCATCTATGAAATGTAAAAAATGCGGAGCAGAAATCCAAAAAGACAAGGTCTATTGCAGTATATGCGGAACAGAAGTCCAGTTAGTTCCGGATTATAATTTCTTAGAAGATGATATGTTAAGTGACATTATTCAAAATGGAACGAAAGGAACCACAACATCTTCTCAATACGACAAAACAGATGCATCGGATACCGCTTATCCGAAGAAAAAAAAGCCGGGTCGGAAAAGAAGTGTCTGCATCTGGGGAACTATCTGCATTGTAATTTTAGCAGCAGTACTGACATTGTTCTTTTTGTATCAGGATATACAAAAAAAACACAGGAACAGCTATGCGTATCAATTTGCACAGGGAATGGAATATCAGGATGCCGGAGATTATGAAAATGCAGTTCTTTCATTCAAAAATGCTCTGAATTTACATCCGGAAGATAAGGATGCAGAAAAGCAGCTCCTTGAAATTTATATGGAAACGAATGAAGAGGAAGCGGCAGTTTCTATTCTGGAATCCTGGATTGCAAAGGATAAGACAGACCGGGAGTCCTGTGAAAAACTCATTGCAATTTATGATAAAAATAAAGAATATAATAAGATTCTTGCTCTTTGCGAGGAAGTAAAAAGCAGCTCCATGCTGGATTTGTTTTCCGATTATCTTGTGGAGCAGCCGCGGTTCAGCAATATTTCCGGAACCTACAAGAAACCATTGACAGTTTCCATTTCTTCTGAAAAGGGATATGATATTTTTTATACTGAAAATGGAAATGATCCGGTATCTGACGGTAACCCCTACTATGCCCCGGTTTCATTAAATGAAGAAGGAACTACCGTCTTAAAAGCGGTGACCAGAAATGAAAAGGGAATCTACAGCGAAGTAGTAACTGCCACTTATACCATTTCCTATGAATCACCGGATATGCCGAAAGTAACACCAAATGGCGGAACCTATGCGGAGCCGCAGATGATTACCGTAAAGGTTCTTTCTGACTGTACCGCCTATTATACCTGGGATGGGACTGATCCTACAGAAAATTCTTCAGTCTATACAGGTCCTTTAGAGATGCCCCAAGGAAATCATGTACTTTCCGTTATAGTTGTCAACTCTTTGGGATTAAAAAGCGATATTTATCGTGTGAATTATATTTATATGCCTTAGATTTTTTATCCGGGATACAGTCAACTGCGTCTGTACCGTATGCGGAACAAAAGCCGTGCTGTTATAGTGTATGAAGCACACTCCAATCCAATTCATCCTGACTTCCAAACTATCTATAGATGAAAATCTATGGCTAACCAGTCTGACAAATCCTTTAACAGAACAATATACGCTGTGCATTTTTGCGCACAGCGTATATTGTTAATCTTCCTTGGCAAACTGAATCTTTCCATCCGCAAGGCTTGCGATTTTTACAAGAGAATATACATGAAAGCCCTGTTCTTCTAATTTTTTTCTGCCCGGCTGGAAAGATTTTTCAATTAAAATTCCAATTCCGGCAATGGTTGCATGTGCTTTACGGAGCAAACGAATGGCTCCTGTAGCAGCTTCCCCGTCTGCTAAAAAATCATCAATAATCAATACATGGTCATTTTCATTGACATACTCCGGCACAAGGGAAAGCTCATAGCTGTTGCCCTTTGTATAGGAGGTTACTACTGTCTGATAAAGAGTATCATTTAACACCTTTGAAGACTGTTTCTTTAATATGATCATCGGAACATTTAATGCCATTGCAGTCAGCAGAGCCGGTGCAATACCGGAGCTTTCAATGGTAACAACCTTCGTGATTCCCATATCCTTGTAATGAGCAGCAAATTCTTCCCCGATTTTCTGCATCAGGATGGGATCGACCTGATGATTCAGAAAGCTGTCCACTTTTAAAATGTTTTCATTTTTAGCAGAACCTTCTGCTAAGATTCTTTCTTTTAGTAAATCCATTATGTATCACCTCGTTAAATTATTTAATGCCTAGCCTTCCGGAAAAAGTGTTCCATAAAATTTTTCGATTAAATGGTCTAAGTAAGATTCCTCTAATTCCGGCTCTGATTCTAAAAGAAGCTGTTTCATGATTTCATAACGCCTGAAATAAAGCTGTTCAACACTTAAGTCCTCACTCTCAGGGATAAAAGCATCGATTTTTGCCGCATCTGTTTTTGCGAAAAAAACATCTGTCAAACGTTTCGTCTGTTCATCTTCTTTTATAGATGCCAATTTCAGCTCCTTCATTTCAGAAAATGAACGAATGCCAACGATCAAAAAAATAATAAAAAGTATTCCCATTACAATCGTAATCAGATAGCGGCTATAATTTTCCAATTCAAACGGAAGAACTCCAAATACGAACAAAATAACTGCAACCAGACCAATTCCGCCTACAAGGATGAAGGTATAAGCAGTAGAACGAACATCCTCTAATTTTTTAGCGGATTCTATAAAGGTGGTTGCTGCTTTCTTTGGATTCTCTGTATCCGGTTTTTCAAAAGTATCCGGTTCCTCCTGATACATCTGAAACTCCTCTGTAATATCGTCTTTTAGCTCATCTACTAAAGAAGCTCCACAGTCTGCACATACGGTAATTCCGTCTACATATTCATTTTTACAATTTGGACACCACATAATTTATTCCGTTATTATTCCTTTCTCTTTTAATTTGCTATCTAAATTATAGTCTATTTGACCTTTTTATACAACTGTTGTTATAATAGAAATATGAAAATTACAATATTATCCGTAGGAAAAATAAAAGAAGATTTTTACCGGAAAGCAGTTGCTGAATACAGTAAACGCTTAAGCCGGTATTGCAAATTAGAAATCATAGAAGTGGCAGATGAGAAAACGCCGGATACTGCCAGTGAAGCAGTCGAGCAGCAGATTAAGGAAAAGGAAGGGGAACGGCTCTTAAAGTATATCAGGGAGGATACTTATGTCATTGCCCTTGCCATAGAAGGGAAAATATTAGATTCCATCGAACTTTCCCAATCCATAAATCAGCTTGGTGTGACTGGAAAGAGCAACGTCGCATTTGTCATCGGAGGTTCGTTAGGATTGTCAGATCAGGTATTAAAACGGGCAAATCAAAGGCTTAGTTTTTCGAAAATGACATTTCCCCATCAGTTAATGCGGGTCATTCTGTTAGAACAAATTTACCGTAGTTATCGAATTATGCATGGAGAGCCATATCATAAGTAAGGGCGAAAGCCGGGGAGCGGGCAGGAATACTATATAGGGAATCATTGTAATAAAATTGCAAGGGAATAATCTGGATGAGCCGGCTGCTTTTCAGGAGTTTTATGCAATACATGTAAATGCAGAGAAGATTTTTTTAATGCAGTTTGTCGGAGAATTATACAGTTTCCGGACTATGCGGCAGGAGGGAAGCCGGAAAGTAATTAGGTAAGGAAAATGAAATTATTCCCCGGGATATGTGATGGCAGATAGAAAAAAGAGTTTTGATATGCAGAAATTGAGGAGGTAATAGACGTACAGATGATATATTTATTTACTGCTTTATACTGTGAAGCACATGTTTTTATTAAACAGTTTCATCTGGAAAAAAAACTGGAAAGCACACAGTTTCAGGAATTTTATAATGAGACAGCCGGCATCAGGCTTACAGTTACCGGTATTGGTGAAATTGCTGCCTCCGTCGCAGTGGGCAGTGTATGTACGGAATACAAACCGCAAGAAGGAGATATACTCCTTAATATCGGAACCTGTGCGCATACATCGGGAGAGGATGGTGTTTTTCTGTGCAATACAATCATGGAACAAGCAACGGGGAAAACATTTTATCCGGATATTTTATATCGTCACAATTTCCGTGAAGAGGGCATTATGACGGGAATGCTGCCCCGGAACAGAGAAAAAGACAGCGTGGTATTACCTACAGCGAATTTTAACGGAAAGCTTTATGATATGGAAGCCGCAGCAATTTATCAAGCTGGCTCTTATTTTTTTCATCCACATCAAATGATGTTTCTGAAAATAGTGTCTGATGGAGGAGCTGCAAAAGAGACTTCTAAAAAACAGGTCGAACAATTGATGGAAACATATCAGGATATTCTATTCGATTTTGTAGAGCGGTTTCGTATGATAGCATTGGATAACAAGCAAAAGGAAAACGGTTTACGGCAGGAGAGGGAAGCACTGCTTGAGAAACTTTGTACGGATATGCATTGCTCTAAGGTCATGAGGGATTCACTGGGACAGCATATCCACTATCTGGCATTGGCGGGAACGGATTATGTCTCTGTGATACATGAGATGTATAGGGAAGGACTTCTTCCCTGTAAAGATAAGAGAGAAGGAAAATTGCGTTTTGAAGAGCTTAAGAGAAGATTATTTTAACCCGTTTTTTTCACATATTTATGTGGAAGAAGCTGTTAGGAACCATCCGCGTACGCGGGAGATTTTGACAAAATTTCCATCTG
>CAYWXJ010000111.1:0-7461 GCA_964462405.1 uncultured Eubacterium sp.
AAACCGTTCTGTCACACAATAACGCAGTGCGCCGCTTCCGTTTTCTTTCTTTACGGACCATCCGTTTTTCTGTGCTTTCTCTGTAACGATCCCTGTTGCTCCATTTCCTATATATACAATGCTATACCAGAATTTTTTCCTCATCGTATATGCACTCCTTACTGATACATCAAATAAATATCATGCCGCGGAAACCGCTCTTCTTCCGGCGGAAGCTTCTGATAGTCACCATACAGCCGTTCTAAATAATTGTGGGTATCTCCCGGAACTAAAAATGTTTCTCCGGAAAATGCACTTTCCTTTAACGGCATGAGATAGTTTCTTGGCATGATTTCCTGATGATAGCCTGCAACTCCAAATAAGCTGCAGATATTCTTACTGTCCCTATCGCTCCAGGAAGTCATGAGCTTCTTCGTAACGCGCATATAAAACCGAAACATAAAATCGGGAGTGATCTTAATAATCACCTTTGAAATCGTTCGGATTTTCTTTCCTTTATTTTTCACAGGATGCCTGTATTCCGACAAATAGTAGATCAGCGAAGAAATCATCTGTACCTTTCGAAGGAAACCATTCTCCGGCACACCGTCAATGGGATGAATATCAATCTTCGCCGTATTCTCATAGCCCTTTTCTATGTGAGTCGTATCATACAGATAACCGATCGGTGCCTCCGGTATGATATGGGATTCCACCGGAGAATAGACAAATTCGCCGATCTGATTGTCCCTTGCTGCCATATACGCTTCCATTTTCTCAAAATCAGAACGCATCATGGCAATATCCACATCATCATCCCAGGGAATAAAGCCTTCGTGCCTGTACGCGCCTAACGCGCTGCCGCCCACCAAAAAAAATGTCAGTCCGTGTTCTTTTGTAAATTCCTGAAATACCGCTAACATTTCTATCAGCCGATGCTGTAATCCTTCTAATTCTTTCATCCTGCTTCATCCTTTTCTTATACCGCATGCATTATAACATACGCCCTAATCTGCGTCAATTTTGCTATTTCCGCAGGAATTTTCCATAAAAATAAGTCCGAATCTTCACAGGTATCACCGACATAATCAACTGGCCGCCGCCGGAAATCAAAAAATCCATACTGCTGGAAAATCCTATCTTATGGATTCTCCAACGGGCGCGAATCCCCAGAACGGCATAGGAAAAGCTTCCCCGCCGCTCATACATACCGGCGCTGCTGCGCATATGGACAAGCGTCATTGGAATATTATAGCCTGTCATTCCAAGCTTTAACATTCTCGCCCACAGATAGTAGTCTTCAAAATATTTACAGTCCTCATAATTTCCCGCTGCCTCTACAGAAGATTTGCGGAACATGACCGTCGGATGATTGAACGGATTCCTGCGCTTTGCAAATGCTCTGATTTCAGCATCTGTCCTGGGAACCCTGCGCTTTGCCGTAGGCTTTAAAATATCTTCGATAAATTCTTCCACATTTCCTCCGACAATATCTACCTTCTGCTTTTCAAATATTTCAAGCTGCTTTTCACAGCGGTCGGGCACACTAATATCGTCACTGTCCATTCTGGCAACCAGTTCATTTTTGCAGTAGCGGATTCCTTCCCGCAATGCAATTCCCAGTCCCTGATTCTTTTCTAACCGGACAATCTGAAAAAGCGCAGGATGCTCCTGCGTCACTTCAGCAATTACCTGCTCAAGCGCTTCGTTCAAAGGTCCGTCACATACAATGACAAAATCATTTGCAGGAATGCTCTGTGCCAACATGCTGGCAATGCTTTTTTTCAAATATTCGGCCTGCTCCCTTTCATAAACAGACATCAATACGGAATAGGATTCCATGCTTCCTCCACCTTTAACTTTCCTTTTTCAGTGCTGTTTTCTGTGCGTCATCTACACCTTCTGACTTTTCCTTCTGGAACAGAATCTTTACTGTTAAAATAATCAGCTTTATATCTAACCATACGGAATAATTGGTGATATAAGTTAAATCCAGTTTTAATTTATCATATGGAACCGTATTATATTGACCATATACCTGTGCGTAACCGGTCAATCCTGCTTTCACCTTTAAACGGAACGGAAACTCCGGAATCTCCTTTGTATATTCTTCGGTAATTTCCTTACGCTCCGGTCTCGGCCCTACGAATGCCATATCACCCTTTAAAATATTAAACAACTGCGGCAGTTCATCAAAATGCAGTCTGCGGATGACCTTTCCCACCGGAGTAATCCTATCATCATGCTCTTTTGCAAGACGTGCTCCCTGCTTTTCAGAGTCCACAATCATACTCCGGAATTTTAAAATGTCAAATTCCCGTGCGTTTAAGGTCTGACGTTTCTGCTTATAGAACACCGGTCCGCGGTCATACAGTTTGATCGCTAATGCGATAATCAGCATAATCGGCGATGAAATGATAATTCCTGCCAGAGAAATCACAATATCCATTGCCCGCTTTACAAACATCTGCCGATAGGTCAGTCCGTTGTTGCGGAAAAGCAAGAGCGGCGAATCAAACAAATCGATACTCTCCGAATTCCGGATCATAATATCGGAGATCTTCGGGATTCCATAGCACCGGATATTTTTCTCAAAACAGTATTTAATAAATACATTACGATCCTGAACCGGTATATCTCCGACTAATACCGCATCATATTGCAATATCCGCTCTAATATATTATCCATGCCGGCACTCAATGCCATTTTTTCTTTTACATGGTACTTGTCTTTTCTGGATTCCAATTTACGGATAATGGCATCCGGGCTGATGGTTCCATAAATCAGCAGCATTTCATGAGGCGGGTAAATGATCGCATAAATCCACCGCATGAACAATGCCCATATCAGAACAACGAAAAAGTCGATCACACACAGAAGAAACATCGGCTCACTGTTCTCAAAAAGCTTCCAGTCACCATTAATCAGGGATAACTGCAGATAAGTGACTCCATTTACACAAAGAATCGTCAGCATTTGGGAATACATAATATCCCAGGTCTTTAAATAGCCTACCTTCAATGCTCCGAAAGCTCTCGAAAATACCATAATAAATAAGCCGTACAGTGCAATCACTGCCCAGTTTCCCCGCCGCCAGTATTCTACCGGCATCATGTCTTTATAATGATGATACCACAGCCAGCCATATAATCCGGTCTGCAAAAGAACAATGAACAATTTAGACCAGAACATAATCATACGCTTGGTTTTTAAGGATGATGACATTTTCATAGGAACCTCTCTATTTCTTTAACATTTTTTTCAGCTTGTATTTTGTATCAATTTTCGGCGCGATCCACTCTGCCGCCGCTAAACTCATGGATTCTATCCGTAAATCCAAAAGGAGGGTCTTCTCCCCTGCCGGAAGCTGCTCTAACAAAAGATTCGGGTCTTCTGTATCAAACAGATACATATTTCCTGCCATTTTATGTCCGTTGCTGATAAAATCCAAAACTGCCTGACTGCCGTTTTTCCATGCCAGACGCTCTATCTCTACGGTACATGCCTGGCTTCCCGGGTCTATGCGCAGCTTTGTCACATCCGCAGCCACCGGAACCTCTAAATGATAGGTGCCGTCTAATGCCTTGCTGTGATAAAACACCGTATCCCCTTCATGAAAACCTGCTCCTCTGTCAAAATAAATCTGCAATGCCCGTCTGCGTTCTAAATCATCTACTACATGCAGTACACTGCTGATATGGTAAGCCGGTTTTCCTGCTTCTTTATATAACTGGCGCATTGGTATATGTCCGTCTAAAACATATCTCTGAAATGCCTCTTCCATTTCCTCATAGGCGCTGCGTTCTGCTTCCGTGATTCCTGCTCTTTCATAGAGCTTTCCGGAATCTAATACTCTGCGCTTTGCAGTGGTATCCGCATAATAGTGAATCGCCCGATACAGGATAAAATTCACCGGAACAGGAAAATGAAAGGACCATTCATAATCAATGACAGTCCATGTATCCCCTGCTCCCACTAAAATATTGGGCATAATCATATCTATATCGCCTATGGGCACCGCCATAAGTCCCGCCGGAAGCTTGGGATTCCCAAATACTCTTTGGAACCCTTCTGTCAGTTGAAATTCCTGCATATCCTTACAGGAACGGATTTCCTCTAACACCTCAAATATCCTGTCAGCAGCCTTTTCCTGCCCGCCTTCGTCTAAAAGACTGTCTAATTCTTCCTCCATGGTATGTCCCTGCAGGAATGCAAGCTCTGCTCCCGCCGCATGATCTTCACAGGCATTCATCGAAAAGCGGCTGTCTGCATACAAACAGCTCAATATCTGCTCTGTCTTTTTCAGATTGGAAATCTGCGCTGCTGCCGCCTGCGTGTCCGGCACTTTCCATAAATGCTGCTTTCCATCTGCTGATTTTGTAATGTATGTTCTGATATTATGGGATTTTCCTCTGTCATTGGAGAACTTCACATAGGATATGGTCTCTCCGTTGTCGTTGGCAATCTGCTCTGCCTGCTCTCTTCCTGCCACAATCAGATAGGAATTGGAAAACTCCTGAAACTTTCCTCTTGCAATCAATGCATCTGCTGCTTTTGTTTCATCAAATAAAACCAGCCGCTCCGTATCAAAATTCCCGATCTGGTCGATCAGCTCGCCACGCTTGGGAAGATAATCGTCGGAATAGATGCTCATGGCAAACTGATGATCCGGGAACGGATAATAAAACTTCTGCCATGCATACCCTGCATCCTTAAGAGAGGCTTCTAACTCCTCTCTGGTACAGCCCGCGGACTGCTCTGATGCCTCTACTCCTCCGAAATATTCCTTCGAACGGATTTCCTTTGTTCCCGCTAAATATTTCAGTCCATAGGCATTTTCCGCCGCTAAGACCAGCCTGCCGTTCTCTTTTAAATATTCAATAAACATTCCGGCTGACTCTGCCGGGGCTGCCCCGATGTTTATAATATAATCATAGTTTCCCTGACAGGAAATGCCCTTTTCCCACGCCGCAAAATGCACATGCTTCGACATCTCTGTCAACTTTTCTGCAATCACATCTTCCTCTGCTCCCACATAAAGCACCTCATCCTCCGGTCTGATGGGAAGCCACGCTATGATATTTACTCTTAAATATGACGTTGTAAAGACCTCTGACATAAGCGGCACCTCACTTACTTTTCCTTCACCGTTCGATTACTCTACTGTAATCTCGGTATTCATATCGTAGTATCCCACCGTATTCTTCGTGGATACTACTGTTAAATTACAGACATCATACAGTCTGTGATACACGGTAAACTCTCCATGCGGATACCCGGTACATCCTAAAGACAACAGATATTCTCCGCCCTGCAGATCCATGTTCTGCTTAAATGAAATGACCTGTACATCTCCTGCTTTCTTTGGGCTAATCTCGATTTTTTCAAACATGGTATTCGTACCGCAAAGCTCAATTCCCAATAAATTCTTAAAGGAAAACGCAAAAATCGGTTCTGCAATATCCTCATGAAACAGAACTTTCATTTTCACAGTCATCTCAGAACCCTTCTCGATGACATTGCTGTACCTTCCATTCGCATCCACAAAAGCAAAATCTATAATCTCCGCCTTTTTGCTGCCATATTCTAATACTTCCGGGTTAATCGGCAGTGTATTTCTCCAAAGGGTTTCTCCCCCCTCATGCTCCCAGAGGGTCTTCCCGTTCTCCTCGTCATCATCCAACTGATTCACCAGAACACGCTTATACATATCCACCGCTTCTTTCGGCGTTCCTTCAAAAAGCTTGTGTCCCTTATTCAAAAGAATTGCCCGGTCACAATACTTTGTAATGCTTCCAAGATCATGACTTACAAAAAGAATGGTCTTACCCATCTTTTTAAATTCTTCAAATTTATGATAACACTTCGACTGGAAAAATACATCTCCAACCGATAGTGCTTCGTCCACAATTAAAATCTCCGGGTCAATATTAATGGCAACTGCAAAAGCAAGCCGCACAAACATACCGGAAGAATAAGTCTTTACCGGCTGGTTGACAAAATCCCCAATATCTGCAAAGTCTAAAATATCCTGTAGCCGCTCGTCAATTTCTTCCTTCGTAAACCCGATCATCGTACCATTTAAATATACATTTTCAATTCCGGTATACTCCATGTTAAACCCGGCACCAAGCTCTAACAGTGCAGAAATTCTTCCATCGACGGTTACTTCCCCTTCTGTAGGATTTAATACACCGGTGATGATTTTCAGTATGGTGGACTTACCGGAACCATTGGTTCCGATAATACCTACGGTTTCACCTTTTTTTATCTCAAAATCCAGTTGGTCTAACGCAAAATGCTCTCTATAACATTTCTTCTTTGTCAGATTCAGCGCATCCTTTAACCGATCGCGCTGACGGTCATAGAGATGGTAAACTTTACTTACTTTGTCAACTTTGATTGCAATATTACTCATCTTTTTACCTTTCTGCGGTTGCTGCTGATGACTGTTACAGCACATCTGCAAAGTGCATCCGTAGCTTTTTGAATATATGAGTTCCAAGCAGTAAAAATACAATGGTAAATGCCCAGAAATAGATGGTCAGCTCCCATCTTTCAAAGAAAGCCACCTTACCAATGAATGCATCCCGGTATCCCTGTACAATGTAGTATAAAGGATTCAGCTTTAAAATATTTTTCAGCACAGGACTGATATTCATGGTATCCATATTCCACATAATCGGAGTAACCCATACACCTACCTGAAGTACAATATTGATAACCTGATTTAAATCCCTAAAGAATACTACCACCGCACTGGTAAGGTATGTCAGTCCCAGCACCAGAACGAACAGGCAAAGGGAATAGTAAATCACCTGTAATGTATACAAGTCCGGATAATAGCCATATACTGCGTACAGTAAAATTGCAAATGCCAGAAAGAACAGATGTACAAATACGGCAGAAACAACTTTTACAATTGGTAATATGTCAATCTGGAATACGACTTTTTTTACCAGGTAGGAATAGTCAAGCAGTGCTCTTGTACCGCCACTCAATGCGTCATTAAAGAAAAACCATGGTACCATTCCGGCAATCAGCCACAGTACATACGGCACTTCCCCTCCGGCTGCATTTCGGATCGCTGCAGGCTTAAAGCCTTTCTCAAATACAAACCAGTATACGAAAATCGTAATAACAGGCTGGACAAATGCCCAGATGATCCCCAGATAAGAGCCTGCAAATTTGGTTTTAAAATCATTGACAGAAAGGCGGGTAATCAGCTTTCTGCTTTCATAAATCCCCGCCAATGACAATCCCTGATTCTTTTTCTTTGATACTGTCATAAAAATTCCTCTTACCTATGCATAGAAGCAATATATTCTTTGATACCGCCCCACACTTTATCCTTATCAGATAATGTCAGATCTGCCTCTGTCATTCCTTCCGGCATCGGCCATTCTACACCGATTTCCGGGTCCTTCCAGAGCAGTCCGCCTTCATCATTCGGATGATAGAAATCTGTTACTTTATAACAA
>CAYWXJ010000112.1:0-7200 GCA_964462405.1 uncultured Eubacterium sp.
TGAAACCCTTGATTTTACTGGCTTTCTTTGCCCAAAGTTTTCATCGTCGGGAACAAAATCACATCCCGGATGGCAGGTGAATTTGTCATCAGCATTGCCATACGGTCAATTCCGTATCCGATACCACCTGTCGGCGGCATACCAACACAGAGTGCATTCAAGAAGTCTTCATCCGTATGATTTGCTTCTTCATTTCCTGCAGCAAACAACTTCTCCTGTGCCTCAAAACGTGCTCTCTGGTCAATCGGGTCATTTAACTCAGAATAGGCATTTGCCATCTCCCAGCCGTTCATGAAGAACTCAAAGCGTTCTACATAGTCCGGATTTTCCGGTTTTCTCTTAGTAAGAGGGGAAATCTCCACCGGATGATCCATAATGAATGTCGGCTGAATTAAATGCTCTTCCACAAACTCTTCAAAGAAAAGATTTAAAATATCACCTTTTTCATGATGAGCTTCATATTCAATATGACGCTCGTCCGCTAATTTCTTTGCTTCTTCTGTGGTCTTGATTTCATTAAAATCTATATCCGTATATTTCTTAACGGCATCCAACATGGTGATACGCTCGAACGGCTTGGAAAGGTCTATCTCATGCTCACCGTAGGTAAGTACCAAGGAACCGTTGACTTCCTGTGCCACATAGCGGTATAAATTCTCTGTCAAATCCATCATGCCGTGATAATCGGTATATGCCTGGTATAACTCCATTAATGTAAATTCCGGATTATGTCTGGTGTCAACACCTTCATTCCTGAACACACGTCCGATTTCGTAAACTCTTTCCAAACCGCCGACGATCAATCTCTTTAAGTACAGCTCTAAAGAAATACGAAGCTTCACATCTTCGTTTAATGCGTTAAAGTGCGTTTCAAACGGTCTGGCTGCTGCCCCGCCTGCATTCGATACAAGCATCGGTGTTTCTACTTCGATAAAATTCTTCTCATCTAAGAAACGCCGGATACTGCTGATAATCTTAGAACGCTTGATCATAGTCTCTTTAACATCCTGATTCATAATCAGGTCAACATATCTCTGACGGTAACGGGTATCCGTATCGGTCAGTCCGTGGAACTTCTCCGGCAGAATCTGCAGGCTCTTAGATAAAAGAGTTACTGAAGCAGCATGTATGGAAATTTCACCTGTCTTAGTCTTAAATACTTCACCGGTAATACCTAAAATATCACCTACATCATATTTCTTGAAATCCTTGTAAGAATCTTCTCCGATGCTATCTCTTGCCACGTATGCCTGGATACTGCCCTTTACGTCCTGCACATTGCAAAAAGATGCTTTTCCCATAACACGCTTGAACATCATACGGCCTGCCACAGTAACCGTTTTTCCTTCTAATTCTTCATAGTTCTCCTTTATATCCATGCTGTGATGCGTCACGTCAAATTTTGTAATCTGAAACGGATTTTTTCCGTTCTCCTGCAATTCTGCAAGCTTCTCCCGGCGCACCTTTAAAAGCTGGTTAATATCCTGCTGCTGTACATTCTTCTGTTCTGCCATTTTATCCTCCATCTATCGTTCTTACATGGAACGCTGAATTTCTAATACCTTATACTCTAAATCTCCAACCTGTGTTTCTACCTTTACAGTATCTCCCTCTTTTGCACCGATTAATGCACGTCCAACCGGAGATTCGTTGGAAATCTTGCCTTTTAAGCTGTTCGCTTCTGTAGAACCTACAATCTTATATTCTAATTCTTCATCAAATTCACAATCTAAAATACGAACGGTACAGCCAATGCTGATTTTGTCTAATTCTACTTCTTCTTCAACGACAACCTCTGCATTTTTCAAAATCTTTTCAATGTCTTCAATACGAGCTTCAATATCACGCTGTTCATCCTTTGCTGCATCATACTCTGCATTCTCGGACAAGTCGCCCTGCTCTCTGGCTTCTTTAATCTTCTGTGCTACTTCTTTTCGTTTGACTACCTTTAAATCCTGTAATTCATCTTCGAGTTTTTTGAGTCCCTGATACGTTAAGATATTTTTCTTATCCATACTATTCTACCCTTCTTTATTTATTCATTCTCGTAAAAAGCCTGCTCGAACTTGTCAAGACAAGGCTGTTTATGCACTGTTTTTATGTCCTTGACAATCACTGTATTATACCCGATAGGCACTGTAATGTCAAGGTTTCCGGCACTTTCCCATGCTTTTTTAAAAACAGGAATGTATATTTTTCTGCCAAATTTTATATCTGCTGTTCTCTCCTGCAGCTCTTCGAAATCTAAAATCACATTTCCCGGGGTTTCGTCTGACTGCAATGCTGCTATTTTTTCAGAGGTTTTCGGAAAAATCTCTGCAATTAAGCCCTGTTCTTCATACAGCCTTTCCGAATCCTTTTCAAAATATGCAGCATGGTCTGTCAATATGATCAGACGATTCAGATCCCTGCTCAGAAGCTTAATGGCCGCAAGTGAAGCCTTAGAATCACTTCCGTCTAATATGATTGGTATGAACTGCTCATAGGAAATTTTTTTCTTCCTTAATATATATTCTAAAATTTCCCGAAGCTGCGGAAGATATATATTTCCGCTTCTCTCATCATTGGGCGATAAATTTATACATCTATTTTTACGCCGACGGGATACAATATGATGAAAAAAACGGCTCCATAAACCGTCTTCTGACACTCTGCCTTCACTTCCTGATACTCATTCTCTCATCAGTATATGAAAGTAGCTCTTCAAATAATGCCTGAAGTTCCCCGTAGCTTTCCACTTCATTAATTTTTGCCCGAAGCTTTGCAGAATTACGGTAGCCGCTGGTATACCAGGTGGCATGTTTGCGCATTTCCCTCACCCCGGTATAATCTCCTTTGTACGCAATCAGCATCCGTGCATGGCGAAGCATCATTTCTATCATTTCTACCATGGAAGGCTTTTCCGGCTCTTCTCCTGTTTCCATGTAGTGAAGCATCTGTTTAAAAATCCATGGATTTCCCTGTGCGCCCCTTGCAATCATAAAACCGTCACAACCGGTCTGTTTCTGCATACGCACCACATCTTCTCCGGTCAGTAAATCCCCATTGCCGATTACCGGAATCTTCACGGCTTCTTTTACCTGACGGATAATCTCCCAGTCTGCTTTTCCGGAATAGTACTGCTCTTTGGTCCTTCCGTGTACGGCAATGGCTGCCGCGCCGGATTCTTCTGCGATATGTGCCATTTCTACGGCATTAATGTGCTCCTCATCAAAGCCCTTGCGGATTTTTACAGTCACAGGTTTTTTGATTGCCTTTACCGTTTTCTCGATAATCTTGCCTGCTAACAGAGGATTTTTCATTAAAGCGGAGCCGTCTCCGTTATTGACGACCTTTGGCACCGGACAGCCCATATTAATATCCAAAATATCAAATGGTCTTTCCTCTATCTGTTTTGCCATTTCACTCATAATTTCAGGATCGGAGCCAAAAAGCTGCAGGGATACCGGATGCTCCCTTTCATCAATAGTAAGCAGCTCCTCAGTATTTTTATTCCGATACAGAATTGCCTTGGCACTTACCATTTCCATACAGATAAGCCCAGCTCCCTGTTCTTTACAAAGAACACGAAATGGCAGGTCTGTGACACCTGCCATCGGGGCTAGTATTAAATTATTTTCCAATGTTACATTTCCTATTTGCAGAGTTTTCATTGTTTCCTGCCTCTATTTTCTGCTTTTCATAAATTAATCGAAGACCGGACAGCGTTAAATTCGGGTCATAGACATCAATGCAGTCGGTTTCGTTTGCAATAATTCTTCCAAGCCCTCCGGTAGCAACTACTTTCACATTCTCATAGCCGGATTCCTTTATCATATTGTGCACAATATATTCTGTCTGTCCAATCTGTCCGTACACCAGTCCTGCCTGCATACTGCTGATGGTCTCCTGTGCAAGAATGCTTGCGGGTTTTTTGATTTCTATTTCCGGGAGCTTTGCAGCATCCTGCCAGAGCGCTTTCGCACTGATACGGATTCCCGGCGCAGTGACTCCGGCTACAAATGCTCCGGAAGCATCCACTAAATCATATGTGGTCGCAGTTCCAAAATCCAGCGCCAAAACCGGACCGCCGTACAAATCATAGGCTGCCACCGCATCTACAATTCTATCGGATCCTATCTGCTTTGGATTTTCTGTCACTACACGGATACCTGTCCTGATTCCGGGGCCTACAATAATCGGCGTAATTCCAAGATATTTGATGACTGCACTATTTAAGGAATGCATGACGTTCGGCACTACTGATGCTGTAATGACATTTTCGATTTCTTTTTTGGAAATCTGGTTCCGCTCTAACATATCAATAACACTGATTCCATACTCATCAGAGGTGCGAAGCTGCTTCGTTGTCATACGGAATGACGTAATCAATGCCTTGTTGTCAAAAATTCCAAAAGTTATATTGGTATTCCCTACATCTATTGTCAGTAACATACTTATTCCTCCTCAAATTCCCCCAAAATGATAACTCTGTAAAATACCTGCAGGGACTCTAACAATTCTGCCTTGGAACGCTGCAGCTCCTTGACTTTGAGCACACTGCCGATTTCATCATAGAGATAATCTCCCTCAGCCGCTGAAGTCCGGAATTCCAGCTCTCCATCTTCGTTATAGACCAGTTCTAATATGCCGCCCACATCTTCTGTAAAGAGCACGCACATAATTTTCAATTCATCCTTGATACTCTGCGGAAGCCCTTGAAATATCTGATTCAGATAAAACTTCTTATCGTATGCGCTTGCCGCACACAGTACGATTTCCTGCTGCTCCATATTACCTCCTTTAGACATATCCGTATATCCCCCGCACTGATACTTCCCCGGAGGTCACCAGTTTCATCTCATCTTCTGTTTCGACCATAAGCTCACCTCTTAGGGTAATTCCTTTTGCAATTCCCTCATAGGGCTCCTGTGGGTCTAAAATACGCACCTGCCTGTCTAAATTTACAAGACAGCGGTTATATTCTTCCCTGATTTCTGACAAGTCTCCTGTCCTGCAGAATTTATCATAATAAATTTCAAACTGTTCCCAAACAGCCTCAATCAATTCTGCCCGGTAAATCTGCTTTCCGCTCTCTAATGCAATAGAAGTTGCCATGGCTGCAATCTCTTCCGGAAATTCCTGATTTGCCACATTAATCCCAATACCAATGACCACATAATTAATAAATTCTATCTCTGTGCTCATTTCTGTTAAAATGCCGCAGATTTTCTTTCCATTGAGTACAATATCATTTGGCCATTTAATCTCTGCCGGAAGCTCTAAACCAGACCGGATTGCTTTCGCAACAGATATTGCAGCTACCAGTGTCAGCATCGATGCATCCTCCGGTCTGACAGCAGGTCTTAATAAAAGCGTCATAAAAATTCCACTGTTCTTCGGGGATTCCCATGTCCGGCCGCGGCGTCCTTTTCCTGTTTCCTGGCGGCCTGCAACCACAAGGGTTCCATGTACGCCGCCGTCCTCCGCCAGACGCTTCGCCTGTATATTCGTAGAATCGGTGACATCATAATATATAATTTCTTTTCCTACCCAGCTTGTCTTTCGAAGGCTTTTTAATTCTTCCGCACTTAAAATATCCGGCGATTTCACCAGACGGTATCCCTTATTGGAAACTGCTTCTATCTCATATCCTTCTGATTTTAATTTCTGCATTACCTTCCAGACAGCCGTTCTCGAAACACCTAATGTCTCACATAGCTCCTGTCCGGATACATAGCCGTCTGTCCTGCGCAATGCAGCTAATAGTTCTGCTTTCAATTTAATTATCTCCTAAGGTTGCCAGCATGATTGCCTTAATACTGTGCATACGGTTCTCTGCTTCCTCAAATACAACCGACTGGCTGCTTTCAAATACTTCGTTGGTTACTTCAATTTCCTCTAAACCGAATTTTTCATGGACTTCCCTTCCGATGGTCGTCTTTAAATCATGGAATGCCGGCAGACAATGCATAAAAATGGCGTCCTTTCCTGCGTTTTCCATCACTTTGCGGCTTACCTGATATGGCATCAGCTCCTTAATCCGCTCTGCCCATGCTTCCTCCGGCTCACCCATCGATACCCACACATCCGTATAAATCACATCAGCATCTTTGGTCGCCGTTTCTACATCCTCGCTCAATGTAATGGTGGCACCGGTTTCCTTTGCCACGTTTTCGCAGTAGGCGACTAATTTCGCATCCGGAAAATAATTTTTCGATGTACATGCCACAAAATGCATTCCAAGCTTTGCGCAGGTCACCATCAGGGAATTGCCCATGTTATAGCGGGCATCTCCCATATATACGAACTTCACGCCCTGCAGTCTTTTGAAATGCTCACGAACGGTCATCATATCCGCAATCATCTGTGTCGGATGAAACTCGTTGGTAAGTCCGTTCCATACCGGCACTCCGGCATATTCTGCTAACTCTTCTACAATCTCCTGCCCGTATCCGCGGTATTCAATACCGTCAAACATCCTGCCGAGAACCCTTGCGGTATCTGCAATACTTTCCTTTTTGCCGATTTGGGAACCGGACGGGTCTAAATAAGTGACATGCATACCAAGATCATGTGCTGCGACCTCAAAAGAACAGCGGGTCCTTGTGCTGGTCTTTTCAAAAATCAATGCAATATTCTTTCCTGTCAGATGCGCATGGGGGATTCCCTGCTTTTTCTCTTCTTTTAACTTTTCACCAAGATCAATCAGATATAAAATTTCTTCCGGTGTATAATCCATTAATTTTAAAAAGTTACGTCCTTTTAAATTCATTTTGTATCCTCCCTGAAAAAGCCTGCGCAAATGACTGCTTCAGACTTTATTTTCACGATAAAAGGCTGCCCGCTTCCTGCAGACAGCCCCCGTTTTTCCTAAATTCTATTTATCTTCCTTCGCAACCTCTACCAATGACTTTGCCAGTCCTGCAATGCCCTGGATTTCAGAAGGAATAATAATCTTCGTTGCTCTGCCGTCTGCTGCTTTTGCAAATGCTTCTAAACTCTTAAGCTGCAGTACGGAAGTGTCCGGGTCTGCCTCTTTTAAGAAGCGAAGACCATTGGCATTCGCCTGCTGAATCTTAAGAATTGCCTCTGCCTGTCCTTCTGCTTCACGAATGGTAGCTTCCTTGTGTGCCTCTGCACGCAGGATAGCAGCCTGCTTCTCTGCTTCCGCATCTAAGATGGCAGATTCTTTCTTACCTTCTGCAACAAGAATCGTGG
>CAYWXJ010000113.1:0-7180 GCA_964462405.1 uncultured Eubacterium sp.
AGTACCTGCACCGCCCTCTCCGAACTGTACATTCGATGCAGTATCTAAAATGCCGTCCTTCCAGAACCGTTTGACATCTTTCTGCCGTTCCTTCAGCGGCTTTCCGCGTTCTAAAACAACGGGCGCATACCCTGCCGATGAGAGCATATAGGCGCAGAACAGTCCGGCAGGTCCGCTTCCGGCAATCACAGGACGCGCAGAAAGCCTTTTGCTGCCCGGTTTGGGAAACTGGTAGGACTTCTTTTCTAAATAGCGGATATTATTTTGATGCAGCTTTTTTACAAGCTTTTCGTCCATGGCAGTATCTACTTCTATGGTGTATACATAATGAATATCCTGCTTTTTTCTTGCATCCAGGGACTGTTTTACGATCCGATAGGATAATATTTGTTCTTTTTGTATTTTTAGTAATTTTGAAACCTTTGATTCTAATGCTTCCCTGGTATGGGTGATCGGAAGCTTTAACTGCTGAATCTGTATCATATCTGACCTTTCCTGTGTATGTCACATGCCGCATGCATTCCGGCAACATAGCCGGAGGACCATGCCCACTGCAAATTATAACCGCCGCACATACCATCTATATCGATTACTTCTCCGGCGAAATAAAGTCCGGGAACTAAAAGTGATTCTAAGGTATCTGCGTTTAATTCTGCCGTATTTACGCCGCCTGCACTTACCTGCGCCGCATCAAAGCCCTTCGTATCTGTAATATCAATCCTTACATTCTTCAGGTATTCCGAAAAAGCCTGCAGCTTCTTTACGGATACCTGCACTGCTTTATCATGCAGCGGAATTTGGTTTTCTTTTAAAAACAGCGGAATCAGTTTCTTTTGGAATAATCCGATCAATGCTTCTTCACAGGTCTTGTCTTTGCTCTGTAAAAAACGTTCATGCAGCTCCTGATAAAGCTCCTTTTGGTTTAAATAAGGTACAAAATCTAAGGCTGCCTGCACCTGTTTCTTCTCTTTTAAAGCTTTCGAAGCATAACGGCTGACCTGAAAGGAGGGAATACCGGAAATGCCGTATTCCGTCAACTGGACTTCTCCTCTTTCCTGGCAAATCAGGTCCTTTTCTATGTATAATTTTATCGAAATATCTGAACGAATTCCTGCAATGGATTTAAAAAATGACTGTTTTGCCTTCATTTGCACAAGTGCGGGTACAACATCTATAAATGTATGACCTAATTTTTCAATATATGGGAAGGCACTTCCGTCACTTCCCGACTTTGGAAAAGCTTTTCCGCCACAGGCAAAAATACAGGCATCTGCGAAAAAAGCGTCCTGATTTGTCGCGATTTGAAAGCCGTTTTTTGTCTTTTTGACAGATTTTAAGATACATTCGGTTTGAATAGGTACCTGTAGCCGCTTTAGTTCGAAACGAAGTACGTCAAGTACGGCTGCCGCCTGTTCACTTGCCGGATAAAAATAGCCGTTGCGCTCCTTCGGAAAGATCCCAAGCTCTTTAAAAAATGAAACCGTTTCCTCAAATCCGAACTGAGAAAAAACAGGCAATACAAATGCAGGGTTTTCGCCCCTGTAATAGCGTAAGCCCTGCGCACGGTTCGTATAATTGCATTTTCCGTTTCCGGTAGATAGAATCTTTTTGCCGATTCTGTCCATATGCTCTAACAATAGCACTTCTGCGCCATGACGGGCAGCAGATATGGCAGCCATCATGCCGGAGGCACCGCCGCCAATTACCATAACCTTTTTCAATTCGTCACCTTTTATTCGTCATCTTTTTCTGAAATTTGCCTACGCCAAACATTTTAGCATAAGAAAATCTAACATTCAACGGCTAACTGCTATAGTTTTCTAAAAAACCGAACAATTCCGCTTCATCCCGTATACAGTAGCCCTTGCGGATTTTGTGACGCAGGGAATCTTCTAAATCCGAATAGCGAATATCGGTATATTCATAGACTGTTTTCCGGTCTGCAAAATATACCGTCAGATAATCTCCCTCTTCGATGATGACATATTTATAATCAAATGTCTGGCTTACCGGAAGCACCGCAGCTTCCGTGTCTGCAGCCGGTTCTTCGGCGGATAGCTGTTCTGTTGCCGTCTGTTCTTCCGGCTCATTTATCTCATTCCAATTTGCTGCCTGGTAGCAGCCGATTGTGAATAATACTGTAAGAATAAAGAAAATGCGAATACCATTGACTTTTTTCATCATTATCACCAGTCATAGTATTCACATTTTCAAAATATTTAAACCTGTTAAATTTTATTTTCTGGAAGCTTCAAAATCTGCTTCGGATGCATATACGCCTATTTTGTCTTCCGCATCATTTAATACGATACATACGAATGTTTTACCCGGGTTTAACAGCAGTTCATTTCCATCGGAATCGTAGTATTTTCCGACGCCATCTTCTACTTCCTTTACCCAAGTAATATCAATGGCTTTTCCGTTGGTAATATATTTACCGGTTCCGCCATATGAAGCTGTTTTTACATCTAAATATTTTCCATCCGGCTCTACCTGATAATCACAAACCTGGAAAATGACATTCTTGAATGCAAGCTGTTCGCTGTTTGCTCCGTCTACATGAGCTGCTTTATACTGGTACCTTTCATAAAGACCTGTATCTGCATTGTATACGAACCATGGCTTGTTTACAGAATATCCCGGCTCTACAACAGCAGCATCCACCCCGTTTTCTAATATTCTGTCAGCATCTACAAATTTGTAGCGGTTTTCATAAGCTTCTCCATGCTCTGTTCTATAGCCTCTTTTTTCTATTCCGGCAACAATACTCTCGCCGTTGATATATGCATTGTGCGGTGATTTTCTGGAACTGTCACGGAAGAAGGTAACATCTGCAAGGTCACCATCTAAGCCATTTAAATCATCACAGCCCTTTAACATTTCTGTCGCATAGATAGCCTGTCCGTAATGAACATAGATCGCTTCAAATTCATTGGACAAATATGCATAATAATGACGGCAGCTTCGAACAGACATAATGGTCGGAAGATTTGCATAATCCTGATAAATTGCCATAAGTCTGGTCAGACCGCCTTCTGCCGGGGCTTCAATGATAATATCTGCATCCGAGGTTCCATACTGCGGCATTGCGTCTGTTGTATTACCAATCATACAGGAAACCGGTCTTTGAGCTGCAAGCGCAGGGTCCATCGGTTCTCCGGTCAGTGGATTTTTGTTTTCATCTGTTAAAACCACTTCTTCTGTTTCTGTCGGCACTTCTGTTTCAACAATCTGTTCTGTTTCAACAATGGCATTTTCTGTTGAAATTATGTCTTCGGCATTATTTTCATCTTTTCCACATCCGGAAAATGCCATGCAGCAGATTGCTGCAAAAAGAATTGCTTTTTTCATGTGTTTCATTATTCACCCTCCTGTTATCTTAAAATGTTCATTGCATTTAAGATACTTTGTTGTTTATTTTCCATAAATGCAGCATCTGCAGGCGTCATATGATCATATCCTAACAAATGCAATACACTATGTACGATTAAAAATGAAAATTCCCGTTTTACGGAATGCCCATAGGCTTCGGCCTGTTCTATGACCTTTTGAACAGAAATAACAATATCCCCAAGAAGCACCTCTCCGGTGTCAGGATTGAAATTCCCCTCTAAATCATCTTCAATATTAGAAAAATCTCCCGCAGCTTCATAAGAAAGCATTGGAAAAGATAATACATCCGTAGGACTGTCAATCTGTCGGTATTCCCGGTTGATTTCCCGTATGGAAGCATTGTCTGTCAATGTCAGATTTACTTCTGCTTCATAAGGAAATTCTTCCTGGTCCAAGGAAAATGTAATTACTTCTTCTGCTAATCTGCGGTAATCAAATTGAAATTCAACAGGCTTTTCTTCTTCAATCGTTATTGTCATAGCCAATCTCCTCACGGACTAACAAGTCTCTGATCTTTAAAAACTGATTCATGCTGAGTCCCGATTCATCATAAATTCCGGTAGACGATATTTCGTTTAAAGTCTGATAGATTACCATATCCTGATTCCAGGAAGAGGACAAATTGTGTCCGCTTAACATTTCTATTTTTTTCAAACAGGCATCTACCATATGTACTATAGCAGACTCTTTCGAAGAGGGCAACCTTTCTTCTCCATTATATTCAGAAAGAATTTTGATGATTGCTTCCGGAAAACATTTTTCCTCTGCTAACCGGACTCCATTTTCAACAAATGGCTCTCCTTCTAAAATCCCAAGACGATAATAAAATCCCGAAGCGGTAGCCACCATCTCATCTGCGCCGATTTCGGCTGCACACTTTCTTGCAATCGTAGCAGCCTTCATAGCATGTACATATTCTGCTTTCGAATAGTTCTTTATATCCATGACTAAAGGATAGTCTTCTTTCAGGATTTTTTCAATGGAATCAATTTCCCCGTAGTCTGTTTTTGCATAAAGTCTGTTTGCTAAAATACAATAAAATACAATGGCAATGACGCTTAATGCTCCATTCCATATGAAAAGACGTATCTTATTTTCTGCATATGCCAGATAATAAAACAGCATTGGTATAGACAGGGAAACTGCCGCTAATATCATACAGCCCCATAACCGATAGCGTTTTTCATGCATGGTTTTTGCCATCTGTGCGCCTGTGAAAACCAATATCGTATATGCTGCTAATTCATAGAAATTTCCGCCTGTTGCTATGCATAGAATCACACACAGAAAGAGACTGCAGCTTATGGAAATTTCGGTATTTGAGGAAATTCCCATAAACAGTGCAAATGCTGCTGCCGGGCAGGTAAAAGCCGGAAAGAAATAACAGCAGATCACTATGATACAACAGCTTCCGTAACACCATGCAATATTTCCGTAATGATTTGAAATACTGTTTCCAATTTTTTTATGAAGCCGATTACTCTCAAGAATATATAGCAGAACTGCCAAAAATACTGCATCTATCAGCAGGTATACGGCAATTCCGTCTAACATAAGACCGTTCATATATGCAAAAAAAATGGATAAAGAAACGGTCAGAATCACGATTACACTGTAATGGCGGAATCGGTTCCTTGGCATCTTCTGTCCCATTACTTTTTAACCACCTGTCTTTTTTTCTTTTTCTCCAGTTGAGTTTCGTAGTCCTCGTAGGCTTTTACGATTTTCTGTACCAATGGGTGACGCACAACATCACTACTGGTCAGCTCACACATACCTATATCCTCAACTCTGCGAAGAACTTTCAGGGCAATATCCAGCCCCGACTTCGTTCCCGGTGCTAAATCCTTCTGTGTTGCATCTCCGGTAATCACGACCTTTGAGCCAAACCCGATGCGTGTTAAGAACATTTTCATCTGGGCGGGCGTCGTATTCTGTGCTTCATCTAAAATAATAAAGGCATTATCTAAGGTACGTCCCCGCATATAAGCTAAAGGAGCTACTTCAATCAATCCCTTTTCCATATTGCGTGAAAAGCTGTCCGCCCCCATAATCTGATACAATGCATCATATAAAGGTCTGAGATAGGGGTCTATCTTGCTCTGCAAATCGCCGGGAAGAAATCCTAACTTCTCTCCTGCTTCTATTGCCGGGCGCGTCAGTATGATACGTCCGACTTCTTCATTTTTAAATGCGGTAACCGCCATTGCAATGGCAAGATAGGTCTTACCGGTTCCGGCAGGTCCGCATCCAAAGACAATCATTTTATTTCTTATGGAATCCACATAATTCTTCTGCCCTAAAGTCTTTGGCTTCACCGGTTTTCCCTGAACGGTATGGCAGATACAATCCTTGTCAATTTCTACAATGGCAGAGGTGTTTTCCTCCATTGCAAGGGAGATTGCATAGTTGACATTCTGCTCCGTAATCGTATTGCCGCGCTTTGAAAGCTCTAACAGCTGTTCAAATACATTTGCAGCATTTTTAATTCCTGCATTGCTCCCTAAAATCTTTATGGACTCGTTGCGGATTACAACGGTCACATGAAATGCCCGTTCGATTTTCTTCATATAATTATCAAACTGTCCGAATACATTTGCAATATGCTCCGGCGGCATGTTTAAGTTCAATTCAGTCAGACTCATGCTCTGTCAGCCTCTCATCGGTAGATATTTTTTGAATTTCGGCAGGTTCGTATCTGCCGAGCTTTTCAATTACAGTAATCGTTCCATTTACCTGGCACTTATTATCTGCAAACTCTATCATAACATTTTTATCGGTTATTTGAATACCCTTTTCTTCTAATTTTTTCAAAAAGAGTAAAATATTTTCGTTTGCCTTTTCTTTGGCCTGGCTTTTTGAAAGGGTCACTTTTTCATAATCACAGGCATAATATGTTGTTTTTTCAACAGTAATCGGAATATAATAATCCTTTGCAATGGCGAGCTGTCTGCTCTCTGTATAGGATACATAAGGCTCCTTTTTCCGAAAGGTCGTTGGTAATTGGATCTGGTAAGAAAAAAAGGTCAAATCATAGATACTTTTTCCTTCACCTGTCCGGACCTTCCGGTTATATTGTAATGGAAAGGTATCCTGATATGTATATTGGGTCTGACCTAAAATATCTGCATCGGCGGTTACATAGACATGATTGACGATTTCATTGCTGTCATTGTAAATGTCTAACTGGCTGGCAACTAAAATATCTCCGGCTTTTACCTCACTCTTTGCTTTTACCTGAGGGGTTCCCTTTCTGGTGATAATAGAAGTAATGACGGCATCCTTCTCTGCCACAATATCGTACGCACCTTCCGGTTTTATGGTCTCCTGGTCAGAAGCTGTCTGTCCGGTAATCAGATTTTCCTGAAGGTCTATTGTCATTTTCGTACCTTCTAAGCGGACAGATGCCCAGATAATGTCATGATACCGGGTTCTTAAAGATTCTTCTAATGTCGCACAGTCAATATCCTTTTTGCGGCTGCCGAAGGAGGATTCTTCTTCTTCCAAAAATTTCAATATGGTATCGTCTGTAATCAGGGAATTTCCGTTAATATCAATTAACCAGATAAAGGTAGTCAGATAGATCAGCAGGCCGAAGCACAGGATGATTCCCGCAAAAAACATTTTCCGTTTTCGATAACGATATAAAAAAAACGGAAAGCCAATCCGCTTTAAAATGATAAGCCTTGTCTTTGTCTTTTTTAATAAAGGCTTGAGCTGACGATACCCTGCAATACTGATATTAAATTCATAACCTTCTCCCTTATTAGAAAGATTCCAAATCAGG
>CAYWXJ010000114.1:0-7152 GCA_964462405.1 uncultured Eubacterium sp.
CAAGATGCATGACGTGCTGGTAGTCTATAAGCAGGTAGCCATGCAGTTTGATGAAAAAGGAAACATTATCATCCCTGAGGAAGGCCCTATGATCCATACGCTATCATGTGATGAAAAGCCTGGAATACAGGCTGTTGCCACGACCGGAGGTGATCTGCGTCCTACAAAAGATAATGGCTGTGTATATCGTGATTACGAGTACAAGCGACTCGGCACACTATCACTTCTCGTGGGCATTGACCTGCTTACCGGGCAGGCTATACCTGTGGTCAGCGAGACGCATAAGAGTTCCGATTTCATATGTCTGCTAAGGAAGTTTGATGAGACTTCTGTCGAGGAAGCCAAGAAAATGTAGCCATTTAATTATTATTCAATGTACTAGTTACAATATTTTTTCTATAATGGTTCTAAAAAAGAATAAATTTAACAATGTTTTCTGCAGACAGAAAGGAATACAAATGAAAAGAAAGATTCTGGCAGGCATCTGCCTGGGAACCCTATTCCTTAGCATGGCAGGTTGTGCAATGCAGACGGAAGAGGAAAAAATACAAATCGTCCGGGGAGATGCACCTGAATTTGAAGATGAATTGCTTCACATAGGGCTGATTCAGACAGGAAAGGAATCAGACTGGAGAGATGCGAATACGGATGATTATTTGAATACATTTATAGAAGAGAGAGGCTATCATCTGATTTATATAGATGGCAATTCAAGTCCCGAGCGGCAGATAAAGGTAATGTATGATTTGATACAGCAGAAGGTGGACTATATTGTAATCCAGCCCATTGTAGAGACCGGGTGGGAGGAAGCCATTGAAAAGGCAAATGAGGCAGGAATACCGGTTATTGTAGCTGACCGTCAGATTGCAGTGGATGACAGTAAATACATATCCTGGATCGGCTCAGACTTCCATGAAGAAGGCAATAAGGCAATTCAATGGTTAGAAGCTTATCTTGAGGAAAACGACAGAGCCGAAGAAGACTTAAATATTGTAATTTTAGAGGGTACCGAAGGAGCAACAGCCGCAATCGGAAGGACCGAAGGGATCATGGAGCTGGTGGATACCCATGATAATTGGGAGATTATTGCCAGTGAATGCGCTAATTTTACCCAGGGTGAAGCACAGAATGTGATGGAACAGCTATTAACGGAGATAGACGAAGAAGAGATAGACGTCATTATTTCAGAAAATGACAATATGATGTTTGGGGCAATGAAGGCTTTGGATCGTAAAGGGATTTCCTATGGTCCGGAGGGTAATATTATCATGATTTCCTTTGATGCATTAGGAGAGGCTTTTGAGAAGATGATGACAGGCAAGCTCCATGTCACGATTGAGTGTAATCCTTTGTTGGCAGACAATGTGGAACAGGTAATATTGGATTTAGAAGCCGGTAAGCAGGTAGAAAAGAAATACTATACCGATGAAGGTGTATATGATTATAAAAATGTGGCACAGTACATAGACGAAAGAGTATATTAGAAGAGATAGAGGATAAAAGATTGCAGAAAAAGAATGAACAGAGAATGAAAAGACCGCTGAAAAGCAAAATAATTTTAGCAGTTCTATTGATTTGTCTTGCAATAGACATTTGTTGTGTTGCCTTTAATTATTCAAAGTTCGTTTCAGTGAATAATGCTTACACAACAGAACTGGCAAAGACAGTTATCAATACCTGTACGCTGGTCATTGACGGTGACAGAGTTGAGGATTATCTTGATACCAGAAGGCGGGATACGGATTATTATATTATCTGGAATAAACTGATTGATTACCGCAATATCAATAAGGATATTATGAAGTTAAGCGTGGTAAATTTTCAGGAGAACGGCTGTTATTACATATTTGATACGGAATTATCGTCGGACGGGGCTTTTTTAGGGGATTACCGTTCCTATGATGCCAAACAGGATGCTGTAAAAACAGAGCTGATCAATTTTAGTATGGATAAATCCCTTATTTATGATACCCATACGGATATTTATATACCGATCAAATCCTCTTATAATATTCCGGTGGCATATGTGGTTGCAGGTATTTCTACAGACAATATACAAAAGGAACAATGGAGTTATCTGCTGTGGATGGCGTTGATTATAACTGGAATTACCGTAGTGTTTGGAATCGTGCTGATTTTATTTATGAATAAACGCATCATCATTCCTATCAATACGATGACAACAGTAGCAGTCAATTATGCAAAGCGTGTGAAGGAGGATACCAATACATCTCCTTTGCAGCAGATTAATATTGAAACCGGGGATGAGCTGGAACGTCTTTGTGAGTCTTTGAAGAAAATGGAACATGATATTTTAGTATCTTCTGCGAATCTGATCAATGCCACATGGAACAGTAACCATGACAGTATGACGCAGTTATATAATAAACGATATTACCGGGAGTTGTTACTTCAGATAGAAGAGGAAAAATCCGTGGGTGTTGTCTATTTGGATATTGATAACCTGAAACTGATGAATGACCGGTACGGACATGACCAGGGAGATGAAGTGATTTTAAAAGCGGCAGAACTGATTCATCAATATGAAACGACAGGTACGGAATGCTGCCGTGTGGGCGGAGATGAGTTTGTTATGATTCTCAGGAATACTACAAAAGCGGCAGTCAATGATTTAGTAGATCGTATGCGTGCGGATAAGAATAATACACTGTCTCAACTGTCAAAGGATTTTATTTGCAGAATGGCGGTCGGCGGAGCCTTCCGCAAGGGAAATGAGCCGATTGCTGAAACGATTAAAACCGCAGAGGGAGAAATGTATAAGAATAAACATGCAAAGAGATAAATGTAAAATCCGTGGAATCAATATTATAAAATGGATGTTTGGAATATTAGCTGTCGGAGTCTGCCTTTATTTGGCACTGGGAGAAATACTCCTGCCTGCAGAGAATCCGGCAGACGATTGTATCTGCAGGGAATTTTCCGAAGGCTGGAGCCAGGTGAAGGAAGACGGGAGCAGAGTTCCGATCAAAATACCGGGCAGATGCGAAGCAGAGAGGAATATTCCACAAGGGATACAAGACCTGTCGGCAAAGTCAGTGCGGTTGTATATGTATTTGTGGAGTTAAAGGGCGAAGATGCGGGTAAGAACATTCGGGTGGAAACGCAGAGCGATTCTTCTTATACAGGTATTGTCCATACGATTTAGGCTGGGGAATCTTTCTGGCTGCCATCCGGATATTTTAAGGGTAGATTTTGAAGGACGCAAGCGGAAGTTTGGCGGCAGGCACAATTCCTGTCCGAACAGTCCGACCTACCGGAAATATGCGCCGCTGTTAGCAGAAAAATTAGCAGAGCGTTATAAGGATTATGACAATATTGTGGCATGGCATATTGCCAATGAATTTGGCGGGGAATGCTATTGTGAGAACTGTGAAAAAGCATTCCATAACTGGTTAAAAGAGAAATACCAGACCATTGATAAGCTGAATCAGGTATGGAATACAGCGTTCTGGGGACATACCTTTTATGATTGGGATGAGGTTGTGGCTCCGAATATACTGAGTGAACACTTTGAAAAGAACCGTACCATGTTCCAGGGAATTTCGCTGGATTACAGGCGGTTCAATTCGGATGCTATTTTAGATTGCTATAAACTGGAATATGAGGCGATTAAAAAGGTGATACCGGAAGCGTCCATTACCACAAATCTGATGGGATTTTACAAGGGACTGGACTATCAGAAATGGGCAGGTTCGATGGATTTTATATCCTGGGATAATTATCCGCAGGTGGACGATTCCTATGCAAGAACAGCTATGTCGCATGATTTGATGCGCGGCATCGGACATGGAGAGCCTTTTGCACTGATGGAGCAGACGCCAAGTGTGACCAACTGGCATTCTTATAACGCGCTGAAGCGTCCGGGGGTGATGCGCCTTTGGAGCTATCAGGCAGTGGCACATGGGGCGGATACGGTGATGTTTTTCCAGATGCGCCGCAGTATCGGTGCCTGTGAGAAATACCATGGAGCCGTCATTGACCATGCAGGACATGAAAATACCAGAGTATTCCGGGAAATTGCAGCCTTAGGCAGCGAATTAAAGGAGATCGGAGCAAGGACGCTTGGTTCTGAAACAAAGACAAAAATTGCACTTATGATGTCATGGGATAACTGGTGGGCGTTGGAATATTCCGCAGGTCCAAGCTGTGATTTGAAGTACATCAATGAGTTTACCCGGTATTATGAAGCCTTGCGGGATATTCTTGGAATCTGGGTAGAGGAGCAGGATGCTCTTCCCATTGATGCAAGAAACAGCTTTATCTATCAGGGAAAGGAATATCCGTCCTTTTTAATCTGCGACCTGCTGCATTTAGAAGGAGCCGTGCAGTTAGACGAAGCCGGCTATGGAAGTGATTTTTATCAGGGATTTCCGGTAATTACGGAAAATTCTTTTGGAACAGGAAAAGCATACTATGTGGCGACTGCAACGGAAGAAGCTTTTTACCGGACATTCCTTTCTAAGTTGTGTGAAGAGAAAGGAATTGTACTGGTAATGAAGACGCCGGAGGGCGTAGAAGCAGCGAGCCGTGAGAACGGGGATGAGAAGTTTATTTTCCTGCTGAATCATACGAATGAGGAGAAGACCGTAGAGCTTCCATGGGAAGGAACAGAATTAATCAGCGGTACAAAGGTGTCCGGACAGGCTGTACTGGAAGCCTATGACGTGAAGGTATTGGCGGTTTCAATATAGGTCCTTTAAGCTACGGATGAAAAAATTCTTTTCGGAAAGCTGTAGGGGAGCAGCCTTTTAACTGCCGGAACACTCTCGAAAAATAGTTGGAATCAGAAAAGCCTGTTTTTTCTGAGATCATCTGAATCGAATAACTGTTATCGCCCAGATAGGGAAGACTTTTTTCGATGCGGTAGGCAAGAATAAAATCAAATAATGACTGCCGCATATAACGTTTGAACATCCGGCAGCATTCGGATTTGCACAGGTGTACATGATCTGCAATATTCTCTAAGGTCAGCTTGGAGTCATAATTGGCTTCAATGTAGGAGAGGATATTGCGGATTCTTTCATAGGTACGCCGGTCTGCCATGGAAAGTGCGTTTGTAGTATCGGCATGAAGATACAGCAGCTTCCAGAAATGAAGCAAATGCGCTAAGACATCAAGCTCCCATGCATCCGTCTGTTTCTCATAAGCCTCTAATATGATAGAAAGCTGGGAAAGAACCTGCGCGTGCCATGGACTGCTGCCGTCAAAGTGCAGACAGGGAAGGGCATAGTTCTGCAAAATGGGTTTGATATAGGTATGATAAAGGATGCTGTTTTCATATCCGTAAAGCAGCTTGGCATCAAAGGTAATTGAGGTATATTCGCAGTCCGAATTTTCATACATACTTCCGGAATGAAGGGTAGCCGTATTTCCAAAAAGAGCATCTCCTTCCTTTAAATGCAGATGGCAGTTATTGACCTGATAAAGCATCTGTCCGGCAGTTACGATAGTAATCTCAATTTCCGGGTGCCAGTGCCAGAAAAAAGAACCGGATTCATAAGCAGACAGCCGTTCCTTGCTGATCAGCAGCGGAAAGGCGGGAGAACCGTGAAGTTTCTGCTCTTTTTGGCTTTTGTCTGTAAGAATCTGCATAAAAGTGCCTCCTTCAATAAATGGAATCCATAAAACGCAATATAATTTCAGTATTTATAACTATCATAACGAATAAAGACAAAAAACGCAATATAATGCTAATTCTTCCATATTTAATTATGGTATAATAGGACAAATGCATATAGAATGAACGTATAACAATTTGCATGAATGAAAGGAGAATAGGTATGTCAAATATGCCGGCAAAAGAAGTATTAGAGCGTGTATATGGTGAGAGTGTAAAAAGTGGTGAGAGATTTGCACATATTTCTAAGTGTTTCGCAGAAACCTTCGGAGATGCAGAGGTGGAGTTTTTTACCTCACCGGGAAGAACAGAGATGGTCGGAAATCATACGGACCACAACGGGGGTAAGATCGTAGCAGCAAGTATCAGCTTAGATACCATTGGAGCAGCAGCACCGAACGGAACCGGAACCATCCGTATTTTAAGTGAAGGCTATGACAAGATCGAGATAGAAATTGCAAAGGCTTCTTCCGTAGAGAAAAAAGCGGGAACGAAAGCATTGATTGCAGGAATGGTAGAAGCAATCGGTAAGTTCGGCTATAAAGTAGAAGGCTTTGATGCATATATGACAACGGAAGTTATTGCAGCAGCAGGTGTAAGCTCTTCTGCATCCTTTGAGATGATGTTCTGTGCAATCGTAAATGCATTGTTTAATGAGGATCAGATTGAACTTGGGGATTGTGCAAGAATCGGACAATATGCAGAAAATAATTTCTGGATGAAATCTTCCGGACTTATGGATCAGATGGCATGTGCAGCAGGCGGAGCGATCCTTTTAGATTTTGCCAATGACATCAAATATGAGAAGATTGAAGCATCTTTCAATAAATTAGGCTATGATATGGTTATCGTGAATACCGGAAAGGGACATGGAGATTTAAGTGATGAGTACTCTGCAGTTCCGGGAGAAATGTATCAGGTAGCAAATGCATTAGGTGTAAAAAGACTTTGCGAAAGCTCTTTAGAGACATTCTTAAAGGAGATTCCGAGAATTGAAAAAGAGGTAAATAATGACCGTGCGATTATGAGAGCACTTCATTTTTATGAGGAAAACCGCAGAGTTGAGGAAGCTGCAGAAGCATTAGAGAAGGGCGATGGAAAGACGGTTCTTCGGATGCTTACAGAGTCTGGAAATTCTTCCTGGAAATGGCTGCAGAACTGTATGTCTAAGTCGAACGAGAAGGACCAGAAGGTTGCGCTTACATTAGCATTGACGGAGTTATATTTAGGAAAATTAGGCGATGGCTGCTGCAGAGTACATGGCGGCGGATTTGCCGGAGTAATTCTTGCGGTTGTACCGAAGGATAAGACGAATGATTATGTGGAGTATATTTCTGCATATGTTGGAAAAGAGAATGTGTATCCGATGCAGATTCGCCAGACGGGAGCGGTCAGCTTAGGAAAGTAAGTTTACCACAGATTTGTCCGATATGCAGATTCGGAGTACATCCAAAGTCAGCAGCCAAAATGAAAAATAAAATCAGGGAGCTAACGGACAGAAATAATGGCATGAG
>CAYWXJ010000115.1:0-7072 GCA_964462405.1 uncultured Eubacterium sp.
GGACAAAGAGTCCTACGAGAAATACTGGGACGATATTAGTCCATTCATCAAGTTCGGCTGCTTAAAGGACGAGAAATTCTGTGATAAGATGAATGATTATATCTTATTCAAAGATATTAATGACAAATACCTCACTCTTCCGGAATGGTTAAAACCAGCGGAGGAAACAGCCGAAAATCAGGAAGGCACAGAGGAAACTCCAATCGTAGAAAATGCTGACGGTACTCCTGCAGCAGAGGATGCGGCTGATACCAAAGAACCAAAGGACGACCGTAACATTATTTACTACGTTACAGATGTCAATCAGCAGGGACAGTATATTAAGATGTTTAAGGAACAGGATATGAATGCCGTTATCTTAGACCATAATATTGATACTTCCTTTATCTCGCAGTTAGAAAGACGCAATGAGAAATATAAATTTATGCGTATCGATGCCGATTTGACAGAAACCTTAAAGGAAGAAACCTCTGAAGAGGAATTAAAGGATGCTACAGATACACTTTCTGAGATCTTCCACAAGGCATTGAATAACGAGAAACTGACAGTCAAGGTGGAAAAATTAAAGGATACGAATATTTCTTCTGTCATCACTCTTTCAGAAGAAGGACGCCGTATGCAGGATATGATGAAGATGTATGCCATGAACGGCATGGGCATGGATGCTTCCATGTTCGGCGCAGACCAGACTTTGACCTTAAACGCCAACAACGATTTGGTAAAATATATCTTAGAAAATAAGGATTCTGAATATACAGGTGACTTCTGTGAGCAGTTATATGACCTTGCCATGCTCAGCAACCAGCCATTAGCTCCCGATGCCATGACAAAATTCATTGCACGAAGCAATAAGATTATGATGCTGTTGACGAAATAAATTTTTCTGATTATCTTTGCATTCGTTGGCAAATGCCGGAAAAGCCTGGAATTTCAGGCTTTTCCGGCATTATTGACTAAGCGGGTGCAAAAGATTTTACCTGTCTACTTAACAGGCTCATATCATCAACCGGACTAATACTGTTTTACTATGGCAAACCAGTCGGCAAGCAGCACCCAGTTTGCACGGAATAACTGCATAATCTGCCAGTATCCGGCTCCATTTAATCCATATTCCTTCATCAAATCAAATTTTGCCTGCATACTTCTGACATCCTCAAACCACACCTCATGCCAGATTCCTGCTTCCTCGTAATAAAAATAAGGTGACTTCGCCTGCTCGTCAAAAAGAATTTCCGCTCCTTTGGCTACTGCAAGCTGAACCGCTTCCACATTTCCAATGGTTCTCGCCCGTGTCACGCCCCTTTCATAGGGCAGGGGCCAATCATAGCCATAATTAGGAATACCCAGACGAATTTTCTCTCTGGGTATTTCTGTAACAGCATAATCTAAGACCTTCCGCACTTGAAAAATGGGAGCTACTGACATCGGAGGACCGTAGGTATAGCCCCATTCATACGTCATCAGCAGCACATAATCGGCTGCCTCCGCCAATCCTCTGTAATCTTTTCCTTCATACAAAAGCCCCATCTGATTTGCAGACTGCTTGGGTGCTAAAGCAACTGAAGTCTGTTTTCCGATACTCCGCATTGCCTCCGCCACCCGCCAGACAAAAGCCGTAAACGCATTCCTGTCCTCTGCTAAAATATACTCAAAATCAATATCGACTCCTGCATATCCTTTCTCTGTCACTGTTTCTGTCAATGCTGCTGTAAGCTCTTTGGAGGCTTCTTCCGACTGTACCACCCTGTGAATGAGATAATTATTAAACTGCCCGTCCTCGCCAAAAGGCGTCAGAGTCAGAATCGGCAGCGTTCCATATTCATATGCTTCCGCAATCATCCAGTTATCATCTAAAATTGGCGGTATCAGATTTCCCTCCGTGGTAAATCCATAGGAAAACACTGACAGCTCCGTCAAATAGGGCAGTGTCTGCTCTAACGTCCATTTTCCAATAAACGGATAGGCATATCCATTGATTCTTGCCTGTGGCTTATAAAAATTCTCCTGCTCCAACGGAATAAGCAATGCCTGCCCAATCGCTAATGTATATGGCGGTATTAATTGATTTACAAAAACAAGCTCCTCCACAGGTATGGAATATCCCTCTGCAATTCCACCTAAGGTATCGCCTGCTTTTACAACATAAAAATCCATCACATTTTCCAGACTTTTTTCTTAATATATGCGATGTGCCAGTGCAGTGTTCACCAAATATCCTAGTACATTGCACCTTCAATGACTTCAAAAAAGCTGTCCGTAGTAATACTTCCATCTGTCACCAATGTAATCTCCTCCCAGACGGTCTCATTTAAATTTGACGCAAGCCCGGAAACAAATTCCTCATAAACATCATCAAAAGCCGCTTTTTCTCTTGCCTCTACAATATTCGACTTATTTGCATCCGTCAGTTCCTCATTGAACTTATTGATACATTTCATAAAATAATAGCCGTCCTCCGTCGGAATGCAGGAGGAAACTTCTTCATTGTCCAGCTCAAACGCTGCATTTTCTACCTCTTCAGGCAATTCACCTCTGCCAAAGGTAATCTTTATGAACGGTTTCTGATTATAGTTGCTTGCCACGGCAGCAAAGTCCTCTCCAACTTCTAATTTTGCCGCCACTTCATCTGCTTTTTCCTGGCTCTTAACGTAAATCTGCATAGCTTCCATAATCCTTGCTTCATCATCACTGACCTCTTCATCTACGCTCTGGGTCAAAGACTGGTATACTTTATTGGCAAGCGCATAATCCTCATACATGGAAACAATATCCGATTCGGCCGCGCCGGTGTACTCTAATTCTGCTTCATTTAAGGAGCTGTAATATTCTGCTGCCGCATTTTTTGCATTTTGCTGCTCCTCCTCTGTCAAGGATATTCCCTGATTCTGGGCAAGCAAATCCATACAGACGATTTTTGTCATCTCGGAAAGTGTGATCTCTTTGATATATTTTTTTAATTTATTCTTCTGAAACTCCTGCTCCCACAGGTCAATTCCATAACTCTTTCCGTAAATATTCTGATAATTGGCAAGATAGACCTTCGCCTCTACCAGATTGCAGGAATCGCCTCCGATCTTAAATACATCTTTGCTGCCCACTCCGCTGGTAATGACCACTTCCTTACCGCCGATACTGCAGCCGCCGAGCAAAAAAGCAGCCGCAAGCACTCCTGCAAGTACTTTTTTTCTTTTCTTCATATGTGCTCCAATTCTATCCTTCTACAATCAAATATCTGCCGCCGGAAAGCGGAAATACTTCACTTGCCTGCGTAATTTCCTGATCGCTCATGCCGGAAATATCCATGCCCGACTCTTCGAAATATTCCTTCACTTCTTCTATATCCTGGCAGACTGCTGCCATACAGTCTTCCAAAAAAGCCTCTGCTTCTTCTAAATCAGAAACAACCTCTTCACGAAATAACTGCAACTGTTTTTCTAAAAATATCTCCAGACATTCTTCGTCATATGTTCCCATAAAATGACCTCCTGCTACATATTACTATATTATGATTCTTTATAAATATCAACGCCAAGTTTTAACAATTCCTGATAGATTAAAGCCACAGGAAGGCCTACCACATTATTGTAATCGCCACAGATTTTCTCAATAAATACAGCGCATCTTCCCTGAATCCCGTAGCCGCCTGCCTTATCGAACGGCTCTCTCGTTTCAATGTACCACTCCCGCTCTTTTTCGCTCATAGGATACATAAACACCTCTGTTTCCTCAAAAAAGCTGTGTACCTTTTCTTCTTTTTCGGTACGAAGAATCAGCGTGACCCCGGTATATACCTTATGCCCCTTTCCCTGCAGCAGAGAAATCATGCGGTACGCATCTTCTCTGTCCTTTGGTTTTCCTAAAATTTCACTCTCATAAGATACCACGGTATCTGCCCCGATAATAATTTCGGGAACTGCCTCTGATGCCCGTTTTCCTGCAATTTCCTCTGCCTTTTGCCGTGATAAATCCATAACGGCTTCCTTAGGCTTTGTAAAATGCATCCTTTCCTCTTTGCAGGCAGGAATTATTTCAAATTTCAGCCCAATCTGCTCTAACAGTTCTTTTCTCCGCGGGGATGCGGAGGCTAATATATACTTCATAATCAACTCCTGTATTCATATGTCTAAACCACTATAGTCTTATCAAAATAGAAGGAATATAACAGCTTTTCTTTTACCTTCTTGCCGAGATTTGCCTCTAATGCCTGCTGGTATAATTCCAACTGCTTCCGATAGCGTTTTACCAGTTCCGCTTCACTTTTTACCACATCTGTTTTGTAATCTAAGAGTACAATTTCCCCATTTTCCAAAAAAAATGCATCTATGATTCCCTGAATTAAAATCATGGTATCACTGCCATCTCCTTCGATCTCATCTGCTTTACGTCCCATCACAAAGGGCTGCTCCACATATAGCTCCTTTCGCGCAGACGCTTCTTTCATGCGCGCAGCAAGCTCAGATCTGTAAAAACGAATCAGCTTTTCCTTCCGCAAAAGCGTACGCATTTCTTCCGTCAAACGCCCTTCCTGAGCAAGCCTTTGTATCTGAGCTTCTAAAGCTGCTTCTAAGCCGTCATTTCCCGCTAACAGCTCCACCGGAAGACATTCTACCGCACGGTGCATGGCACTTCCCCGTAAAGCTCCCTGATTGACTTCTGTTTCGCCGCCTGCAAAACGGGGAATATATGGTGTAAAATCCTGTATGTCCTTCCTCTGCCGCTCTGGTTTTAATATGTCTTCCTCGCCCGGCAGATAAAGCATTTCCTCTTCTTCAAAAACAGCTTCCATCGCCCGATGCTTTAACTCAGAAACCGAATACTTAACCCTGCGGTTTGTTTCAATACTATGGGGATAACGGTAGGATAGCTGCTCCTTCACATAGGCATCTGCCTCTTCATCCGCACAGGACACCTGATACAGCAATTCCCCAAGTCCCCCGGTCTCTTCTAACTGGCTTTCGGCTTCCTCCATCATTAGATTTTCCACATTCCACAGAGAAATCCGGCTGCCGTCTCCTCCTGCAATCGCCGCCGGAAGAATCCAGTCCAAAAAGGAATTTGCACCCGCTCTTTCTAAAAATGACAGTTCTTCTCCCTTCGAATAGTGCAGCCGAAGCTTTTCGATTCTCTCTGCCATATTTTTTCCGACACCTGTAATAATCAGTTTTTCCTTAGCACGGGTCAGTGCAACATAAAGTACCCGAAGCTCTTCTCCTAAATTCTCAAGCTCCACCTGCTTAGCAGCCGCCTTTTTATAAAGTGTGGCTCCGTGTACTCTTCGCTCAGGGTCAATAAAATCTACACCGATGCCCAGCTTAGGATGAATCACCAATCTGCTCCTGACATCCGTCTTATTGAAATTCTTTGCCGTTCCGCACACAAATACCACCGGAAATTCCAGTCCCTTACTCTTATGAATCGTCATAAGCCTTACGGCATTGGCATTTTCATTTACCACATCGGCTTCGCCGTAATCTACCTCATATTTCTGCAGCCTGTCCATATAACGGATAAAATGAAACAGACCTCGATAGCTCGTCTGCTCATAAGCCACCGCTTTTTCTAACAACATCTCAATATTGGCTTTTCTGCGCTCTCCGCCGGGCATCGCCGCCGCATAACGGGCATAACCGGTATCCTCTAATATATAATACAAAAGCTCATGTATCGGAAGCTCTGTGACAAGGTTCCGGTAATCCGACAATTTCTTAAGAAACCGCTTTATCTTATGATACAATTCCTCTGGCAGAAAGGATTCGTCAGGCTCTAATACACAGCAATGGAATGCTTTTTTCCCACCTGCTGCCTTCAGCTCTGCTAATTCTTCATCCGAAAAACCGCCGATGGGCGAACGCAGCACTGCAGCAAGCGGAATATCCTGTCTGGGATTATCTAATATTTTCAGCAGACTAAGAATGGTCTGAATCTCTAAGGTCTTAAAATATCCCGTCTTAGAAGTAGCATGTGCCGGTATTCCCTTCTGCTCAAAAACCTCCATAAAAGTATCTGCATATTTGCCAAAGCTGCGCAGCAAAATCACAATATCCGAATACTTCACTTCCCGCAGCTTACCTGTCTTCTTATCTGTTACCTTCTGCTTCCGGATCAGCTTACGGATTCTTGCTGCCACAAGCTCCGCTTCAAGACGAATGGGATCTGTCAGCTCTGCTTCCTCTAACAGCTCATCCTTGCTGTCCGCTACGATAATTTCTGCTTCCATATCTGAACTTTCCGGATATACGGCTCCCGGATAAAGGGCCGCTGCCGCGTCATATTCCACATTTCCCAAATCCTTTTTCATGATCTTATGAAAAATATGATTGGTAATATCCAATACTTCGCTGCGGCTCCTGAAATTCTTGTGAAGCTCTATCTTCTGGCACTTCGATTCCTCTGTCGTATAGGTATCATATTTCTCCATGAACAGCTCCGGTCTTGCTAAACGGAACCGGTAAATACTCTGCTTGACATCTCCTACCATAAACCGGTTATATACGCCAATATCCTCCTTAGAAACCGCGGAAAGCAGGCTCTCCTGCACCAGATTACTGTCCTGGTATTCATCCACCATGACCTCTTCATAGAGTTTCTTACATTCCAGCGCAATCTCAGTAGGCGCTTTGGTATCCTCATGCAGAAGAATCTTTAAGGCAAAGTGCTCTAAATCATGAAAATCCAGACTATTCTTTTCCCGCTTCTTTGCATCATATGCATCGATAAATTCTTCTGTCAGACGCACCAGCTCCGACACTACCGGAGCCATCTTTGAAAGACGCTCTAAGATTTCGGCTTCTCCTGCAAAAAAGAAATCTTCTTTTAACTTTTTTACCGTATTTTTTATGGTATCCCTCTGCTCTTTGAACCATTCTAATTTTTCTATGCTGCCTTCATAGTTCCGTTTCGACGGAAGCCTGTCGAAATGCAATTCCAAAAGTATCTTAGACATACTGCGGTAATCTTTTGCCTCCGCTAAATGCCTGATCCTTATGCAATCCCTGTCTGCAACCTCTCTTACATAAAGCGGTCCATCCTCTTCAGAGGATAGCTGCAGATTCCCTTCCGCCATTTTTACAAG
>CAYWXJ010000116.1:0-3578 GCA_964462405.1 uncultured Eubacterium sp.
AGGCGTTTGTTCGTTTTGTGATATTTGCATTATTTCATGGCTGAACTGTTACCAACAATTTACTGTTACGAGATCCTTCCGTTATCCATCTCATATACCACATCTGCCAGATTCATGGTAGATTTCCTGTGGGACACTAAAACTACAGTCGTATGCTCACAGGCTTCCTTCAGCGATTTTAAGATCATTCCTTCATTCAGAGAATCCAGATTGCTGGTAGGCTCATCAAGTAAAAGGAAAGGCGCATCATGCAGAAATGCCCGGGCAATCCCAATCCGCTGTTTCTCCCCGCCGGAAAGCGTATCGCCAAGCTCTCCTGCGTTACATAGGACTCCATATTTCTTAAATCCGCCGTATTGATTTGCTCTACATCCTTCCCGGATATAAGTATTCTGCCGCTGTCAGCATCCCAGAACCGCATAAAAAGCTTTAACAGGGTAGATTTTCCGGAACCGCTTGCCCCGTGGATACCCACAACCTTTCCTTTCGGAATCTCAATAGAATACTGTTTTAAAATCTGTTCGTCTTCATAGGCAAAATCCACCTTCTTAGCGGCAGCACCGTCAAATTCCGTATCCTGCTTTCCGCTCACCTCTGCAATCTGCGGCTCTTCCTCCAGCAGGGAAAGTACCCGCTCCCCGCTGGCTAATGTCTGGTTCAGGTTATTCGATAAGTTAGACAGAGCCACCACCGGGCCAAAGGAACCCATCATGGAAATCGTAGCAATCAGCATCCTGTCATATGTTACATTTCCGTTCCTAAAATTCCAGAGCATAAAAAACAGCATACCAAAGGAAAACAACAGAATCACCGCATTCGTTAAAGAGCCCTGGGCTGCCTCATGCCGGTTTAACTTTTTTTGCATCCTCCCAAGTTCCTTAGAACGCTCATCCATCTGTGCCATCCGTTCTTTGCCTTTGTCGTACTGGACCGTTTCATCCAGCCCACGCAGGGAATCCAGTATAAAGCTGTTCAGTTCCCCAAAGGAGTTTCGAAATTCCATGCCTTCTTCGGCACCCTTCTTTCCGTTCCGCAGCGGAATCACTGCACCGACTGCTAAATACCCTAAAATTGCAATCACTCCCGCCGGGGGATACTGAAATCCGATAAAGCAGACCATCACAAGCGAAGTCAAAACGGCAATGGCAATCGGAGAAATCGTGTGCGCATAAAACACTTCCAAAAGTTCTATATCTGATGTGATAATAGAGATCAGATTTCCCTTATCCCTGCCTTCGAGCTTTGCCGGACACAGCTTCCTTAAAACGGCAAACACTTTATGCCGGATAATCGCCAGGAGCTTGAATGCAATGAAATGGTTGCAATACTGTTCTCCGTAATGAAGAATGCCGCGCAGTACTGCAAGAATGACCAGTACTGCTGCTAACTTCCCGAAAGTGCCGGATAAAACGACTCCCCGCAGCAGCCCGTATCCTGCAAGAATCGTCAGAAAAATCGCACACAGATACCCTAAAACGCCTAAGAAAATGGCAAGACACATCAGCGGGAGCAATGGTTTTACCAGACCAATCAACTGTCCCATAATTACAATCCCTTTTCTCCTGTTTTTCTGTTCCATTACTCCGTCACCGCCTTTTCATTCTCTTTTCCGTATGCCTCCAGCTCGCTCTGATAACAATACAGCTTTTTGTAAGGACCGCCCTCCGCCATAAGCTCTTTATGGGTTCCTGCCTGGACTATACTTCCATTTTCCAGCATATAAATCCGGTCAGACTCCACTACATTTGCAAGTCTGTGGGAAATCAGAATAACGGTCTTTGTCCTTGCCAGCCTGCATCAGAGGTCTGCCCGGATATGATAGTTCCGTCCACAGGAATGGATTCTCCGGGCAGCACACGAAGTATATCCCCCTGCTTAACTGCTTTTGCCGACACCATTTTTTCTGCGCCTGTTTCCGTAATTAAGCGTGCAGTCTGCGGTGTCAAATGTACCAGCTTTTCAATTCCTGCTCTGGCTTTTGCTACTGTCAATTCCTCTAACAGAGCACCTGGCTGCATAATAAACGCAACTTCTCCGGCAGCAAAATGTTCTCCGATAATTACAGAAGCTATCAGTGTTAAAGAAACAAGCACATCCGCTTTGATGTCAAACCTGGTAACCAGACCGATAACAGCTTCTATTATAATCGGCAGGCCGCATAAAATAATTGCCACCCATGCAATGTCAAACGGCAGAGACAATACCCGAAAGATGCTCAGCAATAAAGCGATTCCGGATATAACAAGAAACGCAATATCTCTTTTTGTCCCGCCAAATTCGAGCAGTTGTTCCATTTTTGCTATTATTTTTTTCATAGTAACTCCTTTCCATACCCTGTAAATATTCACTTCACCATTATACCTATAGGGGTATGGGTTGTTAATAAGATATAAGAAAAGTGATTAGATTGCTCTAACCACTTTTTCTCATCCTAGGACATATTTGCGAAACGTTCCACTACTTTTGTAAATTTCTCTATCGTCTGATCCGCATCACCATGCTCAATTCCATCTCGCACACAATGTCTGATATGTCCTTCGAGCACTACCTGTCCTGCTCTGTGCAGGGCGGACTTAGCAGCATTTATTTGAGCCAGAACATCTTCACAAGGTACATTTTCGTCGACCATCTTATCAATAGCCTCTACCTGTCCGATTATTTTCTTCAGTCTGCGATGAAGATTTTCAGAATCCATACACTGTACCATTTTTATATTCCTCCAGTTACACTTATTTTACTTTCACGGTAATCTGTACTTTTTTACTGCCGGATTTTACTGTCACCTTCGTGGTTCCCTTTCTTAAGGCTTTTATCTTTCCTTTAGAAGAAACACTTACGATTTTCTTATTCTTTACCGTATAGGTCAATTTATCATTAGCAGTCACCGGTGTACGCTCCGGCACAATCTGATAGGTCTTTCCCTTCTTTAAAGATAGCTTTTTGCTTGCTACTGTTACCTTTGTGGTCTTAACCTGACCCTTGATGACTTTAATCTTGCAGGACGCCTTTGCACCGCTCTTCATAGTGACCGTGATTACCGCAGTTCCTGTCTTCTTCGCCGTTATCTTTCCACTCTTGCTTACCGTTGCCACGCTTGGCTTAGAGGATTTCCAGGAAGCTACCGTATCATCTGCCGGATATTTGGATTTCACTTTGATCGCTGTTGTCTTCTGCTTCTTCTGCATCGGTGCAGATGCGGCATTTAATGCTACCTCTGCAACAGTAACCGTACATTCTGCTGACAGACTGCCTGCTGTGGCTGTAATCACTGCCGTGCCTGCTTTCTTAGCTGTCACAATGCCGGTACTGCTTACGTCTGCAACTGCATTATCCGAGGATTGATAGGTCACAGTCTTATCTGCTCCTTCCGGTGCAGTTACCGTTACCTGCAATGCCGCAGTTTCTCCCTTTGGTATTGTAACAGCCGTGTCTGTAAATGTTACAGAAGTTACCGTCTGATTTGTTTCGCTGTCGTTGTTTCCGCTGTCGTTGTTTCCGCTGTCGTTGTTTCCGCTGTCGTTGTTTTCGCTGTCGTTGTTTCCGCTGTCGTTGTTTCCGCTGTCGTTGTTTCCGCTGTC
>CAYWXJ010000116.1:3678-7008 GCA_964462405.1 uncultured Eubacterium sp.
GTTGTTTCCGCTGTCGTTGTTTCCGCTGTCGTTGTTTCCGCTGTCGTTGTTTCCGTCATCAGGATCACCTGATTCCGGATTGATTCCCTTATAGAATTTCTCAAAATCCGTTACTTTTTTACTACCGGAGGTAAGGACAGCTCCGCTTGCATTTAAACCAAATACCTGCACTGTATTATAGGATTTTGCATCTGCTAATGCAGTTTCCGGTACTTCTATAACGGCTTTTTGGTCTGTCACTTCTACTACGCCGGCCTTTTCACCATTAACTAAGAACTCGACAGATTTTACGCTGGTATTCGTAACGTTTGCCGTAATGACCGTAACCCCGGTGCTCTTCGTCACCAAATCTGCTGCTTCTACTGTAATTCCGCCTGCCGACGTATAACCAAGAGATTCTGCTAATTTCTCCGGTGACGTGAATTGCTGATCCAGCCAGTTTAAACGGTTCGTCAGATAGGTTTTTAAAGCGGATACCTGCACTGTAAAATTCCTGCTGCTGTCATTTTGATACCACAGATCTGCATTTGCATTCGCCGATTCTAAGATTAATTCCTGATAAGTATCCATCTTACCGCCATCTGCTGTTATGGTTCCCATTTCTTCCCGCATCGCCGTATACAGCTCATAGGCTTTTACTGCAAAATACGGATCTTTGATAATGGATTTATACCACTGATTTGCCTGTGCTTCATCTGAGAATTTTGTTGTCTGCCATGCATTATAAGTACCTGAACTCTGGTACTGGCTGACAAGGCTGTTTGAAGACCAGTCCATATCCCAGATCGGCCCCATATAGAACTTTCCGTCAATATCCTTGTACATATAGGTACTTTTTTTCATGGCATCCACATTCATAAACAGCTCCTGCACCATCCAGAACTGCACTAAAGAATCCATGTCAAACAACTGGCTGTAGCTTACAGTTTCATTCCCGTATGTTGTTGTATAATCAGAGGCATCAATGGCTTGTTCAAATGCATTGATATACTTTTCCACATACTGCATCACATCGGAATTCGTTGCGATAAATTCCGGACTCTTAAACATTAACGGCTGATTTTTACTGGATCTGAATTTGGAGGTTTCGTCATAATAGGAATCTAACTCCATTAAAAATCCTCCGGTAGCTGCCGGCATATCGGAAATATAATCTTCAATATTGTATGTGTTTCCGTTATAGGTGACTTTCTTTGTGGTCAGCCAGCTTAAATCATTCTCTGCAAGCATGGTTTCGATGGCATCTCTGTCATCCTTGCTCATGCCGTTCTCTTTTTCTGCTTTATAAATGGCCTTTGCCACATCTTCGGCATAATCTTCCCAGTCGTGAATATCTATTCTCGCTTTGGAAATTTTCACTTGTTCACAAAACTGATAGGTTCCCTGATATTCTCCGTTCAAAATTAAATCTACAGGAACAGACTGCATATAAGGCATACCCATCGCACCGGATAAATCGTAGGAAAGCATATTTCTCATGTGGGCTTCATCTGTATAATTAGCAAGAAGAACCCAGTGTTTATTAGCTCCAAATCCGAAAATGTCCGTCTTCTCATCCAGCTTGATTTTATATGGTTTCTTATCATAGCTCCAGGTGGTATTGCCGCGGCCGCGGATTTCAATAATTCCATCATATAACGTCGTAGTTGCCGTATTATACTGCTCATTTCCCTGAATCTTAAAATCACCGTTTATGTATTCTTCCTTGCTGACAATCGCCTGTCCGCCTTCGGTATTTACATAGAGAACCGGAAGCTTGCTGATATACATCTGTGTCCGGTAGCTGCCTGTATAATCCCCTTCTGTAACGGCTGTTACCGTAAGCATCTTTTCCAAATCTTCATTTGTCGGTGTATAGGAAGCTCCTGTGGCTTTTTCCGCCCCATCAACACTCCATGTATAAGTACAAGTCATGTCTTCCGGTGCATTTTCCATGATTACCGTAAGAGGTTCCCCAACTGCTGCATATTCCTGTTCAATTTTTATGGCTATCTTCGTTGCAACAGTTATGTGAAAAGTCTTTGTCTTACCGCTTTCTGTCGTTGCTGTCAATGTGCAGTCCGTATCTGTATAGACCTCGCTTACGGTCACAGTTCCATCCTCACTGATAGAAAGTACTTTGGAATCGCTTGTCCAGGTTATTTTCTCTGCTGTTTCACCGATTGTAATACTTGTCGGCACAGTAAAATCCGCAGTAACGGCCGGAAGAGAATCGCCCTCTGACAGTTCTAAAGAAAGACCGGAAAGCGCTAAAATTCCTGCAAGGCTTTCTGATTCTGCGCACTGCTTTAATATCATATAACTGCCTTCTTCTGCAGTCCAATAGCTGTCACTTAAACCCGTTAAAAGCGTTGCTGCCTTTAACTCTTCTTCCGATACGGCAGTTCCTGTATTAGCAGCTCCAGAAATATAGTAACAATTACTGATATTTGCTGTCATATTTCCGCCGCTGATTCCGTATCCGCTGCTTCCCTTAAAGCTGCTGCTTCCTGTAAATACACAAGCGGTTACAGAAGTCGGATTGCTATATGCGATTCTGCCGACGATACCGCCCGTATAGTTTGTTGTTTTAGAACCGCCGGAAATAACATCTGCGCCAACATAAATATTGCTGACGGTTACACCATTGACACTGCTCTGAGATTCCGGACGCATCTCACCAATCAGGCCGCCGACCCCTACAACATCCCCGGCATTAGAAGGATTTCCGTTAATGGTTCCGTCAATAATTGCCACATTATCGATCACAGCATTGTGATTGACTTCTCCTGCAAGGGCTCCTAATGACAAATATCCATTTCCGGATAAATCCACATTTATATCTACTCCTGTCAATATCAGGTTCTTAACAGAAGCATAATCATTGTCATCCGAGCTTCCGATTATTCCAAATAATCCATACTGCCAGGAACTATCAGAGGTTCCGGTTTCCTCAATCGTTAAATTAGAAATTATATGTCCGGCTCCGTCTAAGGTTCCGGTAAACACATTGTCACCGGAATCGGCTCCCCGTTCTCCGACACCTCCGCCAATCGGCGTAAAATCAATTCCTTCCATATCAATATCCGCTTCTAAGACATAATCTCCCGATAACGGATATGCATCATCCACTCCGATTCTCTGTAAATCCTCTGCACCGGATATGGTAATCACACCCTCCGCCTTTGCAGTCATATCCCCACCAAAATAACCTGCTGCATTCGAAAAAACCGTTGTAAAGACTCCCAATACGCAAATGAGGGATAATCCTCTTTTCTGATACCTTTTCATTTCTTACCTCCGTTATGAAGTGACTTTTGTCAAGAGGTAAATTCAAAAACATCAACTTTC
>CAYWXJ010000117.1:0-6997 GCA_964462405.1 uncultured Eubacterium sp.
TTCCAGTTCCGAATGATACAAAGAAAAAAGAGGTTTCAGACCTCTTTTTTCTTTGTGTAAAAAAGTGTATAGTAAAGGAAGGAGGGAATTACATGACGGGAAGAAAAAGAACAGTTCAGGCGGTATGGCTGCTTTTATTCGGAATCGCGCTGTTTCTTTTGTCATTTAAGACGGAGCAGATAAAAGCAGGAAATGAAATTACAGAGGAAGTGGTTACGATTACCTGGTTCGTGGCAAAGGAAGGATACAGTAAGGAGTGGAATCCGGCGGAAAATGTCGCAGATGCGAAGATATTAGAGAATACAGGTGTGAATTTGGAAATTACCTCCGGAGATCTGACAAAGTTAGATGCATTAATGGCGACGGACGCACTGCCGGATCTGATAACTGTCGAAGTAGATGCGCCGGAGAGGACCGTTCTTGAGAATACAGGCATGGTAGAACCCTTAGAACCTTTATTTGAGAAATACGCGCCGAATATCAATATTCCGGATTCCATGAAGGAATGGTATCGCAACGAAAACGGGTACTGGTATTCCGTGGCAAGCTATTATTATGGACCGGAGCGTGTCAGTGAAGAGTATGGAGGCTATCTTGGCGGTGTCCATAATAACAACTATGTGAGAGCAGATCTGTTAGAACAGCTTGGCGCATCCTACGGAAAGCTTCAGACAAAAGAGGGGCTTTTAGAGGTGCTTCGGAAGGCAAAGGAACTGACCTATCAGGGACAGCAGGTCATTCCCTATTCCGGCTGGTATACCCAGAATATTGCCGAACAGTTTGGAATGCAGACAGAAGATGCGGAAGGGAACTTCCTTTCTATGTATCGTCAGCCGGAATGGTTAGAAGCATTGCTCTTTGGCAATCAGCTCTACAGAGAGGGGCTGATGGCACCGGAGGAGTTTACGGAGAGCACCAATCAGAGACTTAAGCAGGTGCAGACAGGCAGGATTTTCTTCTGCACCGGTTATTCGAATGTCAAAGATGCAAGCAGCTATCTTTACAGCAGGGACCACAATGCGTATCTGGAATTTGCCGGACATATCAGAGGGGACGCAGGAAATAAGCCCAATCTGAAATCCGTATCCTCCGGCGGCTGGACAGCTACAATGATCCGGAAGGACGCAAAGCATATGGACAAGATTGTCGGATTTATTGACTATATGACTTCTGATGAGGGAACCTTGGTTGCAGCACCGGGAGTAGGCGCAGAAACCTATGATATTATAGACGGAGTCCGGGTCACGAAAGAATCTGTTACGAAGGAATTTGAAGAGGATTATGCGGCTGCTGCGGCAAAATATTATCCGAACCTGGAATTTTTTGTGGATTGGACGGTCGTACAGAAATATCAGCCTAAGGCGGAGAAAATTACATTTTTTAATCAATATAAGGACTGTAATATATATGACAGCAAGGCGGCGGATGCAGCCATTGTAATTGACGGCAACCGTGCCATGTCAGAAATGAAGCAGCAGATCGACGCATACTATCAAAAGGCAGAGGTAGAGATTCTGACCAGCAGCTCTCCCGAAGAATGCAGGCGGAAGTATGAGGAGACCATCAGGGGGATGGACGCATTAGGCTTAAGAAAGCTGGAAACTTTTGAAAAAGAGCAGTATCAGAAAGCAAAAGCCAGGCTTCCCTAAGAGAGGGGATTTGTGGTATAGGGAATACAGAAGGATATTTTCGTATATTCCTGATAACGGCTTTCGATTTTTAATCGGCTGGAATTGCCGAAATATAAGCTCAATCTGGTATTGACATTTTTAAGTCCCACAGAGTGTCCGTCAGTGGCGATCTGTTCAGAAGCAGAAAGACTCTTTTGCAGTGTCTCTAACTGCTTGGGCAGCATACCCGCACCGTTGTCCCGGATACAGATGGAGAGGGAATCATTTTCCTTTGCGGCGGTAATTGTAAGTGTCAGGGACTGCTGGCTTTTGGTAATGCCGTGGGAGATGGCATTTTCAATAATCGGCTGAAAGGTGAATTTCGGAACTAAGGCAAAGTTAAGTGCAGGCTCTGTTTCTTCCTCTAATATAATATGCGGATAGCGCAGCTTTTGGATATTTAAGTAGTTGCGGACCTGTCCCATTTCTTCCTGAAGCATTACTAATGCATCATTGGTAGAAATATTGTAACGGAAGATATTGGCAAAGGCTACCATGGCATCGGATTCCTCATAGTGTCCGTAGATTTTCATTTTGGAAGAAAAGACCTCCATAGTATTATAAATAAAATGCGGATTGATCTGGTGCTGAAGCGCGATGAGCCGGGTTTCCTTATTGGAGGTCTCCTTGCGGATGTTCTGCTCCGAAAGCTTAGCAGCCTGATTCAGCAGCAGGTTGATTCTTTGACAGATATGGGAAATCTCGTTATTTCCCTTGACAGGAATCATGGTCGTATAGTTGTTTTGAATGGAAGCATCCATGGCAGTCAGGCATTCATCCATCTGGGATACCAGCTTCTTAAGATTCCGCAGGCAGAGCACAATGGAAAAGCATGCAAAGCAGGTAAGAATCAGAAGAAAGAGAATTAATATCTGTTCATAGCTTGTATGCTTCGTAACAGTTATAATGGTAAACGGAAAATTTTTCGGATTTTCCTTTGCTGCTAAATAAGAGCCGATTTGAAAATGAGACGCGTCTTTCGATAAAATTGCAGACAGATCTCCTTTGCTCAGCGTATCGCCGGTAAGGTTGATAATTCGGTTGTGACCGTCGGTAATCACTGTTCCTTCGTTTTTGTCACTAAAAGACAGAAAATAATTTTCAGGAATAGAAAAGACGAGGATTCCAAGAAAGCTCTTTTTATAGTCATAGGCTTTTCGCAGATAGATAAAACGGTCATTTAACGGAAAGAGATAGGGATTTTGCGTATCTGCAAAATCAGAGCCGGAAAGCCAGAGGTCAATATCGTCAGAAGCTAAAAACTCCTCTATGGCAGCAATCTCTGTAATGTCGGATAAATGATAAAATACATCCATGCTCATTGGAATCGTAGAATTTTCCATGTAGATAAAGATGTCAGAACGGGAGTTCGACTGTATGACAGCTTCCACATAGGTTTGAATGGAAGCGATATAGTAATCATAATCGGCTTCCATGGAATAGGGGCTTTTTAAAAAGGAGGTAAGCTCATTTGAAGAGAGCAGAGATTGTGTGATACGGGCAGTAAATTCCACATTGGTATTGATGTTATTGATGACAGATGTGTTTACCCGGTTATTCAGCTCGTATCTGTGGTCTTTTTCATTCTGATAGCTGCTGTAGGAAAAGATAGTACCTATAAGGACAATGGGAATAAAAGTCAGCAGCAGAAGCTGAATTAAAAATCTGGTATAAATAGAATCAAAAAAGGTGTGTGCCTTTAATTTGTTTTTCATAAGAACCTCCGATGGCAGTGTTTGGGTTAGCTATTAGTATAGCATTTTGGAGGAAAAAAGGAAAGGAGAGGGGAAAAATGAAGGTTTTGATTGTAGATGATGAGGAGATTATCTGTGAAAGCCTGAAAGCGGACTTTGCCCGTATGGAGTGTGGCACTGTATTTGAGGTTATGACAGCAAATTCTGTGGCGGAGGCAGAAGCAATTTATGAGAGGGAGAGGCCGAAGTTTTTGATTACCGATATTAATATACCGGGAGGTTCCGGTCTGCTTTTGGTGGAAAAGGTGAAAAAATCAGACCCGGACTGTGGAATATTGGTGCTGAGTGCCTATGATGATTATAATTATGTGAGGAATGCATTTACTATGGGTGCGGATGATTACATTCTAAAGCCCATTGCATTTTTTGAATTGCAGAAACATACAGAGAAAATTATTGAAAAAGTCAGAAAATTAAACGGGGGGGGTGAAAATGTCAGTAAAAATGTCGGACAAATTCCGGAAGAAACAGTTTACAATATGGAGCAGATTCTGGAGTATATCAAAGAACATGCGGCGGAAAAGCTAAGTGCGTCGGAGCTGGCAAAGAAAATGGCAGTAAGCTATAACAGCTTTGGAAAACTTTTTAAGGATTACACAAAGCAGTCTTTTTCAAATTATGTGCTCTGGTATCGTATGGAGCTTGCCAAGGAATATCTGGGAAATCCGTCCATTAAGATTAAACAGGTGGCGTCGAAGGTAGGCTACAAAGAAGATCCGCAGCATTTTTCCAGGGATTTTACAAGGCAGGTAGGCATTTCACCTAAGGAATACCGGGGAAAGGTGTTAGAACAGCAATAAACATATCACAGATGAAAAAAGCTGAGTGCCGTTGGCTGTGTCAGTTGGCGGCACGCAGCAGATGATACCGGATTCAACACTAAGATACGATCTGACCGTGGGAAATCACATGTCTGATTTTGAGTGTTTCTTTATCTAATAAAACAAGGTCAGCATATTTGCCCGGTTCAATGCTGCCGTAGAGAGCATCTTCCCCAATGGCTCTTGCCGGATTTATGGTAGCGCAGGAAACGGCAGCTTCCAGAGGAATCTGCATCTTTGCAACAGCAGTCCGCATACAGTCCATCAGATTTGTGGCGGAGCCTGCTAAAGTGCCGTCCTCTAAGGTGGCAAGATTGCCGGATACATGCACCGGAAGACCGCCAAGTGCATATTCACCGTCGGGCATTCCCGCCGCCATCATGCTGTCACTGATGAAAATCATCCGTCCGGCGCCAAAGAGGGCAAACGCTGCCCGTACTGCAGCAGGTGCGATATGAATACCGTCACAAATGATTTCCGGTGTGACATGCAAGGAGTCCATACCGGCTGCAATCGGTCCGGGATTTCTGTGGTTGAGCGGGGGCATGGCATTGTAAAGATGTGTCAGATGGCTGGCACCTGCATCAAAGGCTTTCTTTGCAGTTTCGTAGTCACAGTTGGTATGTCCGACAGAAATGCGGATCTGACCGGAAAATCTCTTAATAAAATCCAATGCGCCCTTTGTTTCCGGTGCAATGGTAATCAGCTTCGCAAGACCGCAAGACGCAGTAAAAAGCTGCTGCATCATCTCCGCATCCGGTGCGGTAATATATGCGGGATTCTGTGCGCCCTTTTTCTCCATAGAAATGAAAGGGCCTTCCAGGTTAATGCCGCAGAGCCTTGCCCCTGTGCCTGCTTTCCAGGCATCCCGGTAATGGACTGCGTTTCTGCAGATGGAAAGCAGCTCTTCCTTAGGGAGAGTCATGGAGGCAGGACAGATGGAGGTTATCCCGTTCTTTAATTCATAGGCCGCCATGCGGGAAAGTGCCTCCGGTGTGGCATCGCAGAAATCATAACCCACACAGCCGTGGAAATGAATATCAATAAGTCCGGGAATCAGGTAGCAGCCCGCTCCATCTAAAACGGTGGAATCTTCGGCGGATTCCGCAATCTTTCCCCCCCGAATGAAGACATCTTCCGGCAAAAAGCAGCTGTCTTTTGTAAAAACCGATGCATTCTGAATAATCATGGCATTCCTCCTTAGTCCCCGGCGTCTGACTGTTTGAAATATACAGATAATGCAGCTTCGTCAGCTACCAAAGTAACGTCCGGATGCATCTGCAGGATAGAAGCAGGAACCTCCGGTGTCACCGGTCCTAAAAATGCTTTTGCCACAATTTCCGCCTTGGTCTCCCCGCTTACAATGACAAGGATTTTCTTTGCCATCATAATGGATTTGATACCCATGGTATATGCCTGTGTAGGAACTTTGTCAATGGAAGCAAAAAAACGGGAGTTTGCCCGGATGGTACTCTCTGTCAGATCGACGCAATGTGTCTCCTTTTCAAAGGAGGAACCCGGCTCATTAAATCCGATATGTCCATTCAGTCCAAGTCCTAATAGCTGTAAATCGATTCCGCCAAGCTTACGGATAATTTCGTTATGTCTGCGGCAGGCTTCTCTGCTGTCCGGTTCCATGCCGTCCGGCACATAGGTATTTTCCGGATGGATATTGATATGGTCAAAAAAGTTGGTTTTCATAAAATAATGGTAGCTCTGTTCGTCCTCCGGTGCAAGTCCCCGATATTCGTCAAGATTGACAGAGGATACCCCGGAAAAATCCAAATCCCCCTTCTTATACCAGTCGATTAACTGTGCATAAGTCTGAAGCGGAGAAGACCCCGTAGCAAGTCCAAGTACGCAATTCGGTTTCATAATAATCTGGGCAGAAATGATATTTGCTGCCTTCCGGCTCATATCATGATAGTCCTTTGCACAAATTACATTCATAAGAATAATCCTCCTTTTGCAGATTAAATCATACAAAGCTTATATTTATCATAACAGGGAAATTCAGGCGCCGCAAGGAATTTGAAGAAAGAACGCAATCGTAGTTAAAAATAGGACAAAAATGTTAAAAAGAGAAACAGAAAAAGTAATAGACAAATCAAAAAAAACATGTTATAACTATTTGCATAGTATGTAACTGGTCAGGCAGGCATTAACTATACATAGATTTTATTTTGGATTTATGTATGTTAATGTCTTTTTTTGTTTTTCTGCAGACTCCGGAGCAGACAGAATACATAAAATCAGGCAGAAATATGCATGATATTCAACAGAAGGAGTGTGTAGAATATGAAAGACAAGATTTTTGGAGTACTTCAGCGTATCGGAAGATCCTTTATGCTTCCGATTGCAATTCTTCCGGTGGCAGGTTTGCTGCTGGGAATTGGTGGTTCTTTTACCAATGAAACCATGTTAAGCACCTACGGACTGATGAATTTGATGGGTCCCGGAACGGTATGGAATATGATATTTACCGTTATGAGTGAGGCAGGAAATATCGTATTTGCAAATCTTCCGGTGATTTTCGCCATGGGTGTTGCCATTGGTATGGCAAAAAAAGAAAAAGAAGTTGCAGCATTATCTGCAGTCATTGCATTTTTTATCATGCATGCCTCTATCAGTGCCATGATTACCATTCATGGCGGCACGGAAAAAATGTTAAATGGGGCGGCCGCTTCTGTTATGGGAATTACTTCCCTGCAGATGGGCGTATTCGGCGGTATTATTGTAGGACTTGGCGTGG
>CAYWXJ010000118.1:0-6972 GCA_964462405.1 uncultured Eubacterium sp.
GCCCGGTTCCTTCAATAACACCCGCATAAATAGGGGAACGGTCTAAATTATTTCGAATAATCTCATGTGTCTTCTCATTTGTATAAGTCAGCCAACAGGAAACCTGCTCAATCTGTATATTCTCCGGATTCGTCGTAAAAGAAAACGGCACGATTCTCTCATCACCAAGCTGTTCAGTCATCTTAGAAAAATCAATAGATTTTTTATCTATTCTTGCCGGAGTTCCGGTTTTAAAGCGGAACATTTCTACTCCATGAGATTTCAAAGAATCCGTCAGGTAATTTGCTGCCTGAAGACCGTTTGGTCCCGTATGCGTAACCATCTCACCGGTCAGGCATCTTGCTCGAAGATAAGTTCCGGTACATAAAACTGCAGCTTTACAATAATAAGTACCGCCAGATACTGTTTTGACCCCGGTAATCCGATATACATCTTCTTTTTCTTCGGTTATAATTTCAGCAACTTCCGCCTGCTTTATCGTAAGATGTCTGGTATTCTGTAAAGTCTTTCTCATCTCCATACTGTAAGCTGCCTTATCCGCCTGTGCTCTTAAAGAATGAACTGCAGGACCTTTTGACTTATTTAACATCTTCGACTGTATAAATGTCTTATCTATATTTTTTCCCATCTCGCCGCCAAGAGCATCAATTTCCCGAACCAGATGCCCTTTTGAGCTTCCTCCAATATTTGGATTACATGGCATCATAGCAATACTGTCTACACTTACAGTAAACAAAATTGTCTCCAAGCCCAGCCGTGCTGCAGCTAAGGCTGCTTCACAGCCCGCATGACCTGCTCCAACGACACAAATATCATAATTTTCCACAATACAGGGCATTTTTCTTCCTTCTTTCCACTTTTTTGTATACTATTTACCCATACAGAACTTACTGAAAATCTCATTTACCAAATCATCTTCTACAGCTTCTCCGATAATTCTTCCAAGCTCTTCATAAGCATTCATCAAATCTATCGAATAAAAATCCTCCGGCATACCATCTGCAATACTCTGTTTTACAAACTGAAGACTTTTTTTTACTTCCAGTAAGGAAGCCTTATGTCTGGTATTTGTAATATAAACTTCATCATTCATTTGAATCCTGCCATGGAAGAACATCTCTTCTATGGTATGCTCTAACTCGTCTATCCCAATCCTGTGCTTTGCAGAAATAGAAAGTATCGTCTTATCTAAACGTTTCTTTATTTCTTCTTCCGTAACAATTACAGTTAAATCGGATTTATTCAAAAGAACAATTACATTCTTATCCTGAAGCATATCAATAATTTTCATATCATCAGAATCCAATGGAACAGACGCATCCACAACATAAATTACCAAATCAGATTTCCTGACATATTCTTTTGCTTTATCTACACCGATTCTTTCTACTACATCATCAGTACTGCGGATTCCTGCGGTATCTATCACATTCAAGCTGATTCCATTTAAACGAATCTGCTCTTCAATCACATCTCTGGTAGTTCCGGCAATATCTGTCACGATCGCCCGTTCTTTTTTAACTAAAGTATTTAATAAAGAAGATTTTCCGGAATTTGGCTTTCCTACAATAACAGTACGAATCCCCTCTTTTAAAATAGAACCGTTCTCCGCATTTTTTAACAACTTTTCAATCTCAGCAAGAATTACATTTAACTTTTCAGACAGATTTTTGCCATACGCATCTAACTGGTAATGTTCCGGATCATCAATCGCGGATTCAATATATGCAATCTCATGCAGAATTTCTCCCCGCATATTTCGGATGACCTCTGATACAAAACCTTGTAACTGTTCCACAGAAGCTTTCAATGCAAAATCATTTTTGGCATTGATAACATCAATGACAGATTCCGCTTGGGCAAGGTCGATTCTTCCATTTAAAAATGCCCGCTTTGTAAATTCTCCCGGCTCTGCAGGTCTGGCACCATTTTTTAATACAAGCTCTAAAATTTTATTCATAACCAGAATACCGCCATGACAATCAATCTCTACCGTATCTTCCCTGGTATAACTTTTCGGAGCTTTCATCAAAAGTACCATAACTTCATCTATAGTTTTCCCGTCATCTACCGCAAAACCATAATGAATGGTATGCGTGGGACAGCTTACTAATTTCTTATCCTTTGCCTTTAACTTTATCACTCTGTCTGCTACTTCAACCGCTTCATCTCCGCTGATTCTGATAATTCCGATTCCCGAATTTGTCATTGCAGTCGCAATCGCAGCAATCGTATCCGTCTTCATATAGATACCTCCATATATAAACAAGGCTGCTGCAGACACTAACTTACGATTAAATTACGAAAGTATAATGTATTGCAACAGCCCCTGCAAATTTCAGAAACTATGTAACTGTTTTCGTACCTTCACAGTTACAAAATTACCTCTTTAAAGTAACTACTACATGTCTAAAAGGATCTTCTCCCTCGCTGTGGGTCGTAACATATCTATCATTTTGTAATGCGGAATGAATGACTCTTCTCTCAAATGGATTCATTGGCTCTAAAGCAACCGGACGTTTTGTTCGTTTTACCTTATATGCAATGTTCTTAGCAAGATTCTCTAAAGTCTCTTTTCTTCTAATACGATAATTTTCCGTATCTAACTTTACTTTATAATAAGTTTCAAAATTCTTATGCACTGCATTATTTGCAAGTAACTGTAAAGAATCTAAAGTTTGTCCTCTCTTACCAATCAGGACTCCCATCTCATCTCCCTTTAATTCCACATCAATGTTACGGCTTTCCTCGTTTAACTGAATGAGAATTTCCACATCTAGCTTCATAGCATTGAAAATATCTGTTAAGAACTTTCTTAAGTAACCTTCAACCGTAAGCTTCTTCGTTACTCTTATTTTTATAGGTTTTGCACCAATTCCTAAAAAACCGGAGCTTCCTTTATCAATCACATCAATTTCTACCTGATCACTGGTTGCTCCTAACTTCACTAAAGCATCTGTTACAGCCTCATCATACGTTTTCGCTGAAACTTCAATAAAATCCATAGTAATTACCCCCTTATCTACTATTTTTCTCGTTAAATTCCTTTACAAGATTTGCTTTTGCTGACATACTTCCCGGCTTTGCCTTACTTCTGTTTTCTGCTGCTTTTGCTAAAATCTCTTCTTTTTCCTTCGAAGATATTGCAGGCTCATTTATTTTCTTTGCATTTAATTTAGCAGCATTATTAATCTGATTTTCAGATATTCCCATCTTCTCGCGCTTTTTCTTCGCTTTTTCCTGATTCTTCTTAATAATATCATCTAAATCTATTTTTTCAAAGTGCTTATTTAAACAAATCTGCTGTACAGTACGAACCAATGCACTGATGATCCAGTAAATACCAAGACCAACCGGAACAGTAAAACAGAAAACTAAAGAAAACAGCGGCATAATTTTATTCATGGTATTCATCTGCGCTGCCATTGCATCCTTCTCACCATTACTGCTGGTAGGTGCCTGAGGCATCAGCTTAATATTCAATACCTGTGTTAAATAGGAAATTACAGGAATCAATAAAGCTAAAATTACCATCAGATAAGCACCGTTTTTTACACTGGTTGTCATAACATTTAACGGAGTATCTGAAATATTGATCCCGATAAAATTATTGATCTTGCTGATATTCTCCTGTGTAGATGTAATTATATCTGTAAGACCTGCAAATTTTTCTTTTAACAATTCCCATCCTGAGGAATTCATAGAATATAATGTATCTACTATATAATTAGAAAGAACTGTTTCATCTGTCACCGTAAAATCGACACGAACCGTCTTTAAATTCACTTCTGTAACAAAATCAGCCATAATCTTCTGATAACCGGAAGTAGCCATGATTCCGTCTGCAAGAGCGGCAAAATGATTCTTTACATTTCCTAAATATGCCGGTACATTATAAAATACACGATACAGTGCAAGTAAAATCGGCATATTAATTAACAAATATATGCAGCTTCCTGTCGGTGATACGCCATACTTCTCATAAACCGCCTGTGTCTCATCCTGCATTGCCTGCATGGAAGCCTGGTCTTTCTTTCCCTGATACTTCTTCTGAACCTTCTGAAGCTCCGGCTGCATTTTTGTGGACAGCTTGGAAAACTTCTGCTGCTTATAAGTAATCGGGAATAAACACATATAAATAACAATTGTAAATATGATAATTGTTAAACTGATATTTTCAATTCCAAGTACATTAACCATGAACATATAAATCCAGTTCATGATCCAGCCCAGCACCTTAGCGATAGGTCCGAGAATCGCTCCGTCATATGCTGTTAAAATAATATCTGACAATGTAACATACCTCCTAAATATGGTTACAAATTATGGAACAGGATCATATCCACCTTTTGAAAAAGGATTACATCTCAATATCCGCCATAAAGCCAATGCACCGCCCTTTACTGCACCATATTTCTCCACAGCCTCCAATCCATATTCCGAACAGGTCGGACAATAAGGACATTTCGTCGATTTCAAAGGCGACAAATATTTTCTATAAAATTTAATCATTTCAATTAAAATTTTTTTCAAAATCATTCCATCTTCTTTTCGTTTCCTATTATATAATGAAGATTTGCAAGATGAAGCAGAGCTTGTTCGATTTCATGATAAGAAGCATTCTTCGCATTCACCCTGGCAATGACTACAATATCTAAACCACTATTAAATATCTCTTCATGCAGTCTGTAGCTTTCTCTTACCAGACGGGTAAGATGATGCCTTACAACACTATTTCCTACTTTTTTACTAACTGATATTCCCAATCGGTTTCTTTCAGTATCATTTTTCAGAACATACATAACCAGAAGTCTGTTTGCATGAGAAGTTCCCTTATTATATACATTTCGAAAATCAATATTCTTTTTCAGCGATTCTGAAAACTTCATATATTATACAAAACTCCTTCATAACTTCTTCATAATAGAAGAAAAGACCACAAATTTGTGGCCTAAGCTGATAATTTTTTTCTTCCTTTCAATCTTCTTGCAGCCAATACTTTTCTTCCGCCTGCTGTGCTCATTCTTGATCTGAAACCATGAACCTTAGCTCTCTGTCTCTTTTTTGGTTGGAATGTCATCTTCATATCTTTCCACCTCCTCTACTTTAGAAAACATCATTTCAATTATAACAAAAAAACCTCCCAAGTCAAGCAAAAATGCTATTTTTTCGCAATTTTATTCTTATTAAAAAGTTATCCATAATTTATTTTTCCACATAAGTAATATTTTGTGGAATTTCAAAAATTCATGCACAATTTGTGGATAACTAGTGGATAAACACACTTTTTTACCACCATTCATCCCCTTCACCACTATACCTTTGCAATTTTTTCATTGATAAATTCGCTATTATGGGTTATTATAGAAAGTGTAGGATTTTTTATCATGGAAGTCCTATAGGAAGAAATAAATGGAGAGTTTAGATGGAAGCAATTTTTGAAAAATGGGAAGAAATTTTACAGACTGTAAAAGAAGAACATGAAATAACGCAGATTTCTTTTGATACCTGGTTAAAACCGCTGGAAGTCTGCGCTGTTGACGATAATAAACTTTACATATTGGTTCCATCGGAACAGATTGGTCTTAATTATATAACAAAGAAATATGAGCTTCCTTTAAAGGTTGCCATTACTGAGATGACCGGAATTGAATACGAGTTGATTTTTGTACTGCCGGAACAGGCAAAGACCCTCCGCAATGCGCCTAAGAAACAGCCTGTTTCCTCCGAGCTTGCGGAACGTTCTAATTTAAATTCAAACTATACATTCGATACATTTGTCGTAGGAAGCAACAACCGTTTTGCCCAGTCTGCTTCCCTTGCCGTAGCAGAATCTCCGGGAGAAGCATATAATCCTCTTTATATCTATGGAGGACCGGGACTCGGTAAGACACACCTTATGCATTCCATCGGTAATTTCATATTAGAACAGAACCCTAGTTCACGGGTTCTTTATGTAACTTCGGAAGAATTTACCAATGAAGTGATTGAATCCATCAGAACTGGTAATGCTACTGCTATGACTAAACTTCGTGAGAAATACCGTACCGTAGACGTACTGATGATTGACGATATACAATTTATAATAGGAAAGGAAAGCACCCAGGAAGAATTTTTCCACACCTTTAACGTGCTGCACGCTTCAGGAAAACAGATTATCCTGACCTCTGATAAACCGCCGAAGGAAATGGAAACTCTTGAAGAGCGTATCCAGTCCCGATTTGAATGGGGACTGATGGCTGACATCGGACTTCCTGACTATGAAACACGTATGGCAATTCTGCGCCGTAAAGTAGAAGCCGATGAAATGGAGTTAAGCGATGAAATCTTAAATTACATCGCAAATAACATTAAATCCAATATCCGTGAACTTGAGGGTGCCCTGAATAAACTCTTAGCATACGGCAATCTGGTTAAAACTGAAATCACCATGGACATTGCCATGAAAGAGCTTCAGAATATTATCACACCGGACAAGCCAAGAGAAATTACACCGCAATTAATTATTGAAGTTGTATCTGAACATTGCCAGATTTCCTTAGAACAGATGATTTCCAGAAATCGAAGCAATGCAGTTGTACGTCCGCGGCAGATTGCCATGTACCTGTGCAAGAATTTGACGGATATTCCTTTGGAATCCATTGGTAAGCTGTTAGGAGGAAGAGATCACTCGACGATCCTTCACGGTATTAACAAAATTACAGAAGAATATGAATCCAATGAAACAACACGAACCCTAATTGAGACAATTAAGAAAAAAATTAATCCGAACTAGTTGTCCACAATTTATTGTGAATTATAAGTTTAACTTGTGTTTAAATACCTCAGACGATTTTTTTTATTCACAAATCATCCAAGTGAAATCCTCAAGCTTTTTTAGTTTTTGAACAACTGTTTGAAATACCAAAAGCCTTAATTTTTAAGGGTTCTAAGGGTTTTGAACTTATTAACAGCCCCTATTACTACTACTTC
>CAYWXJ010000119.1:0-6967 GCA_964462405.1 uncultured Eubacterium sp.
ATTAAGTCAGGAATTAGGACTGAACAAGAGTACCGTACACCGTATGTTAGCCTCATTAATTTTTATGGGCTATGCCAAGCAGAATGAAAGTACACAAAAATATGCCCTATCCTTTAAGCTTGTAACCATGGCAGGAAAACTGTTAGAGCGTACCGATATTCTGCCGGTTGCAAGACCTTATTTAGAAGAACTTTCAAATCTGAGCGGAGAAACTGTTCATTTAGTGCAAAGAGAAGGAAATCATATTCTATATATAGACAAAGTGGAAGCTACTGCAGGTTCTATCCGAATGGTATCTCACATAGGAATGATTCATCCCATGTATTGCTCCGGTGTCGGCAAGGCAATTATGTCTGCCATGAGTGAGGAAGAAATTACCCAAATCTGGAATGAAAGCATCATTGAAAAGAAAACCGAACATACCATTACAGATTTCAGACAATTCAAGCAGGTGCTTCAAGATATTCGCGCACAGGGCTATGCATTAGATAATGAAGAAAATGAACTTGGTGTGCGCTGTATCGCCGCCTGTATCTATGATTATCACAGAGACGTAAAATATGCATTCAGCATTTCCGGACCAGTCAGCCGTATGACGCCGGAGCATATAAAGACGCTTTCAAAAGATGTGTTAAAGGTACAAAGAAAGTTATCGGAAGAGCTTGGTTATCAATGGAAGGAGTAAGGATGAAAAAACCTGTAATTTCAGAAAATGTATTCGTTGCTAAAGGAGCTGTAATTCGTGGAAATGTTACGATTTCTTCTGACTGCGGCATCTGGTTTCACACTACGATTCGTGCCGAAGAGGCCCCGATTTTCATCGGTGCCGCATCCAATATCCAGGACAACTGTGTCCTGCATGTAGATACCGGTTATCCGATCCATATCGGCGCATTTGTTACCGTAGGACATGGTGCTATTCTTCACGGATGCACCATTGAAGACAATACTTTAATCGGAATGGGAGCCACCGTATTAAACGGTGCTGTTATCGGTAAAAACTGTATAATCGGTGCGAATGCATTAATTCCACAGGGCATGGTAATCCCTGACAACTCTTTAGTCGTAGGTGTACCAGGACGTATTCTGCGCACCACCACAGAGGAAGAAATCCTTTCCAACCATAATAATGCCATCTATTATGTTAAAGAAGCCGCTTCCTATCAAAAAGAGGAAGAACAAAGCGGGCAAGCTCACCTCAACTTCCCACCCCCTCTTTCATAAGGGGCTTTTTTCTTAATGTCCCTTTTCTCTATAAAATGCAATATTATCTTTTCCACTGTTCTTTACCCGGTACATCGCAACATCTGCGGCTGCTACGATGTCCTTCGGTGTTGCTCCGTCTTTCGGACACATAGCAATTCCGATACTGGAATGAAGGAAATACTCCTTCTCCTCTAATATAAACGGTTTTTCAAAGACGCCCTGAATTGCCTTTGCATATTCACGTACGACTCTCGTATGATTTGTAGATACAATAGCAGTAAATTCATCTCCCGCCAGCCGGTACACTTGAAATACAATATCTTCCAATTCCTTAGAACGATTTGCAATCTCCTTTAAAACCAGGTCACCGTTATTATGACCTAAGGAATCATTGATATTCTTGAAATTATCCAGATCAAATAGAATAATTGCAAATTCATCGCCATTGTCAATTTTCAACTGCATATCCGTCATAAATACTCCACGGTTCCGCAGCTTCGTCAGTACATCATAATGCACTGCAAGCTCCAGCTTCGCTTTCGCTTTTTTCAAATCATCATTTAACTTTCTCCGCTTAATATTATCAACTGCCAGAACGCACAACAATATAATCAAAATGACTCCCACTACAGCGGCAATCTCAATCATCTGTCTGTTGCGCTCCACAAATGTTTCCCGATGATTTATAAATTCACTGTTTTCCGGCATCTGCGAAGCTTTCAGTCCAAATCTGCGCATCACATCTTCATCAAAGCAGAACTGCCGCGGCGAATCCGATACCATATCAATTTCCGCCATATCCTTTCCGCAGAAATACCGCTTTAACATCGTGGCAGCCAGATACCCCATCTGGTCCTGGGATACGATTTCTCCTCCCAGAATACCGCAGCCCATTCCAATCGACACAATACTGAATGTAGGAATTTTTGCACTTGAACTTACCAAAGCAACCGATTCCTGACTGGTATACGCCCGGCCTTCCTTATCCATACTGCACATCACATACAATAAAATCGTATTTTCCCCCAGTCCGGCTATCTTATCTGCCAATTCCTGCCTGCTGCATTCCGTGGCATTGATTTCTGAAAATTTAAGTCCGGGAAATTTTTCCTCATAGCTGTAAAATACTTTTCTTTCACTTTCACCGGTTATCGTATTATCCAAAACAGCAACAATCTCATCCGCATCCGGATACAGCTCTGTGGCAAACTTTAAGGTATTGTCATAAGAAAGACTTTCTACTACACCTGTAATAATAGGATCTTTACTCGCCTCCTCGGCTTGCTGTATATCATTCACCCCTTCATATACAATCGGAATCCCGGAAAATAATTCCTGCCGATACGCAAGCGCAAACTGAAAAGCCGCATCATCCCCAACAATAATTCCGTCATAGGGGTCTACCTCTGATAAATATTGCCGTATACTCTGATAAAATAACTCTTCACTTTTATTGGAAGAAACATTCTTCGTATCCATAAATTTATAATCTACGGTAACTTGCTCCCCGAAAGCTTCCTGTACGCCTGCCATCTGCTGCGGAACCGTTTCCCATGTATAAGAGTAGGAACTGATAAACAGTACCCTTTTCCCTTCCGCAGTTGTTACTGCCGTTATACTCTCTTCCCCAAAGAAACAGAGCATAAAAAGCAGAAAAATTGAAATCAGATATTTTTTATACAATCTTATGAACACCTCCTTTTCCTGGATTGCTTCATTGTATTTTATCATATCACATTTTTCTACCTTTTTCTTGTTTTTTCTAAAATTTTCTGAAATTTAGTGTAACAGTTCAGCCATGAAATAATGCAAATATCACAAAACGAACAAACGCCTTTTGTTTGCTCGTTTTTGAATTTGCGTTATTTCATGAGCGGAGCGCCCGAATATGAGCAAAAATAGCTGCAAAGCAGCGGAGAGTGCGATAGCACGATTTTGCGAATGGCGCGGGCTGAACTGTTACAATTTAGTTACATTATGCATAATTTTCTTTGATTACCAGTACATCCGCCTCTTTTAATAAAGTTCCCCCATTAGGAATAATGACATCTTCATTTCTCTGTATCATTACAACTAATTTTCCCGGCTCTAAGCTCATATCCGAAATCCGCTTTCCTATCCATTCATTTCCCTTCTCTAATGTCAGTTCTGACAACTGCACATCCTTTGCAATCCCGTTCGCCCTGGCACTTAAGACCAGCCTGTCACCTTCGTTTAATATCGTGCTGCCATCCGGCGTAATCATCCGGTTATCCTTCTGCCGTATCTGGACCAGCAGCGTTTCCGGCGGCAGCAGAATATCCTTTACCATATTCCCTGCCCAGGGATGGTTTTTCTTCACTGGAAATTCGATGAACTGCACCGGAACCTCTTCCGTATAATCGGTAAAGGTCTTCAATACATCCTCTTTTTCATCAATCAAATTCATTTTCCATGCTAACAAGGGAAGCAGCGTACCCTGAATCAGGATAGAAAACAGTACAATAAAAAATACGATATGGAACACATCATGCTGTATGATTGCCGGACTTGTCACTGCCATAATCGCAAATACAATAGATGCAGCTCCCCGGAGTCCTGCTGCGGATACGAAAATCTGCTGTGAAATCCTGCATCGGAAAGGACTGAGCAATAAAAATACTGCAAGCGGTCTTGCCGCAAAAGTAAGAAACAGTGCGATCGCCAGACCTACACCTGCAACCTTCGGCAGTTGGGACGGAAAAGCCAAAAGTCCTAAAAGGAAAAACAGAATCATCTGCATAAGTCCCGTAATTCCGTCAAAAAAATGTACCAGCGTCTTCTTATTCTTTAATTTGCGGTTTCCAAGAAATATACCAAATATGTATGCAGACAGATAACCATTGCCCCCGACAATAGACGGAACTGCATAGGAAAGCAGAACCATTCCGAAGACAAATACCGTATCAAAGCCCTCCGTAGTAAATTTGAACCGTTTCAGAACGAATGCCGTAAGATACGCCACAATGACTCCGGCCCCAAGTCCGAATACAACCTGCGCCAAAATAGAAGAAATAATACTTCCCGTGCTGATGCCGCTTCCGCCCATGATACTCAGCATAATTGTTGTCAGCATATAGGAACAGGGATCGTTACTTCCGCTCTCCACCTCAAGCAGGGATGCTGTACGATACTTCAAATTCAGACGTTTAGAACGCAATATGGAAAAAACCGAAGCCGCATCCGTAGAACTGATTAAAGAACCAATCAAAAAGCTCTCTGCAAGATCTATTTTTAATATGAAGTAACAGAATAGACCCACAAGCCCGGCAGTCAGCACAACTCCTGCCGTAGACAGCAATACCGCCCGTCCTACCACAGGTTTTGCAGCACTCCACTTTGTCCCGAAGCCGCCGTAAAACATAATAAATATTAACGCTGCCGAACAAATCTGTTCTGCAGCATCAAAATTATCAAATGGAATCCGGATCACACCATCCGAGCCAAAAAACATTCCAAGCAGAATGAACACTAACAGCATGGGGACTCCAAAAACATTCGAAATACGATTGCAAATCACACAGGCAATAATCACAATTGCTGCTAAAAAGATATACTCATTCATGTGACACCATCCTTTCAAGTCAGACAAAATCCGCAGTTATGTATATGATGGTATCATAAAAAATATACAAAAGCATCCTCATTTTCGGATTTTTACAATATCTGAACAACCTATACAATATTGCGGATACCCTCACAGATTTTTCGTGCCACTATAGGATTATTCATGGTATACAAATGAATCCCATCCACATCATTGGCAAGCAGATCAATAATCTGGCTCAGTGCGTAAGACATTCCGGCATCAAATAATGCATCCTTCTTATCCTCAAAACGGTGAATAATCTTTTCAAACCGCTCTGGCAGAGATGCACCGCACATAGTCACCATACGTTTGATCTGTGCTGCATTGATCACCGGCATAATTCCGGGTGTAATCGGAACCTCAATGCCTGCAATCCGGCAGTCCTCCAAAAATCTGTAAAAATAATTATTATCAAAAAACAACTGTGATAACAAAACATCCGCTCCTGCATCCACCTTTTCGCGTAAATGCCGTATCTCCTCTATCCGGTTCTTTGATTCCGGGTGGCATTCAGGATAGCACGCCCCTGCAATACAAAAATCTCCCTTCTGCTTCAAATAGGAAATCAACTCCGAAGCATGTGAAAAATCCTCTTTTTCCGGTACATTCGGATTGCGGTCACCTCTAAGCGCCAGTACATTGAAAAGACCCTCATGTTCTAATTCCTTTGAAAAAGCATCAATTTCCGCTTTATTATAACACAGACAGGTCAGATGTACCACCGGCTCAATATGATAGACATACTTAATCTGTTTTGCTAACTCAATGGTCTTATTGTGGTTCGAGCTTCCGCCTGCTCCAAAGGTCACGCTGATAAAATCCGGTTTCAATTCAGCTAAAATTTCTAAGGTTTCCCGGATATTTTTTAATTCGTCCTCCTTCCTAGGCGGAAAGATTTCAAAGGACAGGACATTTTTCTTTTTCATATGAATATCACTGATTTTCATGTGTTTTACCTCCTTTTACTTTCATTTTAGCATAAAAAATGCAACATTTCTTATAAAAATGTTGCATTTTGTTTACACATTATATATCGGTATTCCTGTCATATTCTTTAGTCGTTTTTTAAAAAAATTTAAAATCAATTTACAAATTTATTTTCATAAATATAGAATCTCGTTCATCCTGATTGATTCCTAAATATCTTTTTGTCACACCATAAGATGAATGATTATAAATATCCATTAAAAGTGCCGGCGGCGTCCCCTGTTTCCATGCATGATACCCAAAGGTCTTCCGCAGAGAATGACAACTGATATTGGGTTCTTCTAAGGTTTCTTCCGCCGCATGACGTATGATCCGATATGCCTGTGAACGGCTCAGCGGCGTTTTATAATTGGTGGTCTTCGTAAATATACAATCTTCTACATTGGGATTTCGCTGCTTTTTATACAACAATAATGCTTCTTTTACATGCCTGTTCAATGGAATGCAGGTCTGTTTTTGCGTCTTTTTTTCCTGTATATAAAGATGCTCAACGAAACAATTCTTTTCAAAATCATAAATATCCTTCCACTTTAAACTCAAAATATCGCTGATCCGCAATGCCGTATATAGTCCGAATAAAATCAATGCATAGTTCCGCGGCACATAATGCACTGTCCTGTAATACTCCATAAAACGCTTCAAATCCTCTTTGTTCCTAATTGGTTGTGTTGTTCCCATACCTGTTTCCTCCATTCTGCAGGAGCTTCCTGCCCGTGTTATTCCATAAACTGCACCTTCGTAGGTGAGATTTACAACATTATTATAAGAAATGTTGCAATATAAAGGGAAAGTAAAAACAGGGAGGTTTGCTATGCTCAAGCTTACATTAAAACCGGGAGATTTCATTGACATCGGCGACAACATTAAAGTCGTATTCTCCGGCGGCTCTGCAAATAACATTCATCTTCTGGTGGACGCGCCAAGAGAATTAAATATTGCACGAAACTCCGCCGCAAAAAACAAGACGCCCTCTCCTTTTTATCGGGAAAAAGGGATTTCCCCCGAAGCACAAAGAGAAATCGCAGGAATCATTATGCGGGAGAAAAGAAAGGCATAGTCCATTTTTATGGTAATAATGCAGAGTTAACCTAGGGGCTTTGCTTATTATAAATTTCCGGTCAAACCGGATAACAAATACAGCGGGAACGGAATCCCGCGGAAAAATTT
>CAYWXJ010000120.1:0-6967 GCA_964462405.1 uncultured Eubacterium sp.
GTTAATGCCACAATAAACGTATTCATTTCTTCTTCGGTATATCCGCCTGCAGTAAACAGATCCTCTGCAGCTTTATAAGCGGCTTCATATGTTCCAAAGCTTGCTGCTGTATAGGTATTCTTACTGTTATCTGCAGCATTTTTCTCCAATGCAGCTTTGAAAACAGATTCTAATGTTACAACCGCTTTTGCTGCTGCCGTTAATTCTGCTGCTGCCGTATCAACTGCCGCCTGATCATGTCCCGGATTTTCTAACAATGCCTCTGCCGTATCTAATGCCACTGTTACCTTAGCAAAGGAAGCTGCCGTATACACAGAAGCATCTAATTTCTGCGCAGCTGTCACAGCATTCGAAAGCTCTGTGGTATCCATCTGTACAGCTCTGACTCTGATAAAGTTTACAACCGGGTCCTGATACTGGCTTGTTCTGTCCGGATTGTGAATGAATACATTTAATTCTCCGTCTGTAACTTCTGTTATATAGCTCTTAGTCGTCCATTTGCTCTGTGCTAATGATAACTGACTCTCTACAGTGGCACCTTCTAACTGAATGTTCACATTTCTGGCTGACCACGGTAAATAGAAGCCGACCGTAACCTCAAAATCATTCTCTTCCATACCTTCGATTCCTGCTAAAGACGGTACTTCAAAGCTGTAACGCAGACCGCTCTTTGCTTTATCAAAGGTCACTAATTCGGAGAGATACATATAACTTGCACCGGAATCATCCGCATCTGTTCCGCCTTTCATCATTTCCGAATTGGCATCTGCCGGCGCATATCCCCACACAGATGTGGTTTTTGCATCTGCACCATACAACTGATCCACATTCGACTGCAACAAACCTAAATTTTCTCCGCCCGGAACTACACTCGCATCAGGTGTTCCGCAATTTACGAAATAAAGAACATAGTCATTCTCTGTAAGATTTTCTTTTGTTAAAGTTACTTTCTTTACAAGAACCGCAAGTTCATCCAATGCCTGCTGTAATGCACTCTTTGCATTGATTACTTCCATCTTTGTGCAGGAGGTTTTGTCTAATACAGCCTGTGCTTCGCTGATTTTTATCTTTAATGCCGTTACACTCTCTTCTGTATAATCAGTTTCTTCTATATTCTCCGCTTTTGTAATTAAATCTGACAGGCTCTGTTTATCTGCTTCTGTTGCTTCAATCGTATTTAATGCCTCCTCAATTTCCGCAACTGCCGCATCTATATCGTCCTGCGTTGCAGAGGATTTTAATAACTGCATTTTACCGTTTTCCACAGCGGTATCTAACTGCGCTAACTGCTCTGTGGTATATGCGGTACGATCCAGTACAGTTGCCTGAACCAGAAGATTCTTTAACTTTGTCTGATCAAAGCTGCGGGTAACCATAATCCAGCTTAATATCGGAGCATCGGCTGTTCCCGGTTCTACAGAAAGTGTCACCTCTCCAGCCTTCTCCACCGTCAATTCTTCTGTTGCCTGGATTTTTTTCTGATTAATGGAAAAAGTTCCCCAATCGGCAATTTCATTGTCATTCATATAAGCTTTTAATTCTACCGGACGCTGCTGGTAATACCACCAATCATAGAAGCCGAAAGTCACCTCATAGGTTCCCGGTTCCGTAATCGGCACCTTATACTGAATACTCTGACCGTCTGCTGCATACCAGCCTGCTGCATCCGAGCCGCTTCCATTATATGCTCCATAACTGTCAACATATCCCCAGGTTCCTTCCGTATATGCCTGGTCTGCCTTATCATTTAACAGATCTGCTGCACTGTCATAGGCGGTATAGGTTGTAGAATCTGTCCAGTTACAATCAATAAAATACTGCATATTTGCCGGAACAATCCAAACTGTCTGCTCTATATTCACATCTGTTCCTGTTAATATACCTGTAATCGTAACTGTACTGTTTTCTTCCACATCAAAAGCAGATGTGTCTACCGTATCCCATGTAACTGCAGCCTCTACGGTTTCTCCTGCAGCATTAACAGCCTTCACTTTCTCCGGAAGCTGCGGTGCCACGCCACGTACTGTATAAATGATGTCCGGTGTCACCTCTGAAATTGCATTGTCATCCTGCTTTGTAATCTCAATAAAACTTATAATCGCATCCTGTGATGTGTTTCCGGAGGACGGCTGCGCCTTTACACTTAATGTTCCGTCTTCGTCTAAGGTAGCCTGATACGTCCGTTTCGTTTTCGTAGTCGGAACAAGACCGGTATCCTTTGTCTCACCATTAATAAGAATATCTGTCTGTCTGGAACTGTTCTTCCATGGGTCTAACATTGCTATTGTAACATTATATGTACCGGCTGGCAGATCAAATTTGTATTCTAACGGATACATGTCCTTAGAATAACGAATACTCGTCCATCGGTCTCCGTCTGAATATGCAGCCTCATTTGTTGTACCTACATATCCCCATTTCTTACCAGTGACAGGATCTGCTGTTCCATAGGCTTGATCTAACGTACTGTTATATACGCCAAATACCTCATCCGATGCAGGGGAATTTAAATTCTGTGTGCCCACATTGACAAAGTACAGTACATTTTCATCCTGTACGCCTGCCATACCGGAAACAATATTCGAGATTCCGCCTAAATCGTCTTCTATCTGAATGTAATAAGCGGTGTCATTGACAACCCCTTTTATGATTGCCATATTTCCTGACGCTGTTACACTCTGGTCTAAGTTATCCATTGATGTACCGTATTTTACAGTATATTCGGAAGCGCCTGTGATTTCATCAAAATATACTACCATGGTTTCATGAAACGGAACGATCTTACGAATCGTAGTACCGCTTTCAACTGCAAGCTCGCCCTGAATAATATTCGCACAATTTAAAGCAAATGTTTTTCCGGTCTCACCTTCTGCAACTGTCATGACAACCGTATGTTTTCCGTCTGCAAGACTTCCTGTATCACAGATTACTGCTTTTGTATTGGTGGACTCCGCCGCCAGACTGACCTCTTCTGCCACGCCGCCGTCTACAGATACCAGAATCTTAGCTCCTGATGACGATTTTGTGCCATAGATAATGGCTCTATTTCCTTCAAAGGTAAAGGTTGCCGCATCTCCTGCTGACGTCGTGCTCTGATTTGTCCATGTTCCGGTATAGGTGAATTTATTTAAATCGGATACCACAACTCCGGACTCTGTCGGTGTTGCAATGTCTGCCTCTACGACACTCATGTAATTATTCATATCTGCTTCTGCATTAATTACATAGGTAGATACAGAATATTCCGGAAGCATAACATCTAAAATACCGTCTGTTACCTCCTGGCTGGAAACCTCCTCACAGTTCTTCTCCTGAGAAGTCTGATAGCATACTGCCGTTCCTAAATTACTAAACCTGCTCAAATCTACTGTCGTCGTCCGGTCCGAACCAAAATTCTGTGCTACAATGACTAACTCTTTTCCGTCAGGAGAAAGTGCAGCACACATATCGTCGTCATCAATATCAATCATGGTATAACCGGCTTTCAGGTATTTACTATACTGCATCATGGCATAGAACTGCTTGGTAATTGCCCAATATCCCGCTTCCGGAACATCCTTCTTCGCCGTTCCATTGCTGTATACTAAATTGGTATGGTAGTCCGCTACCGGTCCGTCTGATTCAAATACAGTATGAAGCAATCCCCAGTTTCCATCAACCTGCAGACACTCGTACTCACTGTCCGCTACTAACCATGCTACCCATGCGGTCGGCTGCATATATTTTAAATCCGCCATGATGCCCTCGCTCTGACCCTGTACATTGGCATTTACGATTGAATCATGGTCATGTCCGTTTCCGTCTTTTCCTTTTGTGACCTCAGACATCCACAGACCTTTATCATAGGAAGCTGCCAGCTTACGCAATGTATTCCGCTCTGCATCACTTCCGCTGTAGGTATGTGCGCCAATCGTTGTCATGGTATTCTTTGCATCTGCATCTAATTTCTGGAAGGAATTGATCGCAAGTCCCAAAGATGTTTCATCTGTACCCGTAATTGCTATGGTATCGTCTAATTCTTCTGCTTCTAATGCCTTCTGCATCTCTTTGAGCATTTCAGACATCTCTGTGCCCGGTTCAAAGGTACAGCCTTCCTGCTTTGTGCTTCCATATGCCCAGTAATTGGTATCCGGCTCATTCATTGGCTCAATAAAATCTACTCCGACACCAAATTTTTTCTGCAGATCCTGATCAATCCACTTAGCTGCTCTTGCCATATAGGTCGCAAAATCCCCGTAACACTCTTCTTTCAGGTTAGATACTGCATTTTCACCACCGGTAGAGCTGCCTGATTTTGTCATGTAATAAGGCGGTGAATTTGAGAATACCTCATTTATAATGTCATTCTCCGCAATTACCCCTTCATCTGCAGCCTCTTTACGATACTTATTTGCCTGCTCTAACATCCAGAGCTGTCCGGCATCATTCATATCTTCTGTTGCTTTTGCATAAAAACTGTCTGCGTCAAATGTACCGCTTCCGTCCTCCGTACCTGTCATATCTACTGTCCAGCCGGGAACGATACCCTCCACACGCTTCATGGAAGTATCTTCCTTATCTCCGCCGCCTACATTGTAACGTACAATGTTCAGATTCAAATACTCCGGTGAAAATGCCAGCTCCGCAATCTCTTCGCGATCCGGTCTTCCGTTTTTGTTAAAATCAGAATCTCCCCAGGAACCGATCACATTGCCCCACCAGCACAGGGATGTTCCCCAACCGTCTAACGTCTGATAATGCAGATTTGGATTCACCGAAATCTCCCCGGCGGTCTGTGTAATTTCTGCTGCAGATACGATATTTACCGGTCCTGCTGATGAAATCACCATACTTCCGGCAAGAACCCCTGTCAGCATTTGTTTCAGATACTTTCTTCGTTTCATATTTTTTCCTCCCTAATCCATTATGAAAGTCATGCTATTTATTTGAAGTTTCTCTTTCTTTTTGATGAATTTATATATTTTTTACGCTGTCTCTTATAACCAGCGTGGACGGCACAGATATTCGATATGGAACGATCTCTTTCTCCTCCATATTCTTCTCTAAAATCTCAACGGCCATTTGCGCCATCTCTTTCATACGAATCCGGATACTTGAAAGCTGCGGCTGTGTCATGGCAGCTAAAACACTGTCATTATAGCTTAAAAGGCTGAAATCTTCCGGTACCTGATAATTCAAAATATTCAATGCCTGCAATACTCCCATTGCCGTAGCCTCATTAAATGTAAAAAAAGCCGTAGGCTTTGCATCTGTCTCTCCCAAGCCTTTCATATACTCTAAAATCTTTTCGGCAACATCCTGTTCACGCCATTCAATATCAATGATAAGTCCCTGCACATCTGTCTCCCGCCGATGCTTAATATATTCTTTAAACAATTTGCGGCGCAGTTCAAGTGCCTGTCTGCTGACAGAATCTATTGCATATTCCGGTCCTACAAATGCAATTATCCGATGCCCCTGCGCAATCAGGTAATCAATTCCCTGATGAATCCCGACTTCAAAATCCGGTACCACAGAACAGAACTCCTCCGGACGCGGAGAAGAATCTACAAATACGATTTTCGATGTACATTTGTGCATTGCTTCAATCTGATCCTCTGTAAACTGTCCAACTGCAATAATACCATCGAGCACTTTAGAAATTGCACTTCGATAGGTATCATTCTCCAGATCATACTGCATCATCACCGTTTCGATTTCCCTGTCGAAACAGCAGCTTTCGATTTCATTCCGAAGATAAAGATAATAAGTGTCTGCCAACTGCATCTGAAGATTCTCCATCTCCACAATTCCAATTTTGTAATGCTCTTTTTCATTCTTTCTGTTCCCGACATGTTTACTGATATAGTTCATCTGGAAAGCTTCTTCCAATATCATCTTACGTGTCGTATCCGTTACATTTAACGTCTTATCATTATTCAACACTCTTGATATGGTAGAGATTGAATACCCCGTTACTTTCGCTAATTCTTTTAATGTTGCCATCGTTCCCCTTTTCCACTGTTTACTGCAGCTTTTTACTTTTTCACCTTATTTTACTAAAGAAATTATAACAGCTATTAAAACAGATTACAAGAATTTTCCATATTGCCCCATTTATCTGCTTAATTTTGATTCCCTGTAAATAATATCATTTCTGCCCGGTCCGTTAGATACCATAGTAATCGGATAGCCAATCTGCTCTTCCACAAATTCGATATACTTTCTGCAGTTTTCCGGTAATTCTTCGTATTTCTCGATTCCCCGTATATCTGCTTTCCAGCCGGGAAGAGTCTTTAATACAGGCTTTGCAATTTCAAGCTTTCCGGTCGTCGGGAAGTCTGTTGTCACTTCACCGTTTATATCATATCCTACACAAACCGGAATCTCATCTAAATATCCCAAAACATCTAATACGGTAAATGCCACATCCGTCGTTCCCTGTAATCTGCAGCCGTATTTACTTGCCACACAGTCAAACCATCCCATACGTCTTGGTCTTCCTGTGGTTGCTCCATACTCGCCGCCGTCACCGCCGCGTCTTCTGAGCTCATCTGCCTCTTCTCCGAAGATCTCACTGACAAACGCTCCTGCTCCTACTGCGGAAGAATATGCTTTACATACGGTAATGATCTTCTTAATCTCATATGGCGGAATACCTGCTCCGACAGCTCCGTAGGCAGCTAATGTAGAAGAAGAAGTGACCATTGGATAAATTCCGTGATCCGGGTCTTTTAAGGTTCCTAACTGTCCCTCTAAAAGAATATTCTTTCCTTCCCGGATCGCTTTATCTAAATAAGCAGATACGTTACAGACATACGGCGCCACCATATCACGGTACTCATGCATCGTTTCTAATAATTCCTCCGGATCTAACAGCGGTTTATGATATAAATGCTCTAATAATACATTCTTTGTCTCACATACACGTTCAATTTTTTCTTTTAAGGCTTCTTCCTCAAATAATTCATTTACCTGGAAACCGATT
>CAYWXJ010000121.1:0-6755 GCA_964462405.1 uncultured Eubacterium sp.
ACTGGCAACAGTTATCCTAGATAGATGATCATTCACGACATAACCCGGCTTATCGCTCTGCTTATGATGAATGGATTAGTTGCTTTTGTTATAGTAATGGTGGTGTCCGTCAGCAGGCATCTGTATATGCTCGTGTCAGACCCGCTTTCGCTTCGGGGAAAACGGGTCTGACAGGAATATATACAGCCAGTGGCTGACGGACACTTATCATATATTCTAAACGGTTGTTGTTTAAGTATAAAAAGGGGGATTTTCTGTGAACATAAAAGAAGTACTAGAGAAAGCTTATGAAGCAAAAGCGTCGGATATTCATATGCTGCCGGAATGTCCTGTGATGTTTCGGATTAACGGTAAAATGAGTGCATTATCGGATACCTGCATTCAGGCGTCGGATATGGAGAATTTTTTAAAGGACATCCTTACAAAGGGACAGCTAAAAGAGCTTGAGGAAGAAGGGGAGATGGATACGGCAGTTACCATACCGGAATTTTCCCGTGTCCGTGCGAATGTATACAGACAGCGCGGAACCTATGCTATTGCAGTCCGTATGTTATCTTCTGCGATTCCAAGTCCAAAGGAATTAGAGCTGCCGGAGTCTGTGGTGGAACTTACGAAAGAGAGCAAGGGATTGGTTTTAATTACAGGAGAAGCAGGAAACGGCAAGACAACGACGATCGTAAGCCTGCTGCATCAGATTGCAGAGCAGGAGACAAAAAATATTATTACCATAGAAAATCCGATTGAATATGTGCTCTCTCACGGGAAAAGCATGGTTTCCCAAAGAGAGATCGGCAGTGATACAAAAAGTTATGCAAAAGCAGTCAAATCAGCATTGCGGCAGGATCCTGATGTGATATTCATCGGCGAGTTATCGGATGCAGATACCGTTTTGGAGACAATCGCGGCAGCGGAAGCCGGACATCTGGTATTTTCTTCTTTACATACAAACCGGACAGAAGATACGCTGCGCAGGCTGATTGATATATTTCCGAAGCATAGAAGACAGCAGATACGGGTACAGTTAGGGGATGTGCTGAAAGGAGTGATCGCACAGCAGCTTTTGCCGAGATGTGATACAAAAAGCAGAACTGCCGTATTTGAAATTATGCTGTCTGATAAAGAGATTCAGACACTTTTGCGGGAAAACCGGCTGTCACAGATTGCATCTGTCATGGAAATGAAAAGGAATATGGGTATGCAGACTATGGATGATGCAATTTTAGATGCCTATATGAAGTGCCGGATTTCTGCGGAAACAGCAGAAGCCTATGCACTTGATGGAGAACGCATGAAGAGAAGAACCAGAATTTACTAAATTATTACCTGTTTATAAAATGTTTCTTAAAAGTCCATAGGTCGGTTGACAGTTCAATTATCAAAATGTACCATAATTATAATCGTGAAGCTACTGAACAATTACCTGTAGTTTTAAAATAAAGAAATGAAGGTGCATGATGAAATGAAAGAAAAAGTACAGAGATTTATGATGGGACGATATGGCTTTGATGAATTGTCAAAGATATATTTAGGAGTAACAATTGTTCTGATGATTGTGTCCATGTTTGTGAACAGCTCACTGCTCTATATCCTTTCTTTGGCGTTATTGGTATATTGTTACTATCGGGCATTTTCCAGGAATATTGCCAAAAGACAGCAGGAGAATCAGAAATTTCTCAATTTCAGATATAACAGTGTTGTGAAGTGGAACAATTTTAAAAAGCGTCAGGCACAGAAGAAAACACACCGTTTTTTCAAATGTCCGCAGTGTAAGCAGACAGTGCGTGTACCGAAGGGAAAAGGAAAAATCTGTATCACCTGTCCAAAGTGCCGTGCGGAATTTATTAAGAAAAGTTAGGAAAATTCTTATGTTTGGATACATTAATATTAATCGTAAGGAACTGACAGAAGAGAGTGCAAAGGCATATCAGTCATATTACTGTGGTCTGTGTCAGAAGTTAAAGCGTAATTGCGGAACGAAAGGTCAGATGCTTTTGAATTATGATATGACATTTCTTATTGTGCTTTTGACAGGGTTATATGAATTAGAACATGAAGAACTGGAGTTTATCTGTCCGATTCATCCGGCGAAGAAGCAGACAGCATGGATGAATGAAGCAACAGAATATGCAGCAGATATGAATGTGATACTGGCATATCATAATTTAGAGGATGACTGGAAGGACGATAAGGCATACACGAAGAAGGCATTTGCAAAGATGCTTCAGAAGGATTATAAACGGATTCGCAGTAAGTACCCAAGGCAGGTGGCGGCAGTTGAGAAGTATATGAAAGACCTTGCAGCAGCGGAAGCAGCAGGAGAGGAAAATATTGATGTCATTGCAGGATTGACCGGAGAAATGGTGGGAGAGATTTTTGACTGGAAAGAAGATGAATGGTCAGAGGAATTGCGTTATCTGAGCTTTTACATGGGCAAATTTATCTATCTGATGGACGCCTATGAGGATTTTAAGAAGGATAAAAAGCGGCAGGAATACAATCCACTGTCTAAGATGGTTTGCCAGAAGGAGGGCGATTTTGAAACCTTTGCAAAGCTGCTTCTTACCAGTATGATGTCAGAATGTGCAAAGTCCTTTGAGCGGCTGCCGATTCTTGTACATGCGGATATTTTACGGAATGTATTGTATTCCGGTGTTTGGTCTAAATATGAATATCTGCAGTTAAAGAATAAGAAACAGCAGGAGAAAAAAGCGAAGCGAGGAAAATAAGTATGTTAAATCCCTATGAGGTACTTGGCGTATCTGCAAGTGCCAGCGATGAGGAAATTAAAAAGGCATATCGTTCACTGAGCCGGAAATATCACCCGGATGCGAATGTGAATAATCCGAATAAAGAACAGGCAGAAGAAAAGTTTAAGCAGATTCAGCAGGCGTATGATCAGATCATGAAGGAGAAACAGCAGGGCTACAGCTATGGCGGCAATCGGACATATGGAGGCTATTCGTCAAGAAGCAGCAGCGATTCCATAGAACTGCAGGCGGCGGCAAATTATATCGCCAATCGTCATTATGCAGAAGCACTGAATGTATTAAATTCCATCTCTTTTGCAGCGAGAGGCGCGCGCTGGTACTATTACAGCGCTATGGCAAATGCGGGTGCAGGTAATAATGTAACGGCAAAAGAGCAGATTGACAGGGCTGTCACCTTAGAACCTAGTAATATGGAATACCGTCAGTTTAAGCAACATTTAGATTTTGGCGGTACCTGGTATCAGAATATGGGACATGAGTATGAAAGACCATATGCAGGAACCGGAAACTGGTGTCTTAGTATGCTGTTTTTAAATATGCTCTGTAATTGCTGTTGTTTAAGACCGTGTTAATAAAAAAGCAGGCTTTTATGCCTGCTTTTTTTGCTCTATTTAAAAATTTATTCTACTGTCACTGATTTTGCCAGGTTTCTGGGCTGGTCAGGATTTAATCCCTTGCCGACAGAAGCATAGTAGGCGATCAACTGGAAGATAACCACCGAATTGAAGATGGAAAATGCATCTGGTGTATCCGGCAGCTTGATATGCACATTACAGATGGATTTGTCTGTAATCGTTTCATCCTTGCTTAACAGGATAACATAAGCGCCCCTTGCCTTTACCTCCCGGATATTGGAAATTACCTTGCTGTAAACATGCTTCTGGGAAGCAACTGCGATGACCGGAACGCCTTCGCTGATTAAAGCGATGGTTCCATGCTTTAATTCACCGGCAGCATAAGCCTCAGCATGGATGTAGGAAATCTCTTTTAATTTTAAAGCACCCTCCATGGAAAGCGTATAGTCAAGTCCGCGGCCGATAAAGAATGCGTTCTGTGCGTTAATCATACGTTTCGTAAGCTGTTCCACATCAGAAGCCTTTTCGATGATTGTTTCAATAGTCTCCGGTGTCTTCTGCAATGTCTGAACGAAGTCCTTTGCGTAAGTCTCATCAAGTTTGCCGAGTACAAGACCTAACTTGCATGCCAGTAAGTAGAAACTTGCAACCTGAACACTATAAGCTTTGGTGCTTGCCACAGCAATTTCAGGACCAGCATGGGTGTAAAGGACATAATTGCTTTCTCTTGCAATAGAAGAGCCTTTGACGTTGACAATAGCCAAAGTCTTTTTCGTATATTTATTTGCCAGGCGAAGAGCTTCTAAGGTATCGATGGTTTCACCGGACTGGGATACCACGATGACCATGGAATTTTCACTGATTACCGGTTCTTCATAACGGAACTCCGAAGCAATGGATACTGTAACAGGAATACGGAGCATACTTTGGATCAAAGTCTTTCCCACCATTCCTGCATACATGGCAGTACCGCAGGCAACAACTGTAATATCTGAACAGTTCTCAAAGAAAGAATCCGGAATATTATCCTCTGTAAAATCCGGAAGAGATTCTTTGATTCTTGGAGTGATGGTACGGTTAATGGCAGCCGGCTGTTCATGGATTTCTTTTAACATGAAGTGAGGATAGCCCTCTTTCTGCGCTGCGGCCACATCCCAGTTTACTTCTAAATATTCTGGTTCTACTTGATTTCCGTCTAAATCCTTTAAGAGAATACCATCTGTTGTCATAGTCAGGATATGATATTCCGGTACGATAAAATAACGTTTGCTGTATGCAATGAAAGCTGTCAGGTCGGAGGCGATAAAAGAACCTTCGTCACAATAGGTCGCAACCATCGGACTGACATTGCGGACAGCATAGATGATTCCCGGATGATCTTTGAACATAATGCAAAAAGCAAAAGAACCGTGAAACAGCTTCACCGTCTTTTGAATGGTTGCTTCCGGGTCGCCGTCATACAGCTTGTTAAAAAGAGCGGCAGCAACCTCGGTATCTGTTTCGGAAATCAACTGGGATTGAAGGTCATAAGCTTCTACCAGCTCGTGATAGTTTTCAATGATCCCGTTGTGAATCAAAGAAACATTTCCGATTTTATGAGGGTGGGCATTGGCGTTGGTCACACCGCCGTGAGTTGCCCAGCGGGTATGACCGATTCCGCAGGTCGAATTGTTATCATCGTCACAGATGGCGCGTAGATCTGCAACCTTTCCTACGGTCTTACGGATGGAAATTTTTCCGGTATCCTTAAAATAAGAAATTCCGGCACTGTCATAGCCGCGGTATTCCAGACTTGCAAGACCATCCAGTAAAATGTCCTGTGCCTCTGATCTCCCTGTAAATCCTATAATTCCACACATATAATAAATCTCCTTTTATTCAGTTTCTTAACTGTTACCGGTAAGCGGCTGCAGAAGCTTTGTTCAGAAGTTGCCTTCTTTTTTAACCGCTGCATCCGTGACCGCTTGTCACGTTTAGGCATCCGCCGAATTTTCGATCACCTAAATCCTCGTTAACCAGTGTATGCATTCCGGTTCCCACTGGTGCATGGCGCTAAAGTTTTTAACTTTTCAAAATCCAAATCCTCCTGAATTGGACGGTACTATTTTAGCATAGTATATAGTAGAAAACAACGGCAAAAACAGTCAGAAAAATGCTGAAAAATATCCCGAAATACAGGATAATTCATAAAAAGCGCTTATGCTGCGGCAGAATTGAAAGGGCGGCTGAACATCCTGCCGTTGGACGCCTGGCCGCCTTAGTTGATATTTTTATAAATTTATGAAGGGCATTTTTTGATTACCGAGCAATGCGAATCTTCTTTTTCTGCTGTTCTTCACAATATTTGCACCGATAGATTTCTTTCTCCTTGTCCGTCAGAATGAAAATCTGGTCAAGCTCCTGCTCGATAGAAGTAATGCATCTTGGATTCTTGCATTTGATGACATTTATGATCTGAGCCGGAAGATGCAGCTCCTTTTTCTCCACAATCTCGTCATTCTGGATAATATTGACAGTAATATTGTGGTCGATAAATCCGAGAATTTCCAAATCCAATGCATCGATAGGGCATTCTACCTTAATAATATCCTTCTTGCCCATTTTATTGCTCTTTGCATTTTTAATAATGGCAACCGGGCAGTCAAGCTGTTCTAATTTCAAATCTCTATAGATAGACATACTCATACCTGCCTTGATGTGGTCAAGTACGAAACCTTCATGAATACCGCTGATATTTAACATAGTATTACCTCCATTTCAACAGAGTGAGAATCAAAGCCATGCGGATATACACACCATATTGTGCCTGCTTAAAATAAGCTGCCCGCGGGTCGTCATCAACTTCAACGGAAATTTCATTCACACGCGGAAGCGGATGCAGAATCAGCATATCTTCTCTGGCAAGGGTAAGCTTATCTTTCGTCAGGATATAGAAATCCTTCATGCGGACATAATCCTCTTCGTTAAAGAAACGTTCCTTCTGAACGCGTGTCATATATAAAATGTCAAGCTCCGAAAGGGCATCCTCTAAACGTTCTAATTCTGCGAACGGAACCTGGTTCTTGATTAAGACATCCTCCCGGATATAGTCAGGAATCTTAAGCTCTTCCGGGGAAATCAGTACAAATTTCACGCCCGGGTAGCGGATCAAAGCATGAATTAAAGAGTGAACGGTACGGCCGAATTTTAAATCTCCGCACAGACCTATTGTCAGATTGCCAAGTTGTCCTTTTAAAGAATGAATGGTAAGCAAATCGGTAAGGGTTTGAGTCGGATGCTGATGACCGCCGTCACCGGCGTTGATGACTGGAATGGAAGATTTTGAAGAAGCAACAAGGGCTGCACCTTCTTTCGGATGACGTATTGCACAAATATCTGCATAGCAGGAAATAACACGAATGGTATCGGAAAC
>CAYWXJ010000122.1:0-6617 GCA_964462405.1 uncultured Eubacterium sp.
TCTCGATTTTTTCTCCGACTGCAACTAAATCCTTTGCCACTGTGGTGATCTTATTGTAAATTTTCTTATTGAGCTGCTCTAAATCAGAATCAATACAGTCTAACAGGCTGATTCCAAGGGTAATCGTACGAACATCTAAATTCTCCTGCTCAATCATTTCATTGGTTTCTTTTACTTCCCATATATTAATCATGATTTACCCCCATTTAGATACGATGCATTTTCTGGAAAATTTCTTCCCGCTGACACTTGATATTGACGCCGATTTTTTCTCCTAACTGTTCTAATTCCTTCGAACAGTCAACAAACGGCTTTGCTGCTGCATTCATATCTACAATCATCATCATATTAAAATATCCCTGTACAATGGTCTGGGAAATATCTAATACATTAATCTGATTCTCTGCAAGATAGGTACATACCTTTGCAATGATTCCTACTGTATCTTTTCCTACTACAGTAATAATTGTCTTGTCTGATGATTTTTCCATTTTAATTCTCCTCTTGTTTGATGCTTTTTTGATTGTAATGAGCTTTTTGTACTGACTTTCTGATCCTTAACATACCAGCACACCGGATACGTTGTCCCGTTCCGCTACATATATCGGAAAATCACTACCCTTATAGGGGCATTCTCCCATGGTAACCTCTAAGCGCACGGTTTCATAGGCAAGCTCTGCATAATTGTTCTCTTTGCTTAGATGTCCAAGCACAACGGCTTCAAACTTGTCATGCAGTATATTTCCCAACAGTTGTCCGGAAAGTTCATTGGACAGATGTCCTCTGTCGCCTAATATCCTCTGTTTTAAAGGATAAGGGTAGGGACCCATCTGAAGCATATTGACATCATGATTCGCTTCTAACAATAATATCTGAAGTCCCTGCATTTTGTCTATAATATAATCATCATATTTTCCAAGGTCTGTAATGACCCCGGCGGATTTGCCGCCGCATCTTACGATATAAGCCACCGGATCTGCCGCATCATGGGAAATCTTTATCGGCTCAATTTCCAACTCGCCAATCTCAAATTTCTGATCGGGAACAATGATATGAAACAGGGATTCATCAATCTTCCCAACCGTTCGGGTGTTTAAAATTGCCCGCATGGTTCCCGCTGTTGTATAAATCGGAAGTCCGTATCTTCTGGCGATCACACCCAATCCGCTGATATGGTCGATATGCTCATGGGTCACTAAGACACCCTGCATTTCGGAAGTTTTATGCCCGATACTGTTTAATCCCTGTTCAATTCTCTTTCCGCTGATGCCCGCATCTATGATTAAATGACAGTCATTCGCTCCTACCATAATACAATTGCCGCTGCTTCCGCTGGCGATACTACATAATTCCATTTCTCTAATTCTCTTCCCAATAAATTTCAATGACATCGCCATTGCTCAACTTCTGCATAAAGGCCGCATCTGCTCCATTTACCCTTGTGATAATTGAACGTCCCTTTGACACAGTCAGATCAAAATCAATTACATTAAAAATATCCACAAATATATACTCTTTCTTTCCGGTAAGCTGTATCGGAGCACCGTTTATAATTACATTTATACCTGATGCAGTTTCTGCAGATGTTTCCATCTGTTCTACAGCTTCGGTTCCGGTTTCTGCGGATGTCTGCGGCTGTCCCGTTACTCCGGCTTTGGCTTCTGCGGATGTCTGCGGCTGTCCCGTTACTCCGGCTTTGGCTTCTGCGGATGTCTGCGGCTGTCCTGCTGCTTCGGTTACGATACCCCCGGATGTCTGCATCTGTCCTATGGTTCCGGCTTCTGCAGATGCCTGCGGCTGTCCTGCCGTACCATCTTGGGTTAATATATTTGCATTGGGTTCTTCACCGGCAATCTCTTCTTCATAATATGCTGCCTCGGCAACCCATTCAACTGTAAAATTCTCATATACAAGCGTGTTCAAATCGGCAGGACGGTTATTGACAAGAATTGCATGTTCAGTGTCAATTCCTACGTCCATAAATTCTGCAAGCTGCTCTACCGTGTAAAAGCTTCTGGTCTCAATCGCATCTCCTTCTTTGATCTCGTAAGAAGAAAGCTCAATGCTTCCGTTGACTTCCACAAACTTTGGACAATGAATATTCTTGCCGTTGACAATGAAATTCACGGTTCCCCTGGTATAATCGGCAATATCTGCAATCGTAACCTTAGCTGCCGCTCCCGCTGTGGATGGTTCTACGGTAATATAGCTGTTTGCAATCAACGGTGCATTGATATTCGTTATCTTATCATTGACCTTTACGATGGCGGATTCTCCTGCTTCACCTCTGGCAATTCTCGGGCTTCCGTTTACGGTAAAATTAATCTCTTTCCCGCGTTTCGGGAATAAATATTCGTTCGGGAAACCAGCCTGCAGTGCAGCATCTACGATGGTCAGCTTATTATTGTCATAGAGCTTAATTCTTTCTCCGTTAAAATGAACCATAATAAAGCTGTTCTTCTGGTCAAAATAATTTAAGCAGATACCAATTGGCGTTACCAACAGCGGGTCCTTTTTAATATCCGGCTGTTCAAAGGTAACCTCCTGCAAAACCTCCTCGCCGCGCAATGCCACACGCTCATAGGGAAGCTCTAGCTTTTCTGCCAGCATAGTCTCAAATCCATGAATCTTACCGCCGCCGCCGACAATAAATGTCGCACTGACGGTCTGATCTCCGTTTAATTCTTTGATCTTATCTGCAACGTCGGTGGTAATACGGTCTACGATGCTCTCTGTCAGTTCCCATATTTCTTCTGCCTTAATGGTATGCTTTAACATCATAATATCCGTATATTCAATTTCTTCTTCTGTGGTGGAAGCTAATTTGATATGCTCTGCCATCTGGAAATCTACTAAATATTTCTGTACGATCAATTCTGTGATTTCATCACCAGCCAAAGGAATCATGCCGTAGGCAATGATACTTCCGTCCCTGGTAACAGAAATATCGGAGGTTCCCGCTCCAACGTCCACCAATGCAATATTTAACATACGGTAGTTTTCCGGAATCGCAATATCAATGGCTGCAATCGGCTCTAAAGTCAGATTGGCAACGGTAAGTCCTGCGAGACCTACTGCTGCATACAGACCATCTACAACGTCCTCCGGTAGGAAGGTAACAATAATATCCTCAGAAATCTTCTCTGCCTTATGTCCTTTAAGATTGGAAAAAATTTCTCCATTCAGATAATACTTTACTACGGAATAGCCTACACAGTAGAACTTATAATTTGTATCATTTTTCTCTTTTAAAATAGACTGTGCTTTTTCAATTCCAAGCAAATCCAATGTATGTATATCTTCTGCCAATACGACACTTTCCGTTTCAAACTCATATTCAATATTCGTCGTCACAGTTTTTAACACACGTCCTGCGGCAGCGATACATACCGTTGTGAGCTTCTTCCCAATCTGTTCCTCTAATGCTTCCTTTACAACGCGGATCGTATTGCCGACTCTTCCAATATCGTGTATCTGTCCGTCCAGCATCGCACGCGTTTCATGCTCTGTAGAATACTGTGCAAGTACGATAAATTCCTTGCCAATCCGGTATCCGACTGTTCCTACGACATTTCGTGTGCCAATATCCAGACCGAATACCAATTCTTCACCTGTTTGCATCTTCTCCATTTCTTTTTCTCCTTGCGCAGCCTTTGGACTGCTTTTTTCTCCTGCATTCCCGACAAATGCCTCATCTATCTGGCGAAAAGCTTCTTCTAATGTACCGTTATTGTCTATCATTACTTTGCAGTATTCCCGATAGGTTTCCTCCGAAAGCTGGCTGTGGAAAATGGCATCGATTTTCTCATCCGAATATCCTCTGTTTGCCTTCAGCCTTTCCCGCCTTTTCTTCCTTGTGGTATAAATATACCACAATTCATCGCATATTTTATCATATCCATCTTCAATTAACAGTGCCGCTTCCAAAATAAAATAAGAAATTTTTCCTTTTTGCCGTTCTTCCTCTACGAGCCGGAGCACTTCACGCTTGACTGCCGGATGGACGATTCCATTCATCCTCTCCCGCTTTCTGTCATCTGCAAAAATTACGGATGCCATCTTTACAGAATCCAAGCTTCCATCTGCGTCAAAAATATCTTCCTTTTCAAAGACCTCTGTTATTTCTTCAAAACAATCGGTTCCCGGAAACATCAGGCTGTGAGCCAATTCATCTGCCAATACTACTTTCGCCGGATATTCTTTTTCTATGTAGTGCAGGATCTCCGACTTGCCGGCTCCTACACCTCCTGTAATTCCAATAAACTTCATGCTATCACCTATTTTGCTTCATACCAGTTACTTCCGGTATGCATATCAATCTCCAGAGCCACAGACAGCTTCGCTGCCCCATGCATTTCTTCTGTTAAAATCTGTTCTACTTTTTCTAACTCTTCTTTTCTTGCTTCGATTAAAAGCTCATCATGTACCTGTAAAATCAGCTTCGACTTAAGACCTTCCTCCGCTAAACGATCATGTACACGTATCATAGCTATTTTTATGATGTCTGCTGCTGTTCCCTGAATCGGCGCATTCATGGCGACCCGTTCTCCAAAGGAACGCTGCATAAAATTACTGGAAGATAATTCGGGTACTGGTCTTCTTCGCTTGAACATGGTGATAGAATAACCCTTTTCCTTTGCCTCAGTTACCAGCCCGTCCAAAAATGTCTTAATTTTCGGATAAGTTTCAAAATACCGTTCAATGTATGCTGCCGCTTCCTTTTGACTGATACTTAAATCCTGACTCAAGCCAAAGGAACTGATACCATAGACGATTCCGAAATTGACTGCCTTTGCATTTCTTCTCTGTAAATCCGTAACCTCTTCAAAGGGAATGTGAAATACCTGGGAAGCGGTTGTCCGGTGAATATCCTTTGCTTCTCTATATGCCTGAATCAACTGATCGTCCCCCGACATATGCGCAAGCACGCGCAGCTCAATCTGGGAATAATCTGCATCTGCAAATACACAGCCCTCTGCCGGTAAAAATACCTTCCGAATCAATCTTCCAAGTTCCATACGGATCGGTATATTCTGCAAATTCGGGTCTGTACTGCTGATTCGTCCGGTGGCGGTAATAGTCTGATGGAAGGTGCTGTGAATCCGTCCTGTATCATCAATGTAATTTGCCAGACCGTCTGCATAAGTGGATTTTAACTTTGTGAGCTGACGGTATTCTAAGATCTCCGCAACCAACGGATACTCCGGTGCTAATTTGTCCAACACGTCGGCTGCAGTGGAATATCCGGTCTTCGTCTTCTTCCCGTAAGGCATCTGCAGTTTTTCAAATAAGATCACACCTAACTGTTTTGGTGAATTGATGTTAAACTCTTCTCCTACCCTCTCATAAATGCTCTGCTCAAGCTCTGTGATCCGCTTCGTCAGGCTCTCTCCATAGACCGCTAATGCCTCTTTGTCCGCCGCAATTCCTTCCTGCTCCATATCCGCTAAAACATAGACTAACGGAAGTTCAATCTCTTCATAAAGCGTATACATCTCTGCAGACTTTAACTGCTCTACAAGAAATTCCTTTGCTTTCCATGCAGTATATGCCATGTAACAGACACATTTTAAAAATGCTTCCGGCTTTTCTTCCATTGCTGCAGCAAGGTCTGTTTTCCCAAGGAAATCTGCCTGGGAGGGAATCATGAGATTCAGATAATTCTTTGCTATATCCTCATAGGCATATTCATTCTGCAGGGGATTTAACAGATACGCTGCGATACCGCAGTCAAACAGCCGCTTCCGGATCCCGGTATCTGCTGTCGGCAGTTCCAAAAACTTCACCTGCTCCTTTAAATCCAGAAAAGAAACCTGTATGCCCTCTGAAATCAGTTTTTGTATATGCTCTTTTAAATAGTTCTCTGTCATAAAACCATTAACCGGAATATACGCTGTCTTAGTATCTCCGAAGCACATTGCCGCACCATAAAGCTGACTGCCTTTTTGCACCGGAACCATTCCGACATATCCGCTGTCCTTTGCCTCTGCAAACCAGGCTTCCGCTAAAACAAAATCTTCTATTTTACAAAAATGCTCTCCTATATCATTCTGGGGCATATCTACCTCAAAGCGTTTCAGCATATTCTTAAATTCCAGACGTTTACACAGCAGATAAGCTTCTTTGGTATAGAAGTCACCTAATTTTGCTTCCTCTAAATCATACGCAATCGGAGCATTTACGTCAATGGCAGCTAAGGTCTTTGACAGTTCCGCCATATCATATTGCTCTCTTAAATTTTCTTTCGCACGATTTGGCTTTATTTCTTCGATATGTGCATGTGCATTTTCGATACTGCCGTAAGTTACGATGAGATTCGTCGCTGTCTTTTCGCCGATGCCGGGCACTCCCGGAATATTATCTGACGTATCGCCCATTAAAGCCTTTACATCAATAAACTGTGTCGGTGTCACCTGATAACGTTCTGACACATCCTTTGCATAATAATCTTCAATTTCCGTGCCGCTTCGTTTCGTCTTCGGAATCCGAATCTTAATGTGATCGGTGGCAAGCTGAAGCAAATCCCGGTCCCCGGATACTACGGATACCTCAAAGCCTTCCTTTTCGGCTCTTTTTGAAATAGTTCCCAGCAAATCATCTGCTTCGTAACCTTCTTT
>CAYWXJ010000123.1:0-6535 GCA_964462405.1 uncultured Eubacterium sp.
TGTATAAACCGATTCCGGGACGTTTCAAGGACTATATTGCTATGCCAAAGCCGAATATGTACCAGTCTTTGCATACCACGTTGATTGGACCTACGGGGCAGCCGTTTGAAATCCAGATTCGTACCTTTGAGATGCACCGGACAGCAGAATATGGTATTGCCGCCCATTGGAAGTATAAGGAAGGCAATACAGGCATGAGTGTTGCCAATCAGGAAGAAGAGAAGTTAAGCTGGCTTCGGCAGATTTTAGAGTGGCAGAGAGATATGTCCGATAATAAGGAATTTATGAGTCTTTTAAAAAGCGATTTAGACTTATTTTCCGATACGGTATTCTGTTTTACGCCTTCAGGAGATGTCAAGAACCTGCCGAATGGCTCTACGCCCATCGATTTTGCATACAGCATTCATTCGGCAGTAGGAAATAAAATGATTGGTGCTAAGGTCAACGGCAAGCTGGTTACCATTGACTATGTGATTCAGAACGGTGACAGAATTGAGATCATTACCTCTCAGAATTCGAGGGGACCAAGCCGTGACTGGCTCAATATCGTAAAGAGCACCCAGGCAAAGAATAAGATTAACCAGTGGTTCCGCAGCGAGTTAAAGGAAGAGAATATTTTACGGGGGAAGGAATTGATTGCCCAATGCTGTAAATCCAAGGGAATCAATCTTTCAGATATTAATAAACCGGAATATCAGCACAAGATTTTAAATAAATACGGTTTTCATGACTGGAATTCTGCACTTGCCACTGTGGGACACGGAGGTTTAAAAGAGAGCCAGATCGTTAACCGGATGTATGAGGAATACAAAAAAGACCATGTGGTAGAGCTGACAGACCAGGATGTTTTAAATGCAGTCGCAGAGAGCAGCAGAGAGAAAGCTGTCCCTGTGAAGTCAAAGAGCGGCATTATTGTAAAGGGACTTTATGATGTGGCAGTTCATTTTTCCAAATGCTGCAGTCCTGTACCGGGGGATGAAATTGTCGGATTTGTCACCAGAGGAAGAGGTGTGTCCATTCACCGTACCGACTGCATTAATATAATCAATCTTTCCGAAATGGAAAAGGTGCGTCTGATTGATGCAGAATGGCAGCAGGGAGCAGACGAGGGCAACAATGGTCTGTATTTAGCAGAGATTAAAATATTCGGAAATAACCGAACCGGACTTTTAGTAGATATTACAAGAATTTTTACTGAGCGCGAAATTGACATCAATGGGATTCATTCTAAGACCAGTAAGCAGGGAGTCGCAACCATTGAGATTTCCTTTAGCGTAAAAGGAAGAGAGGAATTGACCAGCTTGATTGATAAGATCCGGCAGGTAGAGAGCGTAATTGATATAGAGAGAACAACAGGCTGATGCGTGCAGCACAGGAGGAGTGATATGGCAGGACTTAGAGTTGAGCAGTATGTGGTTGGTCCGGTAATGACTAACTGCTATTTTGCGGTAAATGAAGATACAGATGAGATGTTAGTGATTGATCCAGGAGATGCGGGAGAGCAGTTGATTGGTAAGATAAAAGAGGAGAATTTGACGCCTAAGGCGGTGCTTTTGACCCATGGACATTTTGACCATGCTTCTGCGGCAAAGACCGTGGCGGAAGCTTTTGGAATCCGGATTTATGCCGAAGAGCATGAAAAAGAGACCTTGGAAAATGCGTCTGTCAATCTTTCCGGCATGTCGGGAAAGAAGGAAGTTTATGAGGCGGATTGTTATGTAAAGGACGGCGATATTTTAAATCTGGCAGGCTTTGAAATTCAGGTGCTTTATACCCCGGGACACACCAAAGGGGGCTGCTGCTATTACATTGAGAAGGAGCAGGCTGTTTTTTCAGGAGATACCTTATTTTGCGAATCCGTGGGAAGAACAGATTTTCCGGGAGGAAGTGCAACGGTTCTGCTTCGTTCCATTGAAGAAAAATTGATGCCGATGCCGGGACAGACAAAGGTCTATCCGGGCCATAATGATACCACCACCATCGGCTGGGAACGGCAGTACAATCCATTCTTATAAAAGGAAGAGAAAGCATGATTACAGTTCAATTAAACAGAGCTGACTTTGAATACGATATTCACTCTTTGGTCAAAGCATTTTATCCTGCCGAAAACGTGCAGGTAAGTGCGGAGGAGAAAGATACGAAAGAGGAAATATCGTTTCATATTGTTACGAATTATTTGGAACATTCCATTGAGATATTGTTTTATGAAGCAGAAGATACACACATAAAACCGAAGCTAAGAAAGGAAGTAGAAGTAGATTTTTCCGACCGGAAAGAAACAAAGAACCGGCTCAAGCAGGCATATTATAAAATGCTCTGTGAATTTACCAAAAAGACGCTTCCCTGGGGCGATTTGACGGGAATCCGTCCCACGAAGATTCCGATGGCGTTTTTAGAAGAGGGCAGGGATGAAGCATTTATCCGTCAGTATATGAAGGAAACCTACTTTGCTTCGGATGAAAAAATCAATCTGAGTATTGATATTGCAAAACGGGAATTGGAGCTTTTAAAGAACATCGACTATGAAAACGGCTACAGCCTTTATATAGGCATTCCGTTTTGTCCGAGCACCTGTCTGTACTGTTCTTTTACCTCCTATCCTCTTGGTATGTGGAAAGAGAGGGTGGACGAGTATTTAGATGCTTTGGAAAAAGAAATTGACTTTACTGCAAAACGATGCAGGGACAAGCATTTGAATACAGTTTACATCGGCGGCGGCACGCCCACCACATTAGAGCCTTATCAGCTTCGAAGATTAATCCGAAAAATCAAATCATCATTTAACTTATCTGATTTGTCAAATACGGAGGGAAGCTTCAGCGGAGATCCCTGCAGTTGCCTGGAATTTACCGTAGAGGCAGGAAGACCGGACAGTATTACCAGAGAGAAGCTTGAGGTATTGCGGGAAGAGGGGATTTCGAGAATTTCTATCAATCCTCAGACCATGAAGGAGGAAACCTTACGGATCATCGGAAGGCATCATACGGTAGAGCAGACCATAGAGAGCTTCTGGCTGGCAAGAGAATTAGGGTTTGACAATATCAATATGGATCTGATTTTAGGACTGCCGAATGAAACGATTCATGATGTGGAACGCACCATGCAGAAAATCATGGAATTATCACCGGATAACCTTACCGTGCATTCTCTGGCACTGAAACGGGCGGCAAGGCTTAATATGTTTCGGGAAGAATATCAGAATTTAACTTTTGAGAATACATGGGAAACCATTGCACTTACCGCAGAGTATGCTAAGCGCATGGGCTTAGAGCCTTACTATTTGTACCGTCAGAAGAACATGGCGGGCAATTTTGAGAATGTGGGATATGCAAAACCGGGAAAAGCCGGTGTCTACAATATCTTGATTATGGAAGAGAAACAGACTATAATGGCACTTGGAGCAGGCGCTACCACAAAATTCGTATTTGACCACGGCAATAGAATTGAGCGTGTGGAGAATGTAAAAGATGTAACAAATTATCTGGAACGAACAGATGAAATGATTGCAAAGAAAATCAGAAAGATGGAGGAAATTTCATGGCATTAGCAAAGAAACCCGTAACCGGGATGAAGGATATTTTACCAGAAGAAATGCAGATTCGTGATTATGTCATCAGTGTAATCAAGGAAACCTACCGCAGCTTTGGCTTTACCCCGATTGACACTCCCTGTATGGAGAGTATCGGCAATTTAAGCAGCAAGCAGGGCGGCGAGAATGAAAAACTGATTTTTAAGGTATTAAAAAGAGGCGAGAAGTTAAAATTAGAAACGGCGGAAAGCGAAGCGGATTTGGTGGATATGGGAATGCGCTATGATTTAACGCTTCCGTTAGCCAGATTTTATTCCAACAATGCAAACAATCTGCCTTCCCCATTCAAAGCGCTGCAGATTGGAAGCGTATGGAGAGCAGACAGACCCCAGAGGGGACGTTACCGTCAGTTTACCCAGTGTGATATTGATATTTTAGGCGAGCCGTCCGATTTAGCAGAAATCGAGCTGATTCTTGCAACCACCACCACCCTTGGTAAATTAGGATTTCAAAACTTTGAAATCCGTATCAATGAGCGGCGTATTCTCAAAGCCATGGCAGCTTACAGCGGATTTGCGGAGGATTCCTGGGACGGTGTGTTTATCACCTTAGATAAGATGGATAAAATCGGCTTAGACGGCGTTGCAAAGGAATTAGAAGAAGACGGCTATCCGAAGGATGCTGTGGATAAATATTTAGGCGTATTTAAAGAAGTAGAAAATGAGTCTGACAGTGCAAAGGCAATCGGTATCTTAGCAGACAAATTAGGAGAGTTCTTAGAGGACGAAGTAAAGCAGAATTTAGCAGAGATTATCGAAAGCGTGGAGAAGACGAAAACAGCAGATTTCAGGATGGTATTTGATCCTACCTTAGTCCGCGGTATGGGGTATTATACCGGAACGATTTTTGAGATTGCCATACCGGAGTTCGGCGGAAGCTGCGGAGGCGGCGGACGTTATGATAAGATGATCGGTAATTTTACCGGGAATGATGTTCCAGCGTGCGGATTTTCCATCGGATTTGAGCGGATTATCCTATTGTTGATGGAGCAGGGATTTAAGATTCCTGAGCAGCCGAAGAAAATTGCATACTTAATTGAGAAGAATTATCCGGTGGATAAGCTCTGTGAAGTTATCGGAAAAGCGCAGGAAGCCCGGAAGAACGGACAGCATGTATTAGTGGTGCGGATGAATAAAAACAAGAAGTTCCAGAAGGAAAAACTGACCGCAGAAGGCTATGAAGAGTTTGAGGAGTTCTTTTGCAGATAAGCAGATTTCACCTTAAATATCATGGCGCTATTCTTAGAGAAGACGAATGATAGAATTTTAAATGAATCAGGAGGAAAATAGAAATGGCAGAGTCAATGCGGGGACTGAAGCGTTCCCATAGATGTACCGAAGTATCCAACCAGAACATTGGTGAAACCGTAACCGTTATGGGCTGGGTGCAGAAAAGACGTAATTTAGGAGCATTAATTTTCGTAGATTTAAGGGATCGTTCCGGTATCCTGCAGGTCGTATTTGATGAAACAAGCCTGGGCGCAGAAGGTTTTGAAAAAGCAGGAACCTTAAGAAGTGAGTTCGTAATCGCTGTTACCGGAAAAGTGCAGAAACGTGCGGCAGCAATAAATGAGAACTTAAAAACCGGTGATATTGAAATCATTGCAGAGCAGCTTCGTATTTTATCCGAGGCAGAGACACCGCCATTCCCAATCGAGGAAAACAGCCAGACGAAGGACGAGCTTCGTTTAAAATACCGTTATCTGGATTTGAGAAGACCGGATATTCAGAAAAATCTTATGTTAAGAAGCAAAGTTGTTTACTTAATGCGGGAATTTATGATGAAGGAAGGCTTTTTAGAGATTGAGACGCCAATCCTCTGTAAATCCACACCGGAAGGTGCCAGGGATTACTTAGTGCCAAGCCGGGTACATCCGGGAAATTTCTACGCGCTGCCGCAGTCACCGCAGATTTTTAAACAGTTGCTGATGTGTTCCGGTTATGACCGTTATTTCCAGATTGCAAAATGCTTCCGTGATGAGGATTTAAGAGCAGACCGCCAGCCGGAATTTACCCAGGCGGATATGGAATTATCCTTTGTAGATATTGATGATGTAATTGATGTAAACGAGCGTTTATTGCAGTATGTGTTCAAAGAGGCAATCGGCGTGGACGTACAGATTCCATTACAGAGAATGCCGTGGCAGGAGGCAATGGACCGTTTTGGTTCCGATAAGCCGGATACCCGTTTTGGTATGGAATTAAAGGATGTATCTGACGTTGTAAGAAACTGCGGTTTTGGTGTGTTTACCGGAGCTTTGGAGAACGGCGGTTCTGTTCGTGGTATCAATGCGGAAGGTCAGGGCGCAATGCCGAGAAAGAAGATTGATAAGTTAGTAGAATTTGCTAAGGGCTACGGTGCAAAGGGGCTGGCTTATTTATCCATTAATGAAGACGGTACTTACAAATCTTCCTTTGCAAAATTTATGATGGAGGAAGAATTAGCGGAATTAGTAAAGGCGATGGATGGAAAGCCGGGCGATTTACTGTTATTTGCAGCAGATAAAAATAAAATCGTATGGAATGTGCTTGGAGCGCTTCGTTTAGAACTGGCAAAGGAATTGGATTTATTAGATCCGAATCAGTACAATTTCCTGTGGGTAACAGAGTTTCCGCTGCTTGAGTGGTCTGACGAGGAGAACCGCTTTATGGCAATGCATCATCCGTTTACCATGCCGATGGAAGAAGATTGGGAAAATGTAGACAGTGATCCTGGTTCCGTTCGCGCGAAGGCTTATGATATTGTATTGAATGGTACAGAGCTTGGCGGCGGTTCTGTCCGTATTCATCAGGACGATATTCAGGAGAAAATGTTTGAAGTATTGGGATTTACGAAAGAAAGTGCGCATGAACAGTTTGGGTTCCTGTTAGATGCGTTTAAATATGGGGTGCCGCCGCATGCAGGTTTAGCTTATGGTGTAGACCGTATGGTTATGCATATGGTACA
>CAYWXJ010000124.1:0-6483 GCA_964462405.1 uncultured Eubacterium sp.
GTCTTAACCGCTTGACCAACGAACCACAACCGTTTATTACTTTAACATATCATTTATGACTTTGCAAGTCTTTTTTTAATTTTTTGAATAATTTTATTTATTCAAAAAATTTAGTCATCATAACCATTTGGATTATTCTTCTGCCAATTCCAGGAATCCGCACACATTTCCTTAATTCCATATTGTGCAGTCCAACCAAGCTCTTCCTTTGCCTTAGTTGCATCTGAATAGCAGGTTGCAATATCTCCCGGTCTTCTGTCCTTGATTACATAAGGAATCTTTACACCAGTAGCCGCTTCAAAATTCTTTACAATATCCAGTACACTGTATCCTGTTCCTGTTCCAAGATTATAGATACCAAGACCTACCTTCTCTTTAATCTTTTTCAGAGCCTTTACGTGACCGATTGCTAAATCTACCACATGGATATAATCTCTTACGCCTGTTCCGTCCGGTGTGTCGTAATCATCACCAAATACGCCTAACTCCTTTAATTTGCCGACAGCAACCTGTGTAATATAAGGCATTAAGTTGTTTGGAATACCGTTCGGATTCTCTCCGATTAAGCCGCTCTTATGAGCACCGATTGGATTAAAGTAACGCAGCAAAATGACGTTCCATTCCGGATCTGCTTTCTGCATATCACTTAAAATCTGCTCTAACATGGATTTCGACCAGCCATATGGATTGGTACAGGTTCCCTTCGGACACTCTTCTGTGATTGGGATAATTGCCGGGTCTCCGTAAACAGTTGCAGAGGATGAAAAGATAATGTTCTTACAGCCATGCTTACGCATCTCGTCTACTAATGTCAATGTTCCCGTTACATTATTGTTATAATACTCCCACGGCTTTGCCACAGATTCTCCGACTGCTTTTAATCCTGCAAAATGAATACAGCTTTCAATATTTTCTGTCTCTAAAATTTTTGCCAAAATATCACGGTCTAAAATATCTCCTTTGTAGAACTTTACTTCCTTACCGGTAATCTGCTTTACACGATCTAAGGATTTCTCGCTGGAATTAGAGAGGTTATCTAATACCACTACCTCATATCCTGCATCTAACAGCTCCACACATGTATGGCTGCCGATATATCCGGCACCACCCGTTACTAAAATTGCCATAGGTTACTCCTCCTTTATCATTGACCTTGTTACATTCATCATACCATATCTGCTGTATGATTCAAGGTTTTCCTGTTGTTTATAGTGTAACGGATTCCTGCTTTTTCCTCCAGAAAAAAATGTATAAAATATATGTAATTTTGTTGCATACTTGTATTTGTTCTACTTATGAGAAATTTCTACGACATTTGTACTCTCATACACCATTTTTCCTGTATTCGCATCTACATATATGTTCCTGCTTTCAGGAAGATTTCCTGCTGAAACCAAATACTTCCAGCAAAGATGGGTTTCTTCCTCCTCTTTATATACGACAAGCTGAACAGACTCGATCTTCGAACCAAACGAACGGGAAAACATCTTCTGTCCATCCCGGTATGAAACAGACGGCTCTTTATCAACCGCAGCCACTTCCTGAAATGCTCCGCTGACAGAAACCGGCTCGCCATCCTTTGCAGCAGCAACCCGGAAATACCCATCCTCTACCGGAACTCCCTCATAGAGCTGCCGGAAGAAATACACACAAAGTTCATTTCTTTCATCATCTATAGCTTCACAGGAATAATCATAGGCCGTGATTCCCATTAGGCTTCTCACGCTCATAAGTGCTAACAGCGCATCTTCTTTCGTCAAAATCCTCTTTGTTGAAAATTTTCCGTCTATCTGACGCAGCTTTCCGGTTACTGCGTCATAATAAACCTGAACTTCACCATGATTCAATTCGTTCAGTTCCTCCATATCAAAATCTTCTGTCACGGCTTCTAAATCTGCCAAAGTTTTCTCCGGCAGTTCTGTCGGTTCTGGTACTCTTTTGCAGCCTGACACCAAAAGAAGCATTGTTACTATCATTAATAATTTTTTTAAAGTTTTTATATACATTACCCCCAATCTTTCTTTAACTCAACGTTTCAGCAGCAGCATATGTTCCAATCTCATCGATCGTAATCTCTCCTGCATGGTCAATCGTTAATTTAAATACATTCCAGTACGTTCCTATGCTGGAAGGATCCACCTTAAATACTCTGATCGGCGTACTGTTTGACCCTTTATATATCCTTACAGTTGCTTGGGAATTTGCCATTTCCGTTGAAGCAGCTAAACATCCATTACTGTAATCATGAACATAGAAGTAATATTCGCCTTCTGTCATTTTATGAATCGTAGTTACCTCCGGTCCATAGGAAGTTGTATCATCATAATCCAGATCTGCCGCACTTAAGCTGTTATCAGAATAATAGGAACCATCTGCATAATAATTTTTCTGGTTAAAGAAAATATGGAATCTTTCTTCTGCATTCACTCCCGGTCCGACAAGATGGGAATCCAAGTCACTCGGCTCATTTCCCCATGTGAGGATAATCCGAATCGCTTCCGGTTCTGTGATTCCAACCGCATCAAATGCATCTTTAATTGCCTGCTGCTGTTCCTGTGTAAATCCTAATACTTTCGCAGAACTGATCACTGCACCACGGGCATCCAAAAATGTTGCATTGATACCTAATCTATACAGTGAATGATAAAACACTTTCGCCCATGTTTTCCGTGAGATACTGCTTGTACGGCTGTCTGTCATCATCTTATACGCAGCAAAATTGAAAATGCCACTGTTCCTATGAACTCCGCCGTTATCTTCAGTTCCTATATACCGGACAGAATAGTTCTCCGGCTGATCATACAAAGAAGGCTGCTCCATACTTCTGATTGCTCCAAGAGCAGAATCCTCCCCCATCAGCCAACAGTTACTGTCCGTCTTTCCTTCTACAAGACTTCCCAATATATCTGCATACGCCTCATTTAATGCACCGGATTCTCCATAATAGTTTAATGTTGTTGTAGTTCCATTTCCAACCACATAATTGACAACTGCATGGGTAAATTCATGCCCTAATACATCCAGTGCTGCTGCCAAATCTCCCTTATTACCAAATACAAATTGCTGTCCGGCACTTGTCCAAAATGCATTCTCATAATCAATTCCATAGTCATAACTTGTTATTATCTTTGCACCCTGACCGTCAAAAGATTTTCGTCCCAGCACATCTTTGTAATAATCATAAACATCTGACATATTTGCATGAACAGATATTGCTGTTTTATCCGCCCGCTCTGTTCCAAAAAATCCCATTGTTTTTACCAGATTACCCGGCAATTCTGAACGAAGCCAGAACAATCCGGTATGTTTTGTTTTATAAGTTTCAATATTTCTAATCGTATCCTTCAGTCGGTAAGTTTCGTCTTCTTCCTCGCCTGTAAACATTCTTGTATTCCCCAGTAAATCTTCAGCACTTAACTGTACCGTCTCCCAGCCATCCACATTCTGTATTTTTGCATACACTTCTCCTGTCTGTTCCCCATTTGCATAGATGTAATAGGTCACATCAACAAGCGGCATTTCTGTACCGGTCACTTCACTGTCATCTGCTTCTTCGTTCTCCGTGTCTGCGCTGGCTTCATATCCTGTAATCCGAATAGTATAAACAAGTATCGGTTTTTCATTATCTGCCCCCGCATAAATAACCAATTCCGGAGTCACGTTCATTTCTTTTTTAAATAACTCTGTCACTTCTTCTTTCGTGGCAGTATCTGATACCAAAGTATCCAGATAGTTACTGATTTCAGCTTCTTCCACCAACAACGCCAGTACTTTTTCTTCCGCTTCATCTTCTTCGATTTCTGCCCATGTGTCTACATCATAGATTTTATCATTATATGTATTAAAAAGTCCGCTGACATTTCCTTCGTCATCTGCTGTCAGAATCACCTGGCTTCCTAAGACCGGAATGCCATCTACCGTCGGACTAAAACGATAGAATGTCTCCTGTGTCTCTGCCGTATCTTCTGCAGTCTGCTCCTTAATAGCCAAAGAACGTGCATAAAAATTCTCACCAAATAAAGTGGAAGCAGAATTCAGGACATCTGCAGCATCAGCCGCAGAATCTACTTTTTCAGCCGTAAAAGTACCATCGACCATACGGACACCGCCATCATTACCATAAATTACTTCTACCGTACCTTCAGACGCCATATTTACAATATCCCCTAAGTCAATAATGTCATCTGCCAGATTATCGATCCGGTTCCACTTCGCATATAATGTAATATTCTGGGTAACCGGTGTATCAAAACTAAACTCATGCTCACAGGAATAGTCTGTATACCAGCCTGCAAAAATGTATCCATTTCTCTCTGGATTTTCAGGTTTGACAGCCTTTTCGCCCTCCCTTACATACTGGTTCGATACATAACTTCCTCCATTGCTCTTAAAATACACCGTATAAACCGTTGCACTTGCATTTTGCACTGCAACGGTACATTTATATACCTGTCCACTTGCAACTTTTGCATTGATCTTTGCATTACCGACTGCCTTTGCCGTTACCTTTCCATAATTGTCAACTTCCGCTACTGTCATATTGTCAGATGACCAGGTGACTTTCTGTGTATTCCCGGAAAGCGACAAATGATAAGTATCCCCTACTTTAAGGCTTAAGCCTGTGCTGCTTAAAGCCGGTGTTTCCACCTTCACTTTACAGGTGTACTTCTTATTCTTTGTATCTTTATAGGTTATCTTTGCAGAACCTTTCTTTTTAGCAGTAATTTTTCCTTTCTTTGTAACACTTACAACAGATGAATTACTGCTTTTGACAGATTTTGGCTTCGCCCCATTTAATTTCACCGTTGTTGACGCACCTTTTGTCAGTGTCACATTTTCTCTGTCAAGCCCAGCTTTAACCGTCACCTTACAGGTATATTTCTTATTCTTAGTACTAGTGATTGTTATTGTTGCTGTTCCAACCTTCTTAGCAGTTATTTTTCCTGATTTTGTGACCGTTGCAATTTTTTTATTGCTGCTCTTTGCAGATTTGATCTTACCACCTGTTAATTTAATGGTGGTAGATTTCCCGCATATCAAAGTCACCTTCTTCTTACTGAGCTTTACACTGCCCGCACCTTTTGCAGTTACTGCTCCCTGCTCTAAATTACCCGCATCTGCACTAGCTGCGCTTACCGGTGTGGCCTGTGTAAAGAGAAGTGCCGCCACAAGTATCGCGCAGAAAAGCTGTTTTAATTTTTTCATTCCTACTCTTCCTCCTTTATATAAATGTGCATAAATTATATATCATCCCTCAACAGAAAAGCAACCAGAAATTTCCAAGCGTAATTTTGTTGCATCTATTTTTTACACCGGATATAATAAGATTATCAATTTTCAAAGGAGTCATTATGTCAGTCAATTATAAAAATTCTTATAAAGTCAGTGAAAAAGAGCTGGTATCCCTTTCTGTATATAATGTAGGTTTTCAAAAATGTACTCCCGGATACCAATGGGGGCCGGGTATCCGGGACCATTATCTGATTCATTATATTATTTCCGGCAACGGCACTTATACCGTAAACGGTATAACCTATACCTTAACAGAAGGAGATGCCTTTCTCGTATATCCAAATACAGAGGTTGCCTATTCCGCAGACCACAAACACCCCTGGGAATACGCCTGGGTAGGCTTTACCGGAAGCGATGCTTCTATTATATTGAAGGCTACGGATTTTTCACCGGACTCTCCCATTATCCATAAAAATCCATTGGGAGAATCCATTCACCGGCAGATTCTGCATATTTACGATGCCAGAGGCAATGAATTAGAACATGCTGTAGAAATGACCGGCCGCCTCTACACCATGCTTTCGCTTTTCATGCAGACAGCTTCCCGTCAAAAAGCTGCCGATACTGCCAGCAGTTATGTTCAAAAAGGAATTGAATATATTACAGCTAATTACTCTTATGCCATCACTGTAGAAGACATTGCTGACTATGTAGGTTTGAGCAGAAGCCATCTCTTCCGCTCTTTTCAAAACGTCTTAGGAGTTTCGCCAAAAGAATACCTGACCGCCTTCCGCATGAAGCAGGCATGTTATCTGTTAGAACATTCCAACTTATCCATAACTGCCATTGCAAACTCCATTGGCTTCGACAACAGCCTGTACTTTTCAAAAATTTTCCATAAGCAAAAACAAATGTCTCCGAGAGATTACCGGAAAAGTTTTCAGAAAATAACTAACAATTAAAAAGGCTTCCGGAATTTCCGGAAGCCTGTCCTTATACGATTCAATATTTAAGCTACTTTGCTTTTTGCTAATTCAGCTAATGTTGCAAAGCCTTCAGCGTCATTGACTGCCATCTCTGCTAACATTTTACGGTTTATATCCACACCTGCTAATTTTAAGCCGTGCATAAACTGGCTGTAAGAAATTCCATTCATTCTTGCTGCAGCATTGATACGTGCAATCCATAACTGACGGAACTGTCTCTTTCTTTCTTTTCTACCAGCATAAGAACTTGTTAAGGCTCTCATAA
>CAYWXJ010000125.1:0-3985 GCA_964462405.1 uncultured Eubacterium sp.
CCATTCGTCACTCCACCAGAAACTTCCCGAACCGTGAAGGCTCTAAGGTACAGAATGGCCAGGTGGCTTCCGTTGCACTTATGGATGCCCGCTCTATTGCTGCAACCGCAGCCAATAAGGGATATTTAACCGCAGCAACGGATGTGGACGTAGAATTTAGCAAGCCGAAATATTTCTTTGACAGTAAGATATATGAGAACCGCGTATTTGACAGTAAGGGCGTTGCAGACCCATCCGTAGAGATCCAGTTCGGACCGAACATCAAGGATTGGCCTGCAATGAGTGCATTGCCGGAAAATATGCTGTTGCAGGTAGTAGCAGAGATTCATGACCCGGTAACCACCACCGACGAATTGATTCCGTCCGGTGAGACCTCTTCCTTCCGTTCGAATCCTTTAGGACTGGCAGAATTTGCATTATCCAGAAAAGACCCGTCTTATGTCGGCAAGGCAAAAGAGATTCAGAAAGCCCAGAAGGCCATCGAAGAGGGTAAATGCCCGTGTGAAGGCGTTCCGGCGGTAAAAGAAGTATTAGAAACTGTCCGCACAAAATTTGTAGATGTGAATAAAGATAACTTGGGTGTCGGAAGTACCATTTTTGCAGTGAAGCCGGGCGACGGTTCTGCCCGGGAGCAGGCAGCCTCCTGTCAGAAGGTATTAGGCGGCTGGGCAAATATTGCCAATGAATATGCGACCAAGCGTTACCGTTCTAATTTAATTAACTGGGGTATGCTCCCGCTGCTAATCGAAGAAGGCGACCTTCCGTTTGCCAACGGAGATTATATCTTCCTTCCGGATATTAAGAAAGAAGTGGAAGAGAAAGTAACAGAAATCGAAGCCTACGTTGTAAAAGACGGAGCATTAAAAGAATTTAAGTTAATGTTAGGCGAAATGACAGACGATGAGAGAAGCATTATCTTAAAAGGCTGTCTGATTAATTATAACAGACGGTAGGAGGTGGCTGCTGTGGAGGTGCCGCAAAAGAAGGCAAGCCCGAAGAAGGATTCTCAGGACTGGGATTTAAAAAAATACATTGTGATTGCTCTGGTTACATTTGTTACCTTTTGCTGCTGTATCGTGTTTTTCTTTATTATTTATCGGTATCATGGATTTACCGTATACTGGCAGAAGCTGATGGGTATTTTACAGCCGATCATTATAGGATTTATCGTTGCCTATCTGATTAATCCGGTCATGGTGTTTTTGGAAAAGCATATGATGAAGTTTTTTGAGCCGCGTATGAAGAATGCAAAAAGAGCCAAAAAAACAGCACGTTTGATTGGAACGGCAGGGGCATTGCTCTTTTTGCTGCTTATAATCTTTTTGCTGTTGGATATGATGATACCGGAGTTGTTAAAGAGTATTCAGAATATGATGGTAAGTCTTCCTGCAGAGGTAAGCTCGTTTTCCTTGCGGATGAAGCAGGTATTAGCAGAGGACAGTGAATTGGCAGATATGCTGGGCACAAGCTTGGTCAATGTGACAAATTTTGTTGAAAATCTGTTTCAGGATCAGATTCTGCCGCAGGTAAATACCTATATTGCTTCCATTACGAGCGGTGTTATCAGTGTTGTAAAGGTATTGTTTAATTTTGTGATCGGATTGGTGATTGCAGTATATGTGTTAATGAGCAAGGAAACCTTTATCGGTCAGAGTAAGAAGCTGGTCTATGCGATACTGCCGCCGAAGTTTGGCAATCGTGTAATCCATATGGTTCGGATCAGTAATCAGATGTTCGGCGGATTCATCAGCGGCAAGATCTTAGATTCGGCTATTATTGGCGTTATCTGCTACATCGGACTTGTTATTATGCGTATGCCATACAGCCTGTTAGTGGCGGTAATTGTTGGAGTTACCAATGTCATACCGTTTTTCGGACCGTATGTAGGAGCAGTGCCGAGTGTGATTTTAATTGCCTTAGCAGACCCTATAAAGGGCTTATACTTTTTGATTTTTATCCTGGTATTGCAGCAGGTTGACGGTAATATTATCGGGCCGAAGATTTTAGGAAACTCCACAGGCTTATCTTCTTTCTGGGTAGTATTTTCAATTTTAGTAGGCGGCGGTCTTTTCGGATTTATGGGAATGCTGCTTGGAGTGCCCACTTTTGCAGTCATCTATTATCTGATTCGTGAAGTGACGGCATATGTTCTGCGTTGGCGCAGGCTGCCGGAGAGTACCGGAGATTATATCCGGATGCAGGATATAGATACCAAAACAGGAAAGCTTCGTTACGAAGAGAAAGAATAGAAGTATACAGGTGGCATCGTTTTTATGGTAAAAGCGGTGCTGCTTTTTGTTGCCGAACATCCGGCTGGAGATGTCGGCGGCAGGTCCTGTAGGTTCCAACAATTTACAGAGATTCAAGGGGAATATTTTTTGACATATTATGGTTTGTTATGATACACTTAAATCGAGTAAATCTGCACTTTTGAGGTGACACAAATTGGATAAATACGAATATAAATTAAAATTAGATCAGATGAAGGCGTTAGTTGCTGAAGGTGACTATGCCACAGCGGCAGAGATTGCAGATTCTATTAACTGGCGTAAAGTGAAAAATATAAATCTATTGATCAAGGCAGGAGATATATACTCCAGACAAAAGCGTTATGAGGAAGCGAGGGATATTCTGCTTATGGCGTATGACCGTTCTCCGATTGGAAGAATGATTATATATCGTCTGGCAGAGATTTCCATAAAGATGAAGAACTTTGAGGAAGCAGAGGAGTATTATGATGAGTTTGTGGAGATTGCTCCTCGTGATAACTTAAAGTATGTGCTTCGCTATCGGATTAGTAAGGCAAAAGGCTCGGATATTAAGACTCAGATTACGATTTTAGAGGAATTAAAGGAAGTTGAGTATACAGAGGAATGGGCATATGAGCTGGCATATCTCTATCATCGGGCAGGTGAGATTGAGAAGTGTATTAATGCATGTGATGAGTTGATATTATGGTTCGGAGATGGAATTTATGTAGAGAGGGCATTGGAGCTGAAGATGCTCTATCAGCCATTGACAAAATCCCAGGAGGACAAATACCGTATTTTTAAACAGCGTCGGGATGGGGTCAAAGAGGTGCGGCCATATGAGGAGACAGGTTCTGTACAGATTCCTGTGGTACAGGAGAATGTAGAGAAATTCAATACATCGAATTTACAGGAAGAGCTTGCGAAGAGTATGCAGCAGATTATGGAAGCCACCGAGAAGGAAACGGTCAAGGATACCATGGACAATATTAAGAAAATGGTAGAAGAGATTCCGTATCTGCAGATGCCGGTGCACGAGGAAAGAGAAGAGAACAAAGAAGCAGACCACATTGAAACGGATGCAGAGATAGATGGCTCCCTACGGCTGAACTTTAAGGAGATATTAGCAGAGGATTATGACGGACAGTTCAGTATGTTAGTCAAGGGAAAAGCAACAGAACCGCAGGTTCACGGGCAGATGAGCATAGATGATGTGCTGACAGAATGGGAGAAGACCAAGCGGGCGGCACAGGCGGCTCTTAAGCTGGCGGAGCAGCAGAGGTTAGAATCTGCAAAGGCAAGAGCTTTGCAGGAGGCGGGAGATATTATGGAGCGTCTTGCAGATGTGATGCCGAAGTTAGATGCAGGTATTACACCGGCGCAGCTTTTACGTGAAGAATATCTGTCTGAAGGGAATATTTCAGATGAAGAACGTGCCGGAAGATTTATGGCAGGCATGAATGATATGCTGCAGCAGGAAATTGACCGGCTCCAGAATGAAGCGGAAACAGAAGCAGAACATGAGCTGCTTCGTAAAGTAAAGCAGGCAAAGCCGAATTTTGATGAGCAGATCGGATTGCGGCCGTACATACCGGAGCGGTTTGATAGAACCGCGGAAGAAGAACTGCCGGAGATAGCCGATCCATTTGAAGAAGAGAATATATCGGAGCAGGAAGCAGCATATCAGGAATCTGCGGACGAGATAGGAACGTCAGAGCCGTACCGGGGAGTTGCAG
>CAYWXJ010000125.1:4085-6464 GCA_964462405.1 uncultured Eubacterium sp.
CGGGGAGTTGCAGAAGAGCCGGGAACGTCAGCAGCGTATCAGGAATCTGCGGACGAGATAGGAACGTCAGAGTCGTACCGGGAATTTGCAGACGAGATAGGAACAGCAGAGCTTTCAGAGGAAATGCGGATAGCAGAAGCAGAGTTCTTCGGGAAAACGGCAGAGAATGTGCAGGATAATTCCGTATCTGCACTTCTGAAGCGGGATACAAAAGAGATCAAGACAAAGAAGATTGCCCAGGCATTAGATAAGCAGGTAAAGAAATTAGAAAATGAAGGTGAAGATCCCGTGGTGGGGGAACGGCCTTCCATCACAAAATTAAGTGATACGCAGAAGGAGATATTTTCCTACTTTGTGCCGGTGGACGGCATGGAACGCCAGATATGCCAGGTATTGACCGGGGCATCCGCAAGGCTTTCCGGCAGTGCAAACTCTTCGACCGGAAATATTTTAATTCAGGGAGGAAGAGGCTGCGGAAAGACCGTCCTTGCAACCGGACTGATTAAGGCATTACAGAAAGAAGTCAAGCGTCCCAATGGCAAGATCGGTAAAATAGATGCGGAAGCCTTAAATAAAAAAGACCTTTCCGTACTTTTGAAAAAAATAGCAGGTGGCTGTCTGATTATTGAGAGGGCAGGAGAGATCAATCGTGAAACAGCGGTGAAATTATCACTTCTTTTAGAGAATGACACCAGTGGAATCCTGGTTATTATGGAGGACACCAGAGTCGGTCTGAATCAGGCAATGGGAAGAGATGAAGGCTTCGCAAAGAAGTTTACCGAGAAGATTACGATTCCCGTATTTACCAGTGATGAGCTGGTGGAATTCGGAAAGGCGTATGCCCACGATCTTGACTACGAAATAGACAACATGGGCGTATTGGCGCTTTATAACCGAATCAGCAATATTCAAAGACTTGATCGGGCAACCACTTTGACAGAAGTTAAGGAAATCGTGGATGAAGCGATTGAAAGAGCGGAAAGAAAGACCTTAAAAAAAGCATTTTCAATTATCACTTCCAGAAGGTATACTGAGGATGACTATGTCATCTTAAGAGAGAAGGATTTTGAAGAATAGAGTAATTTTGAACAGTTACAGAATATGAAATTCTGGAGGGTAAAAGTATGGGAAATTTTTCAGAACTGGATATGTATTTATTTGGACAGGCAACCCACTATGATATTTACAAAAAGTTAGGTGCGCATCCGCAGATTTGCGGAAATAAAAAAGGAATCTGTTTTGCAGTGTATGCGCCCCACGCAGAGAAGGTTTTTGTAATTGGAGAATTTAATGACTGGGATGAAACCGCTCATGAAATGGAACGGTTAGAGCCGGAAGAGACAGGTGTTTTTGAGTTATTTGTTCCGGGACTTGGAACCGGAAGCCTTTATAAATATTTGATCGAAACGCCTGACGGAAGGAAGCTGTACAAAGCAGACCCCTATGCTAATTTTGCAGAGGTAAGACCGGGGACAGCATCGCGGATCGTAGATATTGACCACTTTAAATGGACAGATGATGCATGGATGAAAATGCGTGCAGCTTTAACGAACATGGATGAGCAGCCGATGAGCATTTATGAAGTCCATCCTGGTTCCTGGATGCGTCATCCGGGGCGGGAAGAAGACGAAGGTTTTTATACATATCGTGAATTTGCGAAAGCATTGTGCAGTTATGTTAAGAAAATGGGCTACACCCATATTGAATTAATGGGAATATCCGAGTATCCTTTTGACGGTTCCTGGGGGTATCAGGTAACCGGATACTATGCTCCGACCTCCCGGTATGGTACACCGGAGGATTTTGTATGGATGGTCAATCATTTCCATAAGAACAATATCGGTGTTATCTTAGACTGGGTACCGGCGCATTTTCCAAAAGATGCCCACGGCCTGGCAGAGTTTGACGGACAGGCGTTGTATGAGTATGCAGACCCGAGAAAGGGCGAACACCCGGATTGGGGAACAAAGATTTTTGACTATAGCAATAATCAGGTAAAGAATTTCCTCATCGGAAGTGCATTGATGTGGGTAGAGCATTATCATATCGACGGACTTCGTGTAGATGCAGTGGCATCCATGCTGTATTTAGATTATGGCAAACAGGACGGTCAGTGGGTAGCGAATGAATATGGGGAGAATAAGAACCTTGAAGCAATAGAGTTCTTCCGCCATATCAATACTCTGATTACCGGACGGAATCCGGGAGCAGTGATGATAGCAGAGGAATCTACGGCATGGCCGCAGGTAACAGGTCCGGCACCGGAAGGCGGATTGAACTTTTCATTGAAATGGAATATGGGCTGGATGCATGATTTTCTGGATTACATGAAGCTAGACCCGTATTTCCGTAAGGATAATCACAATAAGATGACATTTG
>CAYWXJ010000126.1:0-6461 GCA_964462405.1 uncultured Eubacterium sp.
CATCTCTGTGTGCCTTTGCACGCTCAAACATCTCCGTCTGAATGGTTTCTAACAATTCCTTTGTCTCTGCTTCTAATTCGTCCAATGCCACAATGGTCTTCTCTCTGGTGTCACGACGAACCAATACACACTGGCCTGCCTCCATATCCTTTGGTCCGATTTCGATACGGATCGGAATACCCCGCATTTCCTGCTCGGAGAACTTCCATCCCGGACTCTTCTCAGAATCATCTAATTTCACGCGCACGCCGTCTGCTGCAAGCCGGTTCTTTAATTCGGAGGCTTTTTCCAGCACTCCCTCTTTATGCTGCTGGATTGGAATTACCATCACCTGTGTAGGTGCGATTCTCGGCGGCAGTACCAGACCGGAATCATCTCCGTGTACCATGATGATAGCACCAATCAGACGGGTCGTCATACCCCAGGAAGTCTGGTGTACATACTGCAATTTGTTGTCCCTGTCTGTATACTGGATACCGAATGCCTTCGCGAATCCGTCCCCGAAATTATGACTGGTACCGGACTGCAATGCCTTACCGTCATGCATCAACGCTTCGATGGTATAGGTGGACTCTGCCCCCGCAAATTTTTCTTTCTCGGTCTTCTGTCCCCGGATGACAGGCATTGCTAATACTTCCTCACAGAAATCTGCATAGAGATGCAGCATCTGTATGGTCCTCTCTTCTGCCTCCTCTGCGGTTGCATGTGCCGTATGACCCTCCTGCCATAAGAACTCTCTGGAACGTAAGAATGGTCTTGTTTCTTTCTCCCATCTTACGACGGAGCACCACTGGTTATATACCTTCGGCAAATCCCGGTAGGACTGAATGATATTTTTATAAAAATCGCAGAATAAGGTTTCGGAAGTAGGACGGACGCAAAGCCGCTCCTGCAATGGGTTCAAGCCGCCGTGGGTGACCCACGCCACTTCCGGTGCGAAGCCCTCTACATGCTCTTTTTCTTTATTTAAAAGACTCTCCGGTATAAACAACGGCATATATACATTCTCTACTCCGGTCTCTTTAAATCTTTGGTCTAATTCACGCTGGATATTTTCCCAGATAGCATATCCCTCCGGTTTGATAATCATACATCCTTTCACGGAAGAATAGTCGATTAATTCTGCTTTTTTCACAACGTCTGTGTACCATTGTGCGAAGTCCTCGTCCATAGAGGTAATGGCTTCTACTAATTTCTTTTCTTTTGCCATGATTCTGATTCCTTTCTGTAGTTTGCTGATGATTGTTTCATGTCTCGGGGCATTTTGCTTCGGTTATCTGTAAGATTTCTGTAATACAAAAAATGCCGGAAAATCTCTGCCCCATCATAGGGACCGAAATGATTCCGGCGGTACCACCCTGATTCATGTATTCCCATTATCTTAGGATAATCTTATACATACACTCAAAACTCCCGCTAACGCCGGGAATACGTCATATTTTCATATGAAAGCTCCAAGGCAGGTTCAAACAGGTTCATACAAAGATCTCTCAGCCCGCCGTATCGGCGTAATCTTCTCTCTGGGGAATGCTTCTGTTTTACTAATCCTCTTCATTGCTTTGCTTGATATTCATTACTTATCCTATTTTAGACTGTGTGGTTTTCATTTGTCAAGAGCGCTTTTAAAATCTGCATGATTACATCATAATTCTCCGGCTGATGGGGGAAGGTGCAATTTGAACATACCTTTATCCTTTTTTCACCCACCTGCATATACTCAGGATTTCCGGGGCACTTCTCTTTTGTATACATCGGACAGTAACAGAACAGACAATTAAGGTCCTTTAATCCCTTATGACAGGGAAAATATTGACACGCACGGTTTTCAAAAAAACGATAGGAATTTTCCATAGATTTCTCCATTCTTCTGTATCAGTAAACTTTTGCATAGATATTATGTAGGACTTTATTTTAAATGTCAATATCGGTCGTTTCGCAGAGAAGCAGAAATCTCTCCCTGCGCAGACTCTTGAAAAGCGTCGGTACATAAGGCTCCGGGGATTACGCAGTAATCATCGGAGCCTTATGTACCGCTACGCTTTTTGCGAAGCGGGATCGCTTCTGTGGCAGGGAGAGATTTCCATTGCTGAACGGCGGTTACCACACCTAAAGCACCCGATACACCTCATAAATAAGCAATGCCGATATAGGCCCTAACACAACTCCGCTTCCCCCATACACCTGAAGTCCAATATAAATACTCATCAGCACAGCAAGCGGCGGTACGCCAAGTCTGCGTCCCACCAGTCTTGGTTCTAAAATCTGACGGATAAAGCTGCAGATTAAATACATGAAAAGACAGCCTGCTGCAATTTTATAATTTCCAAGCAGCAATCCAATCAATCCCCATGGCACAAATACGGTTCCGGTTCCTAAGAAAGGCAGTGCATCACAGAATCCTATTGCCAGACCGATTCCAAAGGCATGGGGTATCTTAAGTATAAAAAGTCCCGCAACGCACACGGCTGTGACCAATGCCATAATACAGAGCTGTGCCCGCAGATATGCGCCGGAGGCATGTTTGATGCCCCGCAGCGTTTTGATCATATATCTGCCCGCCGCTGTTTTTTTCATGGCACCCATGATTCTCTCATAATCATTCAGCATCAGAAGTGTGGCCACAAAAGTCACAAACAGCTTTGCCAAAAGCCCCATCGCATACCATCCGGCATCCTTGGAATATTTTACCGCACCTCCTGTCAATTCTGCCGTTTCTGCATCTATGGTTCTTTGGATTTCATCGGTAGAAAATCCTGAGATTTTTTCCAATCTGTCACAGCATGTTCCGAATGTCCGTTCCATGCAGCTCAATAAGTAATCCAGATTATTTAAACAATTACTGCCCATCCGGTAGCAGAGATATAATAGTCCTGCTGCAATCGCGCCTATAATTAATAGAAAAATCACATATGCCGCAGATCTCGACATGATTTTTCCCAATTTCAGTTTTTTTTCCAATATCTGTGCCAGCGGATACAAAAGACGGGCGAATACCAATGCAAGTAAAAACGGCAGCACTATCGGAAATATGTATTTCATTCCCAAATAGACTGCCGCTGTTACAATCAATAGCTCTGCAATTTTGGTTCCCATTTCCCAATTCATTATTTTCTTCATGGGAAAATTATGTGTGGATTCAATTTTTTCTATGCGAAGTTTCGCTCTGCAATAATTGGAAAGTTTCGTTTTCCGGTTCTATTTCAAATTCCATTTTTTTCCCTGTTTTCGGATGGCAAAAACCAATTTTTACGGAGCAGAGAACCACATTTTTTCCTGCACCCTGTAAAACCGGGGCATCTATTAAGCCGTACTTTCGGTCACCTAATAACGGCAGCTTTGCATGTGCCATCTGTACCCGAATCTGATGGTGCCTTCCGGTTTCTAATTTTATAAAAAGCTCTGCAAAATTTTCTTTTGTTCTTAATACTTTATAATGAAGAACTGCTTTCTTTGCATCCTTTGTGCCTTCTTTTACCACTTTGGAAATATTTGTTTTTCCATCTTTCAAAAGATAATCGGTAAGCGTTCCTGTCATTCCTTCCGCTAATGGTTTCCCTGTCTGATTATAGACTACTGCACGGTAGTGTTTATCCATGGAGCGTTCCTTTGACTGGCTGCTTAATCTTGCCGCTGCTTCCTTTGTCTTTGCAAAAAGCAGGACGCCTTCCACAGGCTGATCCAAACGGTTTATCACGGCGATATACGGGTCTTCCTTTTTCCGCGCTCTGTAATTTTTCAGAATGCTTACCATGTCTTTTTGCCCTAACCGGCTGGTCTGTACCGGTATTCCACCGGGCTTGTGGACCAGGATAATGTCCTCATCTTCATATATTATTTTATTTTCATTTTCCACTTATTCCGCTCCTTCAATCTGAATATCTCCGGACTCACAGTAAACCGCTATGTTTTCCTTTTCATCCTCCAAAGACCGGTACTTCACTCCCATATCCTTATCGCCAAGTGTTATCTTTCCGTATTCCGTTTCTAAAGCATAACTGTAATCGGTCACTTTTGCCGTAAGTTCCAGTTCTACATCTCCATAATCTGACTTAATATCTGTCTGCTTCATATCAAATCCTTCCATCTTACAGTTTCCGCTTTCTAATGCTCCGGTAAAGGAATCTGTTTTTACATTTTTTCCATCTACACTGCCGTAATCGTTGTAAACAGTGAGGTTTTCCGTTTCTACATCCTCCAATGAAATATTTCCTGAATTGGCAGTCAGGCTGATGCCATTTACCTTAACCTGCTGTAATGCAATGTTCCCATAGTGATCTTCCACCGTCAACAGGTCTGCTGTCGTCTCAGATGCCTCCAGCTTTCCTGAATCCACCTTAAAATTCAGTTCTCCCGCTTTGACATCCTTAAGTATCACATCACCATAATTATTTTCCACGAGGATGTCTCCGTCGGTGAAGGAAGTAATTTCCAAATTTCCGGAATCCATAACAATACTTGCAGTTTTACTTCCTGCCTTCTCTAACTCTACAGCTCCATAATCTGCCTCCACATTCAGCTTATCTGCATAAAAACCTCCGCAGAATACATCACCGGATGCATTCTTAATGTCAACCTCATAAAACTCACTGTCCTCCGGCACATAAACAGTGATAAATTCCTGTTCGTAATATTCATCCATACCTGACATCATATCAAAATGAAACAGGCTAAAATCTGAATTAATACCTGTCGGTTTCTTCTGTGTGACGACAAGTGTCCCATCCTTTATCTCATAAGAAAACCTATATCCTTCGTCTAAATTATAAGCGATTCCATAATGCTTTGCAGGCTGTATCCTGACATCTGCATAATTCGCCACAATTTTAATCCCATCAAATTCTTCTAACTGTTCTTCTCCTGTCTGGTATGTGAACTCTTTTCCGTTTTCTGCACCATCAGCCGAGTAAACGGCAACGCCCTCCGGTCCCACATTGACTCCGGTCACTTTGCCGCCCATAATAAAACCTGCCATGCTGAATACGATGCCGATTCCTATCGTAATACAGCAGCCTGCGACAAACCATCTTCCTCTACTCATGATTTTTTCCTCCCTTTTCCGCCATCCGTCCAAACAACTGAATCAATTTATTTACCAGCAATCTGCACAAATGATACATTGCATAGATCAGTAAAAGTCCAACTCCTATTCCTGTCAGCCCATATCCGAAACAACAAAGACCTGCCGCAATACTCTCTGTGATTACCGCAAAGCCTCCCACAATAGTAAGCGGGCCTGCTACAATTAAAGATGCCCCTGCCACAAACACACAAAACACAAAGACGAATGCTAAAAGCACAAGCACGAATAAAATCAACAGCAATGCTAACAAAATCGGCAGTGCTACCGGAGCTGCAAATACCGCAAGAAGTCCAACCCATACCGCATCCATTCTCTTTTTCACGCCGCCTGCCCTCTTCTTAGTATTATTGATGGCAATATCACGTATAATCTGTTCCGCTGCCTCTTTCGGGCTTCCTAAATCCTCAATCGCCTGCTTCTCATTTTCCGCTCCCGCTTCGTTAAAGTATTCTTCATAATAGGCGACCGCTTTATCAAAATCTTCTTTGGGCAATTTCCTAAGCTGCTTTTTTAACAGCTTCATGTATTCTTCTCTATTCATTTTCATTCCTCCATGCTCCCACTGTCTTTCCCACCATCCATAATCACTTCAATGGCACGAATATACCGATTCCATTCCTCTTTTAACATTTTACACTGCAACATTCCCGCCTCAGTAATGCGGTAATATTTCCGGTTTCTCCCTTGAAACTGCTGATCATAAACCACCACATACCCATTTTCAGAAAGTCGTTTCAATACCGGGTACAATGCGGAATCCTTCATATTAGATACCGCCTTTAATCGCTGACTGATCAAATAACCGTAGCTGTCCTCTTTCTCTATAATCGATAAAATCAGCATCTCCAGCAGGGGCGGACTTAATGGATAAATCATTTCCCTTCCTTCTTTCTTTTCTATGTATTTACAGCATATATATCTTTTTGAATATATATATTCTATTTTTATATTATATATTGTATAATATATATTGTCAATATATATGAACATATTATTTTTTCCCGATTGCACGATTGCAAATACATCGGATTTTAAATATTGCCAAAAACGTAGTCAGCAGGCATCTGTATATGCTCGATGGCAGGCTCTCGAAAACGTCGGTTCTTAGGTTTTAGGGATTACCCAGTAATCGCTGAAACCTTAGCACCGCTACGTTTTCCCCCGAAGCGAGAGCGAGTCTGAAATGAGCAAATACAGATGCCTGCTGACGGACAACTGTTTTTCAAAATTATGAATCCATCCCGTTACTGAAAAAAGCATGAAAACCGCAAGCCTGCGGTATCAGATAAAACGAAAATATGTAAATGAAATGATAATAGAAAATAAATAATATTTCTTCGAGCTTCCATTTTAAAGTGGTCGAATTCGACCACTTTAAAAT
>CAYWXJ010000127.1:0-6432 GCA_964462405.1 uncultured Eubacterium sp.
AAGGCGTTTGTTCGTTTTGTGATATTTGCATTATTTCATGGCTGAACTGTTACAATCGTATTATGATCTGTCTGACTTAAAAATCACATTTCTATATCCGCTTAAAATCCCCATCAGTATCATTCCCAACAGCTCACAGGAAATCACTTCTCCGAAACCAACTGTCAGCATAAAATACCATATGGAGCCTTCAAACTTGTATACATAAGCAAGTACGAAGGGTACGACCAGCGTATTTGCCACGATCGGCGGAATCGCTGCTGCCCATCTGTATTTCCGCAGCAGATAGGTACCAACTGCACCAATCAGCGTGGCAATACTGCCGAATATTATATCAAGCGGCAGACAGCCTGTCAGCAGATTGCTGATAATACAGCCGATGGTCAGCCCCGGTATCGCAGCGGGTGTGAAATACGGCAGAATCGTCAGTGCCTCGGAAAATCTCACCTGAATGGCATAATTTGCCAGACCAAGTGCATTCGCAATCAATGTCAGTACGACATACAACGCAGCAATCATTGCTGCCTGGGTGATAAATAATACTTTTTTGTTTCTCATATTCAATTTTCTCCTTTAGTTTTGTTTTACGAGTGGAAGGTCTCGAACACTCGGTTTATTTCGCCCTATAGACCTTGGTTTTATGGGCATTCAACTTTTGGAAGTGCCTGTGTCGCAGTTTTTCCCTGATAAAAGTCCCAGAAATCCCCTTCATACGGTACGCCGATTGCAATCGCCTTTAATGAGAATATTCAATGGGAGAACATATTAACAGGTTAAAAGCGATCTGCTGTTCTATCTGCTGTTCGCAGGCTCTATATGAATCGGTTTTCCTTTGATTTTGACATTCTTCATGGCGGCTAATACCTTTTTGCCATGCTCCCTGGGCACTTCTACGAAGGTGTATTTATCGTACATGTCAATGGCTCCCACCAAATCTCCCGACATACCGGACTCTCCGGCAATGGCCCCTAAAATATCTCCCGGCTTTATCTTCTGCTTTTTACCGATGTTGATAAAAAGCCGTACCATGCCATCCTCTGCTCCGGTATCGCCAAAGTCATAGCTACTGTCTGCGCCATAGGCTTCTGCGGCGGTTTCCGTTCCTCCCAGTGCCTGTTTCAAAAATGCTGCTGCAATATCCATAGCAGTAAAATCAGACTCGTTAATCTGTTTTTCAATGAAGTTGATCATATCGTGCAAATCTTCCTCTTCCATAATGGTGACAATCTTATCCATGATCTTTTCCGACTTCATCTGTGCCACATCCTCCGAGGACGGTACGGGCTGCGCATAGATTTTCGTCTTGCAGTAGCGCATAATATCCTTCAGCTTATATACTTCCTTGCCTTTTACAAAACTGAATGCCTTTCCCATTCTTCCGGCACGTCCGGTACGCCCGATACGGTGTACATAATACTCATCATCCTGCGGAATATCAAAATTAAAAACAGCTTCCACATTATCTACATCAATACCCCGCGCCGCAACATCAGTGGCAATTAAAATATCGGTCTTGCCCCTCCGGAAATTTGCCATGACCCGGTCCCTCTGCGCCTGCTTCATATCTCCATGCAGTCCCTCTGCAAAATATCCCCGCGCTGTCAGCTCCCGCGCCAGTTCATCTACCATTTTCTTCGTGTTGCAGAAAACGATGGATACTTTCGGATTATAGAAATCTAACAGTCTTGTTAAGACCTCTACCTTGTCCTTCCGCTTTACATCATAATAATACTGCTCAATATTTGATACGGTCAGCTCCTTTTTTACCACCTTAATCGTAACGGCATCCTGCTGATATTTCTTTGTAATATCTAAAATCGGCTTGGGCATCGTAGCGGAAAAAAGTACGGTCTGACGCTCCTCTGGTAAATACTCCAAAACCGTTTCTATATCTTCCCGAAAGCCCATGTTTAGCATTTCGTCAGCTTCATCTAACACAATGGTATGCACATAATCACAACGAATCGTTCTTCTGCGCAGATGATCCATCACACGTCCCGGTGTTCCTACGATTATCTGTACACCGCCCTTCAGGGAACGGATCTGCTTGGTAATATCCTGTCCGCCGTAGACAGGCAGGATTTTAATTCCGTGCATATACCTGCTTAAATTCCGCAGCTCCTCTGCCACCTGAATCGCCAGCTCTCTGGTAGGGGATAAAATAATCACCTGTGTCTTTTTCAAAGAAGAATCTACCTTCTGCAGCATGGGGATACCGAAGGCTGCCGTCTTTCCGGTTCCGGTCTGTGCTTGTCCGATGACATCTCTTCCGGTCATGACCACAGGAATTGCCTGCGCCTGAATCGGAGTTGCCTCTTCAAACCCCATCTCTTCTATTCCACGTAAAATCTGGGGCATAAGCCCCAGTTCATCAAATCTGATCGTTTCCATATGATTCCTTTCCGTTCTCTATGAGTTTTTCTTTTTCCTGTCTGCTTAGCTGCTTGATTTTTGCTTCCCTGCTCATTGCCTGCTGCTTCGTATCTGATTCCTCTAAATATACCAGCTTTACCGGGGTGCGGCAGCGGGTATATTTTGCACCTTTTCCGGTATTATGCGCCTTTATCCGCTTCTCAAAATCGTTCGTCCAGCCGGTATAAAATGTGCCGTCGCTGCACTCTACGATATATGTATAGTTCTTCCGCTCTTTTTTATCCATACAGGCTGCCTGCCATACAATCGATTCTTTCTATGTATTTTCTTACCTGCGTCAAACGCTTTGAATACTCTATTGCCCTTGTCATACGGAACAGACGCTCTATGTCATTTAACACATAGAACGCCTCTCCCACATAACAGAAAACTCCTGTCAGTTCTTTATTCTTCATATGCAGGGCATATCGCGCTATTCGCTCACTGTATTTCTTACAATCCATCCAAGCCGCCTTTCTTACCAAACAACGCTGCTAGTGTCTATTATACGGTTGTCCCTGTAAAAAATCAAGAAAAACTCCGCTTGCTGAACGGCTGCCTGTCCCACAGCACGGCTCTACTGGAAAAACTCTACCGGATCTACAGGAACGCCATCCTTCTGCAAAGCAAAATAGAGATTGCTTCCTTCCAAAGAGTAGTATTTAGTAGGTTCATTGACAAATCCTAATGTATTTCCGGCTTCTATATAAGCTCCCACTTCATACGGAACTTCTTTTAATTGACCGTAGATTGCCGTATATCCGTCGCCAATATCCATCGTCACGGTGCATCCGGTCACTTCGTTGGTAGAAATTTCAGTGATCTTGCCGCTTGCCGCAGTTTTTACCTTGTCATTGACATTCCCGGAAATAATCACTGCCGGATTATACTTATACTGTTCTAATGTAGTAAAATATACAGTCTGATCCATACTGTAATCTAATATGACAGAACCGCTGACCGGCCAGAGAAGTCCTGCTTCCGTGTCAAAATGCAGTTCTTTTGCTGCTGTCTGATTGGCTGTTGTCGGAACCGTCTGTTCGTTTTCACCTGCAATCTGCGCCACCTCTGTCCCTGCGGTTTCTTCTTCACTTTTTGGTTCAATAACCGCAGAAGCCTTTGCGGTCTGTTCTTCCGGCTCTTCGGTCTCCTTTTGTGCGACCGTGCTCTTTTTTGTCGTTTCCGGTTTTTCGGTCTCCTCTACCGCCACCTGCTGCTTTGGTTCTTCACTGCTTTCCCTTCCGGTAAGCATATACACTCCTGTAAGTCCTAAAACAGCCGCTAACACACATACTGCCGCTATTTTATACCGATTTTTCTGAAAGAAATTATTTCCTCTTCTCATTTCATCACCATCCATAGTCATATTTGCTGTTTGCTGACTATAGTCTGTGCGTATTTTGAGGTTTTATTCAATCATACTGTGTAACAAATTCAATTTCTGCATAAAAATATTTCAAAATCTCTTTATACGAGCGTCCTTCCGCCGCAAGCTGGTTCGCCCCGTACAGGCTGACACCCAAGCCATGTCCTAAACCCTTTGTCAGAACACGAATCTCGCCGTCTACTTCTTTTAAGAAAAAATCAGAAGAATTCCAGTCATACAAAAGACGCACCTCTTCTCCGGAATGGGCTGTACCTTCTATTGTAAGCTCCGTGACATATCCTGCCGCATCTCTTTTGGCAACCGTAATTCCAGCAAGCAGCTCCGCCGCTGTTTTTTCTGCTGCCGCAGCCCTCGTTTCCTCACTAAAAAGCTCTCCCCCATTTTCGATAAATTCCTGGGGTGTATAGAACATGACCTTTAAAAAATCCGGCGATGTTATATCCATTCTGCAATCCGCACGCTGCAAATAAGGATAATCATCATTTCCGTAAACTTCATTGGAATTTCTGGTATAACCTGCACTGCTCTTATGGAAATCTGCCCGGATATACTCTCCATTGTATAGCATAGCAACGCCTCTTGTGGATTCAATACTGCTTTCTAACTGGCTGTAATACTCGGAAAAATTCTCCTGCCCCCACATCCGGATCATTTCTCCCTTTGTCAGTCCCTCCGGCAAATCCTCTCCTTTTTCGATTGCCCTCAGACAGTTTGTCCGGGCAATTACCGCCTGCGCTTTCATTGCCTCCATTTCTGTTTCCATAGAAATCTCATTTGCGATAATTCCCGGCAGAATATCTTCATCAAACTCCATTTCTTCCATCTCGCTCACCGGTATAAATTCCGGATCTCTGACAGAATCTTTGCCGCTTCCCTGAATCAGAAGCGTAAATACGATGGGAATTAGTATAAAAAACGCGATTCCGCAAAAAATACGATATAAAAAATGCTTCATATTATAATATATGAAGCATTTGAAAAAATATGTGTATCACTATAAAACATCCTTCTTTATAATATTGCTCAATTTTGCGAACTGCTCTAAGGTCAGTGCCTCGCCCCGGACGTTGACAGGAACACCCAGTGCTGTGATACTCTCCTGTATCTGCTCCTTAGAAATGGGAATATCCGGCGCATTGTTCAGTCCGTTTGCTAACGTCTTTCTCCGCTGATTAAAAGATGCCCTGATAAGCTTAAACATCAGCTTTTCATCCATTACATCCACCGGTGGTATCTCATGTCTGGTAAGCCGGATCACCGCACTTCCCACATTCGGTCTTGGCATAAAGCAGTTCGGCGGTACATTTGCTACGATTTCCGGCTCTGCATAATACTGTACTGCCAAAGAAAGTGCTCCATAGTCCTTGCTCCCGGGTCCCGACTGCATACGGTCCGCCACTTCCTTCTGTACCATTATCGTAATGGAATCAATGGGAACCTGGCTTTCAAAAAGCCCCATGATAATCGGTGTCGTAATATAATAGGGAAGATTCGCAACCACCTTTATAGGCCTTCCGCCGTTCTTCTGCTGTGCAAGAGCGGCAATATCCAGCTTTAAAATGTCCTCATTGATGACTTCCACGTTGTCGTATTCATTAAGGGTATCCTCTAAAATCGGAATCAGATTCCGGTCAATTTCCACGGCAGCGACTTCCCTGGCACTCTCACAGAGATACTGTGTCATAGTCCCGATTCCCGGCCCGATTTCCAACACAAAATCTTCCTTCGTAATTCCCGCCGCATCAATAATTCTGTCTAACACATGGGTATCTATTAAAAAGTTCTGCCCGAACTTCTTCTGAAAATTGAAATGATATTTCTGCAATACTGCTATCGTGTTCCGGGGATTGCCTAAATATGCCATATGCTTCTCTCTCTCATTGTTTTTTCTTAGGATAGCACAGGGGTAAATGAATTGCAAGAACATCTGCCCTATTACATAATCAGGTAACAGTTCAGCCTTTCGGCTTCACTGTTACTGAATCCGTCCATTTAAAGTTGCCTACGGCAAGGGGCGGATTCACGCTCGGAAAAATCTACATATTCTTACGGGCTTTGCAGCAAGTGCAAAGTCCTACGCTGAACTGTTACATAATCAGTACAAATATTCGATTTTTCTATTGCAATTACATGAGTAGCATGTTATTATAATTTAGAACATTTGTTTGCTTTTGTTAAATAATATGTCAACAAAAAGGAGCCACGCCATGAGTTTCACAGCGGATTCTAAGAACATAATTCCCACTTTTCCACAGAATCAAGCCCCCGCAGCCCATTTATCCCCTTCTCTGATGGAAAAACTAACCATTTTAACCGATGCTGCCAAGTATGATGTTGCCTGTACCTCCAGCGGAGTAGACCGAAGCGGCGACGGCACGGGTATCGGCAATACTATGTCCTGCGGTATCTGTCATACCTTTTCGGCGGACGGACGCTGTGTTTCTCTGCTGAAGATTCTTTTTACGAATGAATGTATTTTTAACTGCTCCTACTGTCTGAACAACTGCAACAATGATGTGCGGCGCGCCTCCTTCACCCCGGAGGAGATCTGTACCCTTACTATGGAATTTTATCGAAGGAATTATATCGAAGGACTTTTCTTAAGCTCCGGTATCATCGGCAGCCCGAACCAT
>CAYWXJ010000128.1:0-6211 GCA_964462405.1 uncultured Eubacterium sp.
GGAGAGTGCGATAGCACGATTTTGCGAATGGCGCGGGCTGAACTGTTACAATATAGAAAGCCAATGAGAGTAGTTTGGTTGTAATTTTTTATGAAATTCGCTATACTATAAGCAATTTTGTGAAAGCACTGCTGCTGGGCGATAAGAAGGCGATGAATGATTATATGATCCGGATGACGAAGCCACATTGGAAGATACCGTACAGGCGGCATTAGAACAGATTGAGAAGAAGAAATATAACGAAAACCTGCTTGAGAAAGGAATCCCAGCAGGGCGGATTCATAATTATGGTTTTGCGTTTGAAGGGAAGAAAGTTTTGATTGGGTAATGGCAGCAGATTTGTCAGAGGTTGACGAATTTTAAGGAAAATGAGGTAAAATTATGAGAAAGCATATACTTTTTATCCGGGGCATTTACGACACCATAGACCTGTTCATTTCAGCTTTGGCGGCAGCGTTTGAACAGTTTGGTCATACCAGCCATATTATTGATGTCCGCAATAAAGATGCAGCAATGCAGCAATTAAAGGATCTGATCGAAGAATCCGGCATAGATGCGGTTGTCACCTTCAATAACATTGGCTACAATCTTTCTTTCTGTGAAGGTAAAAATATATGGGAGGAGAAGCATATCCCCTATTACAATATATTGATGGATCACCCTTTTCACTATGACGACCCTCTTCGCCATGCGCCGAAAACATCCGTGGTATTTTGCACGGACAGAAACCATGTGATTTATTTGCAGCGGTTTTACCCGAATCTGACCCGGACAGACTTTCTTCCGCATGCCGGAATGGAGGCCGATTTGTCAAAACCTTCAGAACCGGGAGCTTGTCATCTGTGTCATACAACAACAGCAGAGCATCCATTCATAGCGGAAAGACCCATTGATGTGCTGTATGCCGGCGGTCTTTCAAAATATGTGGCGGAAGGACTTGTACCGGATTTAGGGGAAATTCGCGAATTTGATGCATTTATGCTGACCCAGGAGGTATTGAGTGATCTGATAAAAAATCCGGATCAGACAACCGAAGCAGCAATCGAAAAGTATCTGTGTTCCATTGGGAAGCAATACAGTGAAAAGGAATTGCGTCATTGGATTACCGAGCTTCGGTTCATAGATTCCTTTGCAACCTCCTTCTATCGGGAGCAGTCTGTGCGCCTGTTAGTGGAAAACGGGATCAAAGTAGCTGTATTCGGCGGCGGCTGGGAACAGTGCGAATGGGCAGAAAATCCCAATCTGCTCTATGGCGGAAAAGTATTGGCGCCCCAGGTATTGGAGCTGATGAATCACAGTAAAATTGTGTTAAATACAATGACCTGGTACAAAAACGGTATCCATGACCGAATTATCAATGGAATGCTGGCAGGAGCAGTTGTTGTGACGGATACTTCGCAATATCTTGCCGAAGAATTGAAAAAAATGCCGGAGCAAGGGCTTGTAACCTTTGAACTGTCCGGGATACGGCAATTACCTCAGACAGTACAAAGCCTTTTAGAACAGCCGGAGCACATGCAGAAAATCGCAGATTGCGGATATTTGTATGCAAAATCCAATCATACGTGGAAACAGCGGGCAGAATACATAGTAAAAGAATATTTGAATCAAATATAAAAAACCGGGATTGTGAGGGTTCACGATCCCGGTTATAACATTTCATGATATTAGCAGCGAATATCCATCATCATTCCCGAATAAATCGAAGAATAGTAGGGGGAAGTAAAATTCCGCCCCGGACGTTTATAGGCAACAATAATTTTATCTACATATTTAATCGGATTGATAGATGCATTATTTGCCTTGGCAAATAAAGAATTTTTAAAGGAATTTAATACGGAAAAAGTCGCGCTTGGATCTTCCGTATCAATCGCTTCAGCCAGTAAATCCTTATCAATGGAAATAGAACCATTTTCCCCGACTATCATTCCAATGCCTTCCAGTTGATTCTTATAAGAATAGGAAACGCCCTTTAAGTCATGCAGAAGCCGATTACCCTGGGAACTTGAAGCGTAGCGTTCTCCCGTTTCGATAAAGCCGTTATAAGCATTGACAAGCTCCTGCAGATTATCCGCAACGGCATCAATACTGGTCTTAAAACCGATAGAAGCCGGCTGGTCTTCCGGGCTGATTCCGTGCAGTGTCAGTTCAAAAACATTGTTAATGGTAAATGTATTCGAATATGAGCTGTGTTCTTTTCCGTTCAGAATAAAAGAAGAATTTTGAGCGGGAGAAGTAACATGCTCAAGTCCTAATAATTCCATAGCAATAATTGAATTTGCCGAAGCACTTGGCTTAATGTCAAAAAGATATGATTCATTTTCACTTAAACCGGTCTGTTTGGAAATCAGCTTTAAGGAACTCCGATTCTTCTCATCCGTCAGAATTTCGGCGGTCAGCCCGATGTTTGAGGTATTTACCAGACGGGCAAGCTTCTCCTGCACGGAGCGGTTCGTATCATCGGAATTTACTGTAAACTGAAATTCATAAGAATTAGTAGTTGTAGTTAAATCAAAGGAATAATCCCCTGGTTTAATATCAAGGGTATCGCTCGTTAAAAAATTGCCGAGATTTATCTGCGGAGCTGCTAAACGCCGTACTTCAATATTAAAATTACAGGAAGTTTCTGTGCTGCTGTTAGAGCCGACATAAGCAGCACTAACAATATCTTCATCAGAAGATACGGCGACCTTCTTCTGAAAAGCACTTTCTAATCCCTCTTCATTATCAGATAAGGAAGAAATTACATTTTTAATTTGTCGGGTATGTTCTTTGATGTCAACCAGGAATTTCGGAACATCCTCTGTATTCTTTAACTTATAAAGAGGGGCTTCCCGATTGATTTTTAATATATTGTTATAGACATTGCGCAATTCGCTCTTCTTATGCGTGTCATAGCGCGAAGTAGCAGAATTGCCATAAACGCTCATATAATAATGATAAGCATTGTCGATGACAGACATCGAAACCCCCTCCTTTCTTCCATGAAACCTGTGCAACTGCACCGGGGTAAAATAAATCCTTTTATACTTAAGTACATTATACTATAAAATCGGCAATAAGTCACGAAAAACTAATATCTCATAACTTATATCGTAAGTTAAATCAAATTAATGAAGAGGAAAAAAAGCAAAAAGATGATTGAAAATTTTTCATAATCATGTTATATTCTAAGTAGAAACAGGCAGGTGAGAAGAGGAGGTGTATACATATGGCAATTTCTTCAATATCAAACCAGAATATCTATTCTGATTATAGATCACTTTCCAGTGGAAGAAGGATAAACTCCGCAGCAGATGATGCGGCAGGACTTGCGATTGCGGAGAAGCTTGAGAACCAGACCAGAGGTTATGATGTCGGCAGCCGCAATACCGGAACAGCACAGGATATGGTAAAGGTGGCAGAAGGAGCATTAAGCTCTGTTACTGATAGTCTTCAGCGAATCAGGGAGCTTAGCATACAGGCGTCCAACGATTTGTACACAGCTTCCGATAAGAGTGCGATTCAGGAGGAAATTAACCAACTGAAGCAGTCAATAGCTGATACTGCTTCGCAGACCCAGTTCAATACAAAGAATCTGCTGGACGGAACGGTTGGAACGATGCAGATTGCGACATCATCGCAGGGAGGAAGCTTTGAGGTTTCCATGCCGGATTCCACATTGCAGACTCTTGGAATAGCAGACTATGATGTGACAGGGGATTTTGACATATCCGTCATTGATAAAGCATTGGATACTGTGAATGCGTCGAGAGGAAATTTAGGCGCCGCATCGAACCGTATGGATTATGTGATGGCATATAATGCATCAGCATCCTATAATACGACGGCATCCCAAAGCAGGATTGAGGATTTAGATTATCCCCAGGCAGTATCTGAACTGAAGAAGAAACAGCTTCTCAGTACATTTAGTATCATGATGCAGAAGAAAAAAATGGAGAATGAAAATGGAAGAGTAATGCAGCTTTTCCAGCGCGGATGATTTAATTGACGGCGGTCGTACTGCTGTGAGCACTCGAAGCGGGTGAACAGTAACACAGGATCGCCGTTATTTTTCGGGTTTTGAAAAAAACAGTTGACGACCATACAAGAGTGTGCTATCATAGAACAGCTTGGAAGTAGGTCTTTTTTTTATGCCTAAATTTAAGGCATCAGAAAAACACACAATGAAATTATGGAGGTGGAAGTTGTGCGCACGAAAATTACATTGGCATGCACAGAATGCAAACAGCGTAATTACAACATGACAAAGGACAAGAAAGCTCATCCAGACAGAATGGAAACGAAAAAGTATTGCAGATTCTGCAGGACACATACTTTACACAAGGAAACCAAATAATCCGGTTGAGCAAAGGAGTTGAATTATGGCAGATAACGCAAAATTAGAAAAAGCTCCTAAGACGAGCTGGTTCGAAGGTTTAAAAGCTGAGTTTGGCAAAATTGTCTGGCCGGCAAAGGAACCACTTGCAAAGCAGACTGCGGCTGTAATCGCTGTATCAGTTGTAGTCGGTTTGATTATTGCAGTACTGGATACATTTATTCAGTATGGTATTGATTTCCTGGTAAATTTATAATGGAGGCGTTTTATGGCAGAAGCACACTGGTATGTTGTTCATACCTATTCAGGTTATGAGAATAAGGTAAAGGCGAACATTGATAAGACGATTGAGAACAGACATTTAGAAGATCAGATTCTTGAAGTAAGAGTTCCGATGCAGGATGTTTTTGAGATGAAGAACGGTGCGAAAAAGCAGGTTTCTAAGAAGATGTTTCCGGGATATGTACTCATCAACATGGTTATGAATGATGATACCTGGTATGTTGTCAGAAACACCCGAGGCGTTACAGGGTTTGTAGGACCGGGATCGAAGCCGGTTCCGCTGACAGACGAAGAAATGATGCCGCTGGGAATCAAAAATGAAAACGTTGAGGTTGACTTTGAAGAAGGTGATACCGTCGTAGTTACCGGAGGTGTCTGGAAAGATACTGTCGGTGTAATCCAGATGCTGAATCACAGTAAGCAGATCGTTACCATCAATGTTGAGTTATTCGGTCGCGAAACGCCGGTAGAAATCAGTTTCGCAGAAGTCAAGAAGATGAATTAAGGAGGTTAATTCCAAATGGCAAAGAAAGTTGAAGGATATATCAAATTACAGATTCCTGCTGGAAAGGCAACACCTGCTCCTCCAGTTGGACCTGCATTAGGACAGCACGGTGTAAACATCGTAGAGTTTACAAAACAGTTCAATGCAAGAACTGCAGATCAGGGAGATTTAATTATCCCTGTAGTAATCACAGTATACGCAGACAGAAGTTTCAGTTTTGTAACAAAGACTCCGCCTGCTCCTGTATTAATTAAGAAAGCATGCAACATCAAGTCTGGTTCCGCAGTACCGAACAAGACAAAGGTTGCTACTATTTCCAAAGCAAAGATTCAGGAGATCGCAGAGTTAAAGATGCCGGATCTGAACGCAGCTTCTTTAGAAGCAGCCATGAGTATGATTGCTGGTACAGCAAGATCCATGGGCGTATCTGTAGAAGAGTAATCAAAGAAAAACTGCGGATAACAGCGATTCGCGGTAAATAAAACTTATTTTTCCAAAACAGTGGGAGGGAGATACTCCCCCGATAATACCACAGGAGGTTATAATCATGAAAAGAGGAAAAAGATATTTAGAAGTTGCTAAGACCGTAGACAGAGCAACTTTATACGATAAAGAAGAAGCTGTTGCTTTAGCAAAGAAAGTAGCAGTTGCAAAATTTGACGAGACAATCGAAGCTCATATCAGAACCGGCTGTGACGGACGTCACGCAGAACAGCAGATCCGTGGTGCGGTTGTATTACCTCATGGAACCGGTAAAACTGTTCGTGTTTTAGTTTTTGCAAAGGGAACAAAACTTGACGAAGCACAGGCAGCAGGTGCAGATTTCGTTGGCGGAGAAGAATTGATTCCGAAGATTCAGAACGAAGGCTGGCTTGACTTTGATGTGGTAGTTGCTACACCGGATATGATGGGTGTTGTTGGTCGTTTAGGACGTGTACTTGGACCAAAAGGCTTAATGCCGAACCCAAAAGCCGGAACAGTTACCATGGATGTAACTAAAGCTGTAAACGATATTAAAGCCGGTAAGATTGAGTACAGATTAGATAAGAACAATATTATCCATGTGCCAATTGGAAAAGCATCCTTTACAGAAGAACAATTAGCGG
>CAYWXJ010000129.1:0-5769 GCA_964462405.1 uncultured Eubacterium sp.
GAATTTTTTCTGCAAGAAGTGCCTCCGCTTCCTCGCCGCCTCTGCCAAAGACAAAGGGGTCACCACCTTTTAAGCGCACTACGATTTCATATTCTCTTGCCGCTTTTATAAGAATCTCATTGATTTCACTCTGCTTTTTGTAATGGGCACCTGCCTGTTTTCCCACATATATTTTCTCACAGTGCTCCGGGACATATTCTAAAAGCTGACAGGTTCCAAGACGGTCATATATGACCGCATCACACTGTTTTAACAGCTCCATTCCTTTTACTGTTATCAATTCCGGATCTCCCGGCCCTGCTCCAATCAGATATACCATGCCCATATCTGTTCTCCTAACATTTTTCTTCTGCTGCCCGGCAGGCTAACGCTTCCCATTCCCTGCTGCTGCCGCACACGGTATTTCGGAAAATCTCTCCGTTTTTTACCAGCATCAGACTCAGGCTCATATGTTCCTTATCACATTCTGCGTATACACCCACCGGTTCTTTGCATCCTGCCTGTATCAGCTCTAATACCTTACGCTCTGCCTTAAGCTGCAGCATCGCCCCGCTGTCGGATATATGCGCCGCCATATCCTGTGCCTGTCCGTTCCCTGCAGTCTCTACAGCTATGATTGCCTGACAGGCTGCCGGAAGCATTTCCTGACAGGAAAAATACCGGTATTCTAAATCCGGCTCTTTTTCAAGTTCCATCCGTTTTATTCCTGCCGCCGCTAAAATAATAGCATCGTAATCTCCATTTCGAAGCTTTGCAAGCCTTGTATTTACATTTCCGCGAAGCGGCTTCGTTTGAATGTCAGAATAGATTTCCTGTATCTGGTACTGCCGCCGCAGACTTGAAGTGCCGATGATGTACCCGCTGTTATCCTGCGCTGCGGCAGAGGTCTTTGATAAACTGTTTTCTGCATACTCTGCAAAGGCACTGTTCTTCCTGTAAATGAGCACATCCCGCACATCTGCCCTGGGCAGCACTCCGGCAATGACAAGTCCTTCTGCAAGCTCTGTTGGCATATCCTTCGCGCTATGCACTGCCATATCGATCGCTCCGGTCCGGATTGCCTCCTCAAATTCCTCCACAAATACTGCTTTTCCGCCAAATTCCAAAAGCGGCCGGTTTATCTGACGGTCCCCTCTGGTAGAAAGAATCACTTTTTCAAAGGAAACCTGCGGATATTCCTGCCGCAGTCTTTGAATCACCAGATCTGTCTGGATCAAAGCCAGGGCACTTCCCCTCGTTCCGATGCGGATGATGTTCTTCTTTGGTGCGTTATCTGCCATGCTATATTTTTCTATTGTTTCCTCTACCTGCTCCGGCATAATGATTCCCTCTTGCAAAAGTCCTTTTTCCATCAGCTCTGCAAACGCCTCTTTTCGTCCGGATGCTGCAGTAACTGAAGAAAGCACCCTTTCCCTTAGCTTTCCCAATGTATCTGCAAGCCTTCCATAATAATGATCTAAATTTTTTTGAATCTCTTTTTTGATCCGTGCTGCAAGCAGCGGGCTGCCGCCTCCTGTAGATACTGCAATCACCACATTCTCCTGCTTAATGATTGCCGGAAAGTAAAAGCCGCATTCTTCTTTTACATCCACTACATTTACCAATATATGATGTGCGCGGCAAAAAGCTGCCATCCGGCTGTTGACTTTCTCATCATCCGTTGCCATAATCACGACAGCCGCCCCTGCAATGTCTTCTTCGGAAATTGCACGCGTTTTGATGGTAAGATGTTCTCCTGCCATCTGCATGATCTCTCCGGAAATCTCCGGTGCGATGACCGTCACCTCTGCGCCAAATTCCAGCATCGTTTCCACCTTGCGGGCAGCCACTTTTCCGCCGCCGCCGATAATGCATTTCTGATGCTTTAGTTCTATCATAAATGGAAAATACGCCATTTTATCCTCTTTCTATATATAACCGCTGACGGTTATTCTGTCAATCTCTTAGTTCCTGCGCCAACACCTGCAAAATCTGTTCAAACTCCCTGCTGCCCAAAGATTCTTTCAGCTTATATAACAACCAGTCCGCATTTTTCCGGGAAAGAAAATCCATCCCCTTTTCGTGTTCTTTTAAAAATTTCTGAAATGCAATTACCTTTGTCATTTCTCCCACTTTCTCTTCCAACAGCAGGTTCGCCTTTTTCATCTCAGAAATCCTTGCCAAATTATTATCCGCTGCCAGTTCTTTAAAATAATCAATATCCTTTAGCTCACACCCAGGAAGCTTCCTAATCTCTATATCCATATCCCCCGGCACAGCAAGGTCGATAAAAAGGCGGGGTTTTCTGCATTTTTCCTGCAAAATGCACTTTTCTACCTGTTCTGCGGTAAAGGTATAATGGGGACTGCTGGTGGCACTGATTACCACATCTGCCCATTCCACATAATCGTATCGCCTGCCATAGTCAACCAGCTTGATATGCTCTATATCTGCGAACTGTGCATGTATCGCTTTATGATTCCGGCTTGTCCCGATCATTTCAATTTCCTTTACACCAAAATCCGCTAAATCCCGTACTACAATATTCCCGATCTTCCCCCTGGCACCCACCATCAGCACATGAAAGGCATTTGCCTGTTTTCTGCAGAAATCAATCACTGCCCGGGCAGTCAAAGTGCCGATGGACACAGGGAGTCTGGTAATCTTTGTTTCATTTGTTATGGTCTTAGCATAGTTGAGCGCACCCTGAAATATGACATTCAGCTCTCCGTCTGTTGCTTCCGTCTGCTTTGCAGACAGATAAGCCTCCTTGACCTGGCGGATAATTTCCACTTCTCCTATTACCATAGAATCCATCCCGCAGCACACCTGATACAGATGACGGATGCTCTTACTCTCATCATATACCATGCAGTGTGCAAGCAGCATTTCCCTTGTAACCTGATGAAAAGAAATCCATGCCTGCTCCACCTGTTCTACAATATCTTCATGATTCAGGCACTTCCCCGTGAAATAGATTTCACTCCGGTTGCAGGTGGATAATATAACACAGCCGCTTACTGTTTTCTGCTCTATAAGCCGCCCGGTAAATAACTTCTGTTCTTCTTCTGAAAATGCAAACTGCGCCCGGATATGGGACGGTGCATGTTTATGGCTGATGCTGATACAATACATGATTATCTCCTATCTTCTATTCTGTGAATCCTCTTCCGGCAAATAATACACAATCTAATTCAAACAGCAACAGAATATCACATATATGCCGATATGAAAAGAAGGATAGACTATCTGCCCACCCTTCTGTGCTTTGCATTTTAAAGTTATATAATCTCAATTTCTTCTATTGTAACATTTTTTTCTGTATCAATGTTAAATGCTTTCAGAACCGGATTCTCCCGCTCCATCAAAGAAAGAATCAAATAATTCACTTTCGGATCATAAGCAAGACGCTTATCCTCTTCGGAAGGTCTTGACGGAGACTCCGGATGGGAATGAAAGTTGCCAAGCAGTTCATAACCGTTTGCCCGCATATCCTTCACCGCCGCAAGCTGTTCCTTCGGATCCATGGAAAAATGCTCATTACTGGCATCTATATTTGTCAAAAGATACACTTTCTTTATATATTTTTTGCCGTCTTCTTTGACACCGCCAATCAGTCCACATGCTTCATTAGGCAGTCCTGCTTCACAGTGGGAAAGAATTTTCTCATAATCTGCTTTATTCAGATATAACATATACTGTCCTCATTTCTGATGGATTTCTTACTTGCCGTCACACTCCACCTGCTCATAGTCAATCAGTTCCGTAATCGTCGGTTCATCACCGCAGACTGCACATTTTCCATTCGGCTTCGGAAGCTTGACGGTATGAAATTCCATTTTTAACGCATCATATGTCAAAAGCTTTCCGGTCAGCAAATCGCCGACACCGATCAAGTATTTGATTGCCTCCATTGCCTGAAGACTTCCAATAACACCGCCCATCGCGCCGATAACACCTGCCTGTTTACAGGTCGGAACCGCATCCTTTGGCGGCGGATTTTTGAATACACAGCGGTAGCATGGTCCTTCTCCCGGAACATAGGTCATAAGCTGCCCCTTAAAGCGAATGATTCCTGCATGTGAAAACGGCTTCTTAGCCATGACACAGGCGTCATTGATTAAAAATTTTGCCGGAAAATTATCTGTACCATCAATGATAAAATCATAATCTGCAATCAGCTCCATGACATTTTCAGATGTCACAAAGGTACGATATGTATTCACGGTCACATCCGGATTCATGGCATTCATGGTTTCCTTTGCAGATTTGACCTTTGCTTTTCCAACATCTGCGGTTCCATGGATAATCTGTCTCTGAAGATTAGATAAATCTACCTCATCTGCGTCCACGATACCGATGGTTCCCACACCTGCTGCTGCTAAATACATGGCTGCCGGAGCGCCCAAGCCGCCGGCGCCGATAATTAATACCTTGCCATTTAATAATTTTTTCTGTCCCTTTACTCCGACTTCCTGCAAAATGATGTGTCTTGAGTAACGTTCTAACTGTTCATTCGTAAATGCCATCAGAAACTTCCTCCTCCCATGAAATAAAGGAACTCAACTGTATCATTTTCCTTTAATGCTGTGGATTCAAATGCCTCCCGGTCTACAAAATCATCATTAATTGTTACTGTCACATAGTCCGGACTCTCCACTTTTTCATCCACAATCAGCTTTGCAACGGTTGTTCCCTCTGCAATTTCTTTCTGTACTCCTGCAATTGTTACGATCATGTTCTGTCTCCTCCTGTTCAAATTACAAAATATTTTATAAAATTGCCTTAACGGCTTCTTCTAATTCCGGTTTCTTTACAAGTCCGCGCATCCGTTTCACTTCTTCGCCGCCTTTGAAAAACAAAATGGTGGGCGATGCCATGACAGAATACTCCTCTGCAAGATCAGGATCGAAGTTCACATTTATTTTTACTACCTTTAGCTTATCCTCGTAATCATCTTCAATATCTCCTAAAATCGGAGACAACTGCTTACACGGAATGCAGGAATCGGAATAAAATTCTACTAACACGGGATTTGTGCTCTCAAGCACTTCCGCCTTAAAATTATCCCCACTTACTCTAGCTGCCATTTCTTTACTCCTCAACCTTCTTTACAATCAAATCATAGGTTCCATTTTCGTTATCAATCAGTTTCAAAATCTGCTGGCCTTCCTCCTTGAAGCTCCTTGGCACATTCTGTACAGGCTCTCCGTCATTCATCGTCACGGCAAGCACCTGTCCGATTTCTAACTCTTCCATCGCTACCTTTGCCTTTACAAAAGTAATCGGACACACAACATCTGTAATATCTACTCTCTCATCAATTTCATAATCTGCCATTTTCCCTGTATCTCCTCTTTTATTATTATTTTTATCAGCCGTCATAGGCTTCCTTTAATACCCTCTTAAACTCATCAAGACCGACCCGTTCTAAGGTCATCCGGAATCGTTCACTCGGATTTGCATGATCATCAAAGAACTGAATTGCCGCATCTGTCACACGGAATAACTGTTCTTCTGAAGTAATGACCGGAAGCAGCTCTTCTCCTTTTTGGATACGGTTGCCAAACAGTCCTCCGAAAGATACTAAGTATCCCTTCTCACCCTTCCATGCGTCCGTTGGACAGGCTTTCACACAGCGTCCGCAGTAGTTACACTTATTCGTATCTAATACAAGCTCACCGTTTTCTTCTGAAATCGCTCCCTCACGACATGCCTTCAGACAGACGCCGCACATGATACAGTCCGATTTCTCCCATGCTACAACAGATGCTCCTTTGATTCCAACAT
>CAYWXJ010000129.1:5779-6190 GCA_964462405.1 uncultured Eubacterium sp.
CTGCTTTCAGACAGTTATTCTGACATCCGGTAACACCAAATTTGAATTTATGCGGAAGCTCCCTTGCATAATATCTTCTGTCAAGTTCCTTAGCAATCGCATAGGTATCAATATTGCCGCTTGGACATACCTGATCGCCCTGACAGGCAGTCACCGTACGGACACGGGGTCCGCAGACACCGGGCTTGCAGCCGCCTTCTGCTAACTCCTCTTTCACTTCCTCTATATTCTCAAGCTTAATAAACGGAATCTCAACGCTCTGTCTCGAAGTCAGATGCACATATCCATCTCCGTATTTATCAGCTACCTCTGCAATTTTCGTAAGATTCTCTGCAGTCAGGTTGCCGCCTACCACTTGAAGTCTTAATGAAAAATGATTCTTCTGTTTCTGGCGCATAAAGCCGCCTTTTT
>CAYWXJ010000130.1:0-6157 GCA_964462405.1 uncultured Eubacterium sp.
TGATTCTCATCTCAAGATTTTCCCCCTTTCGCAATGAACAAAAAAAGACCTGATCGTAACACCACCTCTGGTATCATAATCAGGTCTTTTCATAAACATCCTATTTAGTTATCCGGTTAGAAGTCCTGTAAAATCCTACTTTTCCTTCTCCCAGGACTCCTGAATCTTTTTGTACTCATCCGAGTGGATATAATTCCTCTTATCCTCTCCAATGGTCCTGTACATTTCATCTACATCAACGTCCACACGTACCGTATAATCGGGCTTTGCGCCGATGTTGACCAACTGAACCACCGTCTCAATATTCGCGGTAAAAGGAAACATATCCACGCAGCACAGCCTGCTGACCTCATACCCTCTTGCCTGCAGCACCTCTAAATCCCTTGCAAGGCTCGTGGGCTTGCAGGAAATATAGAGCATCTTCTCCACTCCGTACTTTATAATCCTCTCCAACGCCTTCGGATGAATCCCATCCCGCGGCGGGTCTAACACGATAAAATCCGGCTTTTCTTCAATGGTATCTAACACCTTTAACACATCCCCCGCAATAAAATCGCAGTTAGCAAGCCCATTCATAGCTGCATTTTCCTTCGCCGCTTCTACTGCTTCTTCCACGATCTCCACACCAATGACCCTGCCTGCTACCGGAGAAAGCATCTGCGCAATGGTTCCGGTTCCGCTGTACAAATCAAATACGGTACTTTTCTTCTCTGCAGTATTTTTAATCGCATCTCCGATAAACTCCCTTGCCGTCTCATAAAGCACCTCTGCCCCAAGGGAATTTGTCTGGAAGAAGGAAAACGGTGTAATCTTAAACTTAAGTCCTAATAATTCTTCATAAAAAAAGTCCTGTCCATATAAAATATCTGTTCCCTCGTTCTTGATAACATCTGCCACACTGTCATTTCTGGTATGTAAAATACCTGCAATCTTTCCATCTAAGGACAAACCAAGGATTCTTTGCTTCATTTCCGCTAACAGTGCCGATTCCTCAAATCCCTCCGTTCGGGTACTAGTAACCAGATCCAACAAGATTTCCCCTGTCTTAACCGCTTTGCGCACCAGTAAATGTCTCAGATACCCTTCGTGGCGCATCTTATGATAAAAAGGAATCTTATTCTCATCAAACAGGGTTCTGACACAGACTAAGATTCTGCGGTAATCTTCATCTACAATACGGCAGCATTCTACATTTACAATGTCATAAAAACTCCCCCTCTTATGCATTCCAAGGGCGAGAGGGCCGTCTTTGCAGCTATCTCCAAAGGAAAATTCCATTTTATTGCGGTATTCACAGGGAGCCGGACTGTGCTTCACCCCTTCAAAGAGAGTATCAAAATCTTTGTCATCAGATGCTAACACCGGGGCAAAAAGCTCTCTGACCTGTCCTTCCTTTAATTCCACCTGCTTCTCATAGCTTAGATTCTGATAGGTACAGCCGCCGCAGATACCAAAATGGGGACAGGCAGATGTTTCTGATTCCAATGGCGATTTCTTAAGTACTTCTAAAAGCCTTCCTTCCCCTTTTCCCTTTCGGATTTTATTTACGGAAAAAGAAATCTTCTGTCCCGGAACTGTATTTTTGACAATGACCTCTTTTCCTTCTTCCGTATGAACGATTCCCTTGTTCGGAAATGCTACCCGTTCTACAATTCCTTCCAATACCTGTCCTTTTTTCATCTGCTTTTTCTATCCCTTTCTTCGTATTTTCCATTGCTGACAGCTAAGCACACCGCCTGCAAAAGTGCAGCAGAGAAAAAGGGCCGCACAACTGCGACCCTCTATACTGCTGAATGTCTTACTATTTATCCTCTTCTTCATCATCGTCGAAGAAGTCATCTTCAAATTCGTCCTCAAAATCATCTTCAAAATCATCCAGATAATCCGGCGTAAAGAAACGATAAATTCCGTAAGCTGCTGCTGCAATGGCTGCAATAATTCCAAGAATTGCAAAAATCCAGATAACTCTGGAGGTCTTTTTCTCTTCCTCCTCTTTCTTCTTCAACAGTTCATTTAATTTCGTCATAGTTAAAAAATCGTCTACTTTGTTCATGCTGTCCACTCCTTTTGATTTATTTTTAGAAAAGCTTCTTCCGCTTTTCTGACTGCGCTTTTATATCACATCTTTATATCATATCCATTATAACATATCTTTGCCCATTCACAAATAAAAAATTACACTTTCTTAAATTTTTATATTTTTTTTAATTTTGCGAAAGAAGCAAACATTTTCTTTACGCCTGCTGTATCAAACTCTACCGTAACCTCGTAATCTCTGCCGCCTTCTACAATTCGGGTCACTGTGCCTTCACCGAATTTCATATGACGCACCCTATCTCCTGAGCTATAATCCAGTGCTGTTTTCACAGCAGTTCCAAAATTCTTCGGAACACTGTAATTCGTTGCTGCCATAGGTCTTTTGTGAAAAGCTTCCTTAGCCTGAAGCGAAACGTTTTGTCTGGGAAGCTCTTTGATTTTCGGCTTGCGGACCGTTTCTTCTAACAGCTCTGCCGGAATTTCTTTTACGAAACGGGATACTTTATTATACTGTGTTTCCCCACGAACCATTCGCTGTCTGGCACAACTGACAGAAAGATGCTCCTTTGCTCTGGTAATCCCTACATAAGCAAGACGCCGCTCCTCCTCGAGATCTTCTGCAGATGTTTCTGACATAATGGACATATAGCTTGGGAAAAGTCCATCCTCCATGCCCGCTAAATATACATTTGGAAATTCCAGACCCTTTGCACTATGTAATGTCATAAGTACCACATAATTGCTGTTCTCCTCTAAACTGTCAATATCTGCAACCAATGCCACTTCCTCTAAAAATCCGCTTAACGTCGGATGTTCCTCGTCTTCCTCGTAAGCTGTCACCTTACTGATTAACTCGTTAATATTTTCGATACGCGCTTCTGCTTCCACCGTTCCCTCTGCTTCTAATTCCTCCACATAGCCGGTAGTTTCCATTACTTCCTCTAAAAGCTCTGTCAGGCTGATAAGCCCTAGTTTGCTCCGCATAGACTGAATAAACAGTACAAAGGGCCGGATTTTTGCACTGGCTTTGCCAATAGAAGGAATGTCCTCTGCCGCCTTTAAGGCGTCATAAAAGCTAATATCATTGGCAATGGCATATTCCTGCACACGATTTAAGGTTGTAGCACCGATGCCGCGCTTAGGCACATTGATGATACGCCTTACTGCCAAATCATCACTGGCATTATCAATGGTCTTCAGATAAGAAAGCAGATCCTTAATTTCTTTTCTGGCATAGAAATTTACGCCGCCCACAATCTTATATGGTATATTGGAAACGACAAACTTCTCTTCAAATATCCGGGACTGGGCATTGGTACGGTAAAGAATGGCGCAATCCCTGTAATTGTAGCCCTGCTTGTATACTTTTTCGGTAATGTCCCTTGCCACAAAATCCGCTTCATTATATCCCGTTTCAAACTGGTGAAATGCAATCTTTTCCCCTTCTCCGTTTGCTGTCCAAAGACGCTTTTCCTTTCTGCCCCGGTTATTGGAAATCACTTGATTTGCCGCATCTAGGATATTCTGCGTAGAGCGGTAATTCTGCTCTAATTTAATGACAACTGCTTCCGGAAAATATTTCTCAAAATTCAGAATATTAAAAATATTTGCCCCCCGGAATTTGTAAATGGACTGATCATCATCCCCTACTACACAGAGATTCTTATATTTTCCTGCCAGCAAATGAATAAACTGGAATTGTGCCGTATTGGTATCCTGATACTCATCCACCATAATGTAGCGGAAACGCTCCTGATAATAGTCGAGTACTTCGGCATCTGTCTTAAACAACTCTACTGTATAGAAAATCAAATCGTCAAAATCCAAAGCGTTATTCTTCTTTAATGCCTGCTGGTACTCTCTGTAGACGACAGCCTGCTTCTGCTTCGCATAATCCCCGCCCGCATTTAAAGCAAACTCTGCAGGCCCGATCATTTCATCCTTCGCAGAAGAAATGGCTGCTAAAAACATCTTTTCTTTATATATCTTGGTATCAATTTCCAGACGCTTACAAATATCCTTCATCAATGTCTTCTGGTCGTCTGCATCATAAATCGTAAAATTTGTATCAAACCCAAGCCTGTCAATGTGTCTTCTTAAAATCCGAACGCAGGTGGAATGGAATGTAGTCACCCAGATACTCTCTGATCCAAATCCTACCATATCATTGATACGTTCCCGCATCTCTCCGGCAGCCTTGTTCGTAAAGGTAATCGCCATGATGTTGTAGGGATTGACTCCCTTTTCCTCTATTAAATATGCGGTCCTGTGGGTAAGCACTCTTGTCTTTCCGGAGCCTGCTCCTGCTAAAATCAGAACAGGACCCTCTGTCTGGAACACAGCTTTCTTCTGCGGTTCATTTAATGAATCGTAAATGCTCATTTGCTCTCCTTTATCCAATCAATACATTTTTCCTTCAAAAGCATTTTCATATGTCTGATATGCTCTTTGGGGATTCGCCGTAAAAACCTCCGTAGTCATAAAATCCGCTATACTACATCTCTTAATAGTATAGCGGATTCCTTTTTAAATTACAATATGTTGTGTTTCCCGAATAAAAGATCGACTTACCGGAAGTATTTCACGCCGGATTCAAACAGCTTCATATCCTGCTCTCCATAGATATTAACTGCAACAGACTGACCGCGACGCTCTGCATGCGCCATCTTGCCAAATACACGCCCGTCAGGACTTGTAATTCCTTCAATAGCGGCATAAGAGCCATTGACATTCCATTCCTCATCCATGGTAGGCTGCCCGTTTTCATTGACATACTGGGTTGCCACCTGTCCGTTTGCAAACAATTTATCGATCCATTCCTTCGGTGCAACGAAACGTCCCTCTCCGTGGGAAGCCGGATTGCAGTAAGTTTCTCCTGCGACTGCACCTGCTAACCATGGGGATTTGTTCGTAACTACTTTAGTATAAACCATCTTGCTGATATGACGTCCGATCGTGTTGTAGGTTAAGGTCGGAGAATCTGCTTTCTGCTCGGTGATCTCACCATATGGTACTAATCCTAATTTAATCAGTGCCTGGAATCCGTTACAGATACCTAACATCAGACCGTCTCTCTCATTTAACAGTTTATTGACTGCTTCTGTCAATCTTGCATTCCGGAATGCAGTTGCAAAGAATTTTGCAGAGCCTTCCGGTTCATCTCCGGCGGAAAATCCACCCGGGAACATAATAATCTGTGACTGTGCGATTGCTTTTTCAAATACTTCTACAGAATCACGAATATCCTCTGCATTTAAATTCTTAAATACTTTTGTAATGACATTCGCGCCTGCTGCTTCAAATACTTTCGCACTGTCATATTCGCAGTTCGTTCCCGGAAATACCGGAATGAATACTGTAGGCTTCGCTACTTTATTCCTGCAGATGTAGATGCTGTCTGTTCTGAATACATCTGTCTTAACATCCTCTGTATCTTCGGTTGCACGGGTCGGGAATACCTTCTCTAAGGTGCCTGTCCATGCAGCAATAGCCTCGTCCATAGGAATATTCATATTGCCGCAGATCAATGCCTGCTTATCATTAACTTCACCTACAACAGATACATATGCTGCAAGTCCTGCCGCTTCCATTGCTGCCTGCACTTCTGCTGCTTTCTCTGCTGGTACCTCTGCTATGATGTTACCAAATCCAGGCGCAAAGAGAATGTCGTCACTGACTGTATCTTCGATGGTAACACCTAATTTATTACCAAACGCCATCTTGCTGACTGCTGCCGCAAGACCTTTTCCGTCCAATGCATAAGCAGATACAATGGCTCTGCTGTCGGTAAGACCATGGATGGTATCGTATAGTTTCATGATCTGCTCATAAACCGGTAAATCATAAGCATCTTTTTCAATGGTAAAGAGCATTAACTGAGCTCCTGCTGCCTTTAATTCCGGTGTAATGATATTTTTCTCCTTCGCCACATCTACTGCAAAAGATACTAATGTCGGCGGTACATCAATTTCATTGAAGCTTCCTGACATACTGTCTTTTCCGCCAATGGAAGGAAGTCCAAAACCAATCTGCGCACTGTAGGCTCCAAGCAATGCTGCCAGCGGCTGACTCCAGCGGGATGGTTCTTCGGACATTCTGCGTAAGTATTCCTGGAAGGTAA
>CAYWXJ010000131.1:0-6120 GCA_964462405.1 uncultured Eubacterium sp.
AGAGTTCTTCACTGATATGCGGAGCAAATGGTGCTAACAACTGTACATAGGTTTCTAATGTTGTCTTATCTACACCGCCCTTCTTGGATAATTCGATCAGCTTATTGTTATATTCCATAAATCCGGAAACAACGGTATTTAAGCTGAAGCTTTCCAATCTGGTGGTAATATCATATACCAGCTTGTTGCGGACCTTAACTAATTCCTTTGTCTCTGCAGTATCCTTATCCTTATTATCCATGACAAGGTTCCAGAATCTTGTGATAAAACGATAGACACCGTCAATTCCTCTGTCATCCCACTCGGAATCTAACTCCGGCGGTCCTACAAAGAGTTCATATAACCTTAAAGAGTCACATCCGTAATCTCTTACTAAGTCATCCGGGGATACAACATTTCCTTTGGATTTACTCATTTTGATACCGTTTTTGCCGGTAATCATACCCTGATTGAAGAGCTTAGTAAACGGCTCGTCAAAATCCACTACACCAATATCATATAAGAATTTGGTATAAAATCTGGAATAGAGAAGATGCAGTACTGCATGTTCTACCCCGCCGATGTACATATCTACCGGAAGATATTTGTCTGCTTTTTCACGGCTTACTAATTCTCTGTCATTTTTATTATCTACATAACGTAAGAAATACCAGGAAGAACCAGCCCACTGCGGCATGGTATTTGTTTCCCGTTTCGCCGGCTTGCCGCATTTCGGACAGGTGGTATTCACCCATTCGGTAATATCTGCCAATGGAGACTCTCCGGTTCCTGTCGGCTGATAGGATTCTACCTCCGGCAGCAATAGCGGAAGTTCTTCTTCCGGTACGGGAACTGCTCCGCAATCCGGACAATGTACAATTGGAATCGGCTCGCCCCAATAACGCTGGCGGGAAAATACCCAGTCACGTAATTTATAGTTCGTGGTCTTTTTACCAAAGCCCCTTTCCTCAATCATTTCAGGAGCTTTTATCTTCAGCTCTGCAGATTCCATCCCATTCCAGTCACCGGAATTAATCATAATGCCTACTGCTTCTGTATAGGCTTCTGTCATATTTACGGTTTCCTTACCGTCTTTGGCAATCACCTGAATGATCGGAAGATTGAATTTCTTTGCAAATTCAAAGTCACGGTCGTCATGTGCCGGTACACACATGATGGCTCCTGTACCGTAATCTGCCAATACATAGTCAGAAAGCCAGACCGGAACCTTCGCTCCGTTCAACGGATTAATTGCATAGCTTCCGGTAAATACACCGGTCTTTTCCTTATCCTGCAGACGGTCTACAGAGGATTTTAAGGAAGCTTTGTAGATATAGTCTTCTACGGCTTCTCTTGTTTCATCCGTAGCCAAATCCTTCGCCATTGCATGTTCCGGCGCCAATACCATAAAGGTGGCTCCGTATAAGGTATCCGGACGTGTGGTGTATACTGTGATTTTTTCCTCTTTTCCTTCTACTGCAAACTGAACCTCTGCGCCATGGCTCTTTCCAATCCAGTCAGTCTGCATTTTCTTAACCTTTTCCGGCCAGTCTAATTTGTCTAAATCAGCAAGTAAGCGGTCTGCATACTTTGTAATCTTCAACATCCACTGCTTTAAGTTCTTTTTGGTCACGTCTGCGCCGCATCGCTCACATTTACCGTTTACAACTTCTTCGTTTGCAAGACCTGTTTTACAGGAAGGGCACCAGTTAATCGGCATCTCTTTTTCGTAAGCAAGCCCATTTTTGAACATCTGTACGAAAATCCACTGGGTCCATTTGTAGAAATTCGGGTCAGTGGTATTCACTTCCATATCCCAGTCATAAATGGCTGCAATTTCCTGAATCTGTCTTTTGATATTTGCAACGTTATCCGCAGTTGACTTTGCCGGATGGGTTCCCATCTTAATGGCATAGTTCTCTGCCGGAAGTCCGAAGGCATCCCATCCCATCGGATGAATTACATAATATCCATGCATCAATTTGTACCGGCTCCATACATCGGAGATGACATAACCTCTCCAGTGTCCTACATGAAGACCGTTTCCTGACGGATATGGGAACATATCCAGACAATAGTATTTCTCTTTTTTGCCATCGTTTTCGTTGATTGGGTGCTCTTCCCAATTTTTACGCCACTTCTGTTCAATGGCTCTGTGATTATAAGGTGTTGCCATAATGCTTCCTCCTAAGAAGATGATTTTATATATATATTTTCTTTTTGTTTATACAAACTGAATGTGAGTGATACAGCAGATTAGCCCGGCGGTACGCTCTAAAACCCGCCGGGCTATCTTACATACACTATAAAATTTTATCACAAGGCATAAATTTGTCAAGAAAACTTATTGAAAAATGGAGCTTTTTGACAATGCAAGTACCTGATCAATCGGAGAAACGCTGGTTCCTTTGCCATCTGTTCCTTCAAAATACTTCTCACCTGCTGACTCAAATACGATATAAACTGCATCATCTTCTATATCAATTTCTTCTGAGCACGGTGGCATTTCAATCTTAATCTGCGGCTGACCGGGCTTTTTATCCAGGGTCTCTGCGGATTCATAAATCTTTAAATAAGACGAATTTTTCCTTCCGTAAGAGGTGCTCAGATAGACTCTGCCTTCCTCATCGAACGTGACACCCTGTACCTTGTCCGGAATCCGGTAGCTCTCCACCTGACGCAATCCATTTTTGGTAATCTTATAAGCGACCATTCTGGAATTTAATATCTTCGTATGAGTCGCCACCCAAATCTTACCGTCATAATATGCGATACAAGACGGTGTATTTGATACATGAAATTCTTCAAATAATGTGGAACAGTCTACCACAGACTGCGGCATATCCGATGCAATCCGCTGTACAAATACATAGGGAATACACTCTAAGGTACTGTTGTTTGAATGACAAACCCATATATTTTCACCGTCAAAGGCGAGTCCGCCTAAATGGCTCTCTCCCTTCATTCCAAGTGTAACAAGGTAATTTCCGTTTTTTTTGTCAAATACATGAATGCAGCCAAGGTTCCCGTTTTCCCCACTGCTGTAGGAACTCACTAACAAATATGCATCTGTCATACAAATTCCCTGCGGACATTGGCTGGTATCTGTAATCCGGTTCTCCTTCATATCCTCTTCTTTCGTAGAAGGCATTCCCGGTATCTCAATGTTTTTTAAAAATTCATAGGTACAATTTTTTAGCTTCTTTTCTGAATGACTTGCTGTTGTGGTATTCTGATAAGAATACATCTGTATACTGTAATCGCCGTCAATACATTTCGTCCATTTAGCATATAATGTATAATTTCCAATGGTATCTGCATTGATTTCTCTTATTTTATGTGAAAAGCGGCTGTCAGAAAACCAACCGGCAAAATTATAACCCTCCCGGACAGGTGCTTCTAATGAAATCGGTAAATCCTCTATTCTATAAGATGTAGGATTATCCGCTGTTAAAATTCCGCCATTTAAATAGTATGCAATCTGAAATTCATCTAAAGATACAGTCTGCTGCTTTTTCACAACCTCTTCCGAAAAACAATACATATAAGTCTGTTTCTCTGTAAGATACATCTCACTTTCTAAGTAACCTGCCTTTGAAAGCAACGGATCCTGAATTACAAAAACTATTACTAACAGCACAGCAAAACATTTCCTTTTCCATTTCTTCATCTTCATATTAATGCTCCGTTCCTTTGAAAATGATTTGATTTTGAATAAGGGTGTGGTTCTTTCTGCCCCTCTTACAAAAAGAACCACTGTTTCCGTTCTATGTAATAGTTTGCTGCTTCTTAACTTTTCTTATTCTGTTTCCATTTTATTCTATATTGTCTAATTTGCCTGCTCTTGCTTCAATTTCTTTTTCCTGAATATCGGATGGAGCCTGTTCATATCTTGCAAATTCGTAAGAATAATCACCGGAACCACCTGTCATGGAACGAAGATCTGTGTTGTATCCGAACAACTCCATACTCGGAACATCCGCAATAATCTCCTGCTTGCCTCCCTCAATCGGATTCATGCCAAGCACTCTGCCCCGGCGTTTATTCAAATCGCCCATAATATCCCCGGTATAAGTATCCGGAACAACTACCTTCAAGGATACGATTGGCTCTAATAAAACGGGTGAAGCCTCTAAGAAACCTTTCTTAAATGCCTGTCTGGAAGCCGTCTTAAATGCCATTTCAGAAGAGTCAACCGGATGGTAAGAGCCGTCATAGAGTACGGCTTTCACACCGACTACCGGATAAGCTGCAAGCGGTCCTCTTAAAACTGCTTCCTGAATACCCTTTTCTACTGCCGGGAAATAATTCTTCGGAACTGCTCCGCCGACAACGATCTGTTCAAACTCATATGGATTCTCTAAGTCATTAGACGGCTCAAATGTCATCTTAACGTGACCATACTGTCCGTGTCCGCCGGACTGCTTCTTATATTTGTATTCCACATCAGCTTTCTTACGGATAGTCTCCCGGAAAGCAACCTTTGGCTTGGAAAGTTCGATCTCAATTTTGTATTTATTTAATAATTTGCTGACAACAACATCTAAATGCTGTTCTCCCATTCCATACAGGAGTGTCTGACCATTTTCACTGTCATTGACATTCTTAAGTGTCAGATCTTCTAAGGTCAGTTTCTGCAATGCCTGGGAAATCTTATCTTCATCACCTTTGTTCTTTGCCTTATAACGCATATAGGTATAAGGTACGGACATACTGGTACGGATATAAAGAATCGGATTTGCCTTCGTTGACAGAGAATCCGTGGTAGAGGTATTCGTAAGCTTTGCTAATGCACCAATATCTCCGGCGTGAAGTTCCTTTACTTCTTCCGGTTTATTGCCTCTTAAGACATAGAGTTTACCGATTTTCTCTTCCGTATCCTTGTGATGGTTATAGAGCACGTCATCTGTCTTTAATACACCGGAATTTACCTTAATCAGAGAATATTTTCCAATGAAAGGATCTACAATGGTCTTAAATACATAGGCTGACTTCGGCTTTGCAAAATCATAATCCGCCTGATAGACTTCATTGGTCTTCGCATTGATTCCGGCGCAGGTCCTCTTCTCAGGACTCGGAAGATACTTCACAATATCTACCAAAAGCGTATATTGCCCTCTTGCTAAAATATTCGAACCCATTAATACCGGTACGATGCTTCCGTCCGCCACATTTACACGGAGTGCCTGACGAATCTCATCTTCTGAAAATTCTTCTCCGCTAAAATACCGATCCATAAATTCTTCACTGGTTTCTGCTACTGCTTCCATCAAAGCTTCTCTGCAGATCTCCAGATTCTCTTTAGAATACTCCGGTACATCTGTTTTTTCGACTTCACCATTGTCCTTCCAGCGTTTTGCTCTCTGCTGTAAAACATTGACATATCCAACGAACTGTCCGTTTTCACGAATCGGTAAGTGGAATGGTGCAATTCTCTTGCCATATAATCCCTGTAAATCTTCCACTATCTGACGGTAACTTGCTTCATCAATATCCATATCTGTCACAAATACCATTCTTGGAAGCTTATATTTCTCGCAAATCTCCCATGCTTTCTTAGTGCCGACTTCGATTCCTGCTTTGCCGGATACTACAATGATTGCTGCATCTGCTGCAGATACTGCCTCTTCCACTTCACCTACAAAATCAAAATATCCGGGAGTATCTAAAATATTGATCTTCGTATCCTCCCAGATAATCGGAATTACCGAAGTGTTGATTGAAAACAGACGCTTCATCTCTTCCTTATCATAGTCACTGATAGTATTGCCGTCACTTACCTTACCCATTCTGGTCGTTATACCGGATAAGAAAGCCATTGCCTCTGCCAGACTGGTCTTCCCGCATCCCCCATGTCCGAGAAGTACCACATTGCGAATCTTGTCAGTTGTGTAAACATTCATAGCCAAATCCTCCAATCTAGTTCGTGACAGAAAATTCTGTCTTTTCAGTATAGTTATATTTTACTAAATTTTAGAATATATTACAACTATTTTATTCATTTTGCCACAATTTATAAAAAATATATTGTTAATTTTGTTCCTTAATTTCTTTTAATGTTTATACATTATATACAATATGCACAATATGTTCTTTTTCAATCATTCCAAATACTTTATCGCTTTAAAGTGTTGACTTTTT
>CAYWXJ010000132.1:0-6093 GCA_964462405.1 uncultured Eubacterium sp.
GAACTTTTAAAGAGCTCTGACCGGATTTAATTTGCATATGGGCAAGAGAAAGGAGAATGGATATGACAAAATTGGAATGTACCGTAACAAATTGCTTGTATAATAATGACAAGTGCTGCTGCAAGGGTGATATTATGGTAGAAGGAGAAGGGGCAAAAACCTCTCAGTCTACCTGCTGCAGTAGTTTCCGGGAAAAAAAGTCTGATGCGGCAAGAAATGCAGTAAATCAGCCGCAAAGGGATATTGAGGTAGGATGTCATGCTTGTAATTGTGTGCACAATAAAGACTGTAAGTGCATGGCAGAGCGGATTGGGATTGCAGGTTCAAACGCCTGTCAATGTCAGGAAACAGAGTGTACGACTTTTGCCTGTAAGTAGCAGAATTTAGCAGAAATTAACTGCTAATCATTGGTAACTAAGTAGTAAATTTCCTCATGTTTCGACAGCATATGACCGCTTTTGTCGAAATATGAGGAAAAAAGCAAATGGAATATGTTTGATTTTGACGGTATATAAGCGTAAAATATGTTTATAAGGAGTAAAGAAATAACGAAAAATGTAGAACTTATGGCAGTTGTCTTGATAATTATCACATGGAGAACGATTATGAAAAAAATGATGGAATTGCTGGAATTGCAGGAGGCCATTGAATACCAGAGAAACCGGGTAGGTACCATGATTGAAGCCGGAATCGATGATGAGGACTTTATGAGAGAAAATCGGAGACTGGATCAATTAATCGACGAGTACATAGAGTTAGAGAAGCAGGAAAAGCAAGAAAAACGGTTATTGGTATTTGGCGAATTGAAAAACTGAATAAACGATTGGAAAATTTAAATTACATCGGTTCAGAAATGAACTGGTGTAATTTTTTTTGTCCTTTGTATTGCAATTTTTATATATTTGGGATAGAATAGACCTAAAAGTGGAGGAAAGTGGAGAAAAATGGTTCAAAGTGGAGCAAATGAGACAGAACTGTTTTCGATAAAAGGTGTCCGTTATGTTCATGGGAGAATACAACCACACAATTGACGCCAAGGGCAGACTGATTGTTCCATCTAAGTTCCGGGAGCTGTTGGAAAATGAATTTGTAGTGACCAAGGGACTAGATGGCTGTCTCTTTGTGTACCCAAATGAAGAATGGTCAAACATAGAAGAGAAATTCCGGAATATTCCACTTACCACAAAAGATGCAAGAAAATTCTCCCGTTTCTTCTTTGCAGGCGCAGCGAACTGTGAAGTGGACAAGCAGGGGCGAATTTTGCTTCCCCAGGTTTTGCGGGAATTTGCAGATTTACAGAAGGATGTAGTTTTAGTCGGCGTCCTTAGCAGAATTGAGATTTGGAGTAAGGACAGATGGCAGGATGCGAATACTTATGATGATATGGATGAAGTAGCAGAGCATATGGCAGAATTAGGATTGAGTATTTAGGACGGAGAGAAAGCGTATGGAGTTCAATCACAAATCAGTTTTACTGGAAGAGACAATTCAATACTTAAATGTGAAACCGGATGGAATTTATGTGGACGGAACTCTTGGCGGAGCGGGACATTCTTATGAGATCGTCAGAAAATTGTCCCCCAACGGCAGATTGATCGGAATTGATCAGGATGCAGATGCGATACAGGCGGCTGCCGAACGGTTAGCAGCGTATCAGGACCGTGTGACCATCATCCGCGCCAATTACTGTAATATGAAAGAAGCACTGTCTGGTGTCGGTATTGAAAAAGCAGACGGGATTCTGTTAGATCTTGGAGTTTCTTCTTTTCAGTTAGATACACCGGAACGTGGATTTTCGTATCGGGAAGAACATGCGCCGCTTGACATGCGTATGGATCAGCGGCAGAAGCTCACGGCAGAGGATATTGTAAATGAATACAGCGAGATGGAACTATACCGGGTTATCCGTGATTATGGAGAAGACCGCTTTGCGAAGAATATTGCAAAGCATATTGCAGAGGCGCGAAAGAAGAAACGCATTCAGACAGCAGGAGAACTGACAGAGATTATAAAGGGAGCCATACCAAAGAAGATTCAGGTTACAGGCGGACATCCTGCAAAGCGGACATTTCAGGCGATCCGTATCGAACTGAATCACGAATTGGATGTATTGAAAGATACCTTAGATGAAATGATAGATTTGTTAAATCCGGGCGGAAGACTTTGCGTCATTACCTTCCATTCGTTAGAGGACCGAATCGTAAAAGTAAACTTTAAGAAAAACGAGAATCCATGTACCTGTCCGAAGGATTTTCCAGTCTGTGTTTGCGGAAAGGTATCTAAGGGAAAAAGTGTGACACGCAAGCCGGTTTTACCATCGGAAGAGGAATTAGAGGGAAACAGCAGAGCAAAAAGTGCTAAACTGCGGGTATTTGAAAAAGTATAGAAGACGAAAAAGGAATGACAGAAGGAGAGAGAGCAGATGAGAAGAGAAGCAGCTTATAATGATACAAGAACAGCAAATCTAAAGACAAATTATTATGTAGACGGCAATACGGTCCGCCGGTTAGAGGGAGAACCGGAGGAGCGGAGAAGACGTCAGTTAGAAAAAGAACAGGAGATCAGAAGACGTCAGCATCGTCGTGCGGCAAAACGGAATCAGGAACGTGCACTGCGTATAAATTTTGGTTATGTACTATTCTGCACAATGGCTTTAATATTGACCTGCGGTGTATGTGTGGCTTACATTCGGCTCCAGTCAGATATTACCAGCACCATGAAACATATTTCCAGATTGGAAAGCCAGGTGGCGGATCTGCGGGCAGATAACGATGCGGCAATGAAACGGATTGACTTATCTACAGATTTGGATACAATAAAAGAAAAAGCTTTGGCACTCGGTATGAATTATGCTGCCGAAGATCAGATTATCTATTATAGTGTGGAAGACAGTGATTATATGAACCAGTATTCTGATATACCAAAGCGATAGATTAAAATGCAGAGGAACAGGCAGTGCGAAAAAAAAGAAGAACAGCTAAAAAATTTCCAAAGAGAATGCAGAAGAAACTGATTGTGATGTTTCTTCTGATTACCTGTGCTCTGGTAGGATTGATTGGAAGGTTGATGTATATCGAATATACCAGCGGAGAGAAGTATGAGAAAATCGTACTTTCACAGCAGGAATATGACAGCCGGATTATTCCTTATCAGCGCGGGGATATTGTAGATACCAAGGAAACCGTTCTTGCGACCAGTGTAGATGTATATAATGTGATTTTAGACTGCAAGGTCTTAAATCAAAAAACAGAGGATATTGACGCTACGCTTTCTGCGTTAGTCACCTGTTTTCCGGATCTGAAATCAGAAGAGCTTTACCGGAAATTAGAAGATAGTCCGAAAAGTCAGTATGTAGTTCTGTTAAAAAAACTGCCCTATGATATGGTACAGCCCTTTATAGAGATGCAGGCAGACAATGAAAAATATCCGAATATCAATGATGATGCCGTATGGTTTGAGAAAGAATATATCCGCAATTATCCATATGGCTCCCTTGCTGCGTCCCTGATTGGTTTTGCTTCCGGTGGCAATGTGGGTACGATAGGATTGGAAAATTATTACAACAGTACCTTAAATGGTATTAACGGAAGACAGTACGGATACTTAAATTCCGACAATAATTTCGAAAAAACCTTAAAAGAAGCCAAAGACGGCGATACCATTGTTTCTACGATAGATGTAAATATCCAGTCTGTGGTCGAAGAGAAATTAGCAAAATTCAATGAAGAATACACCAATGGTTATACAGAGGGAGACGGAAGCAAGCATACGGCGGCACTTGTCATGAATCCGCAGAACGGCGAAATTTATGCCATGGCAAATTATCCGACGTTTGATCTGAATAATCCAAGGGATTTATCTGCCTATTACACGGAAGAAGAGACAGAAGGTCTGACGGAAGATGAAAAGATGGATCTTTTGAATGAGATCTGGCAAAATTTTTGTGTGACCTATACTTATGAGCCGGGGTCAACCGCAAAGCCCTTTACCGTTGCTTCCGGGCTTGAAACAGGTACATTAAGCGGCAGTGAAACCTATTATTGTGACGGTCTGGAAAATATCAGCGGACATGAAGTTCACTGTGTAAGCCGTGTGGGACACGGAATGGAAACAATCGAGAAAGCCCTTATGGATTCCTGTAATGATGCGTTGATGCAGATGTCTTATTCGATAGGAGCAGATAACTTTACCACATATCAGAGCATTTTTGGCTTTGGGCAGAAAACAGGTATCGACCTTCCGGGAGAAGAGAAGGGACTTTTAAAAGAAAACTTAACGACCATTGACTTAGCGACAAATTCCTTCGGGCAGAACTTTAACTGCACGATGATCCAGCTTGCAAGTGCATTTTCTTCTCTGATAAACGGAGGAAAGTACTACCAGCCTCATGTAGTAAAGAAAATATCAGATTCACTGGGAAATACCATTGAAACCGTAAAACCAGTTGTTTTAAAAGAAACCGTATCGGAAGAAACCTCCAATATGATTAAGTCATATCTGTATTCTACGGTATCGGAAGGAACCGGAAATACGGCAAAGGTCAATGGTTATTCCATGGGTGGAAAAACCGGAACGGCACAAAAGCTGCCGAGGGCAAATAAGACCTATCTGGTATCCTTTATCGGGTATGTACCCCAGGAAAATCCGCAGCTTGTAATCTACGTGATCGTAGATGAACCAAATGCGGAAGAGCAGGCGCACAGTACTTATGCACAAAATATCGCAAGAGAGATTTTAGAAGAGATTCTTCCTTATATGAATCTGTATCCGGATGAAGAAATGACAGAGACGACAGAAGAAGGAGAACAGGGACAGGGTACAGGTGAAACCGCCGGGGAAGGGCAGACCCAGGGCACAGGCGAAGCCAGTGGAGAAGAACAGGGACAGGATACAGGCGAAACTGCCGGGGAAGGACAGCCGCAAGGTACAGGAGAAAACGCCAGCGAAGGCCAGTCGGGTGAAGGAGAACAGCCGTCGGAGGAATCCCCTGCAGACATATTTGAAGAGTAAAGTAAAAAACAGAAGAAATCATAACCTCATAAAAGCAGTAATAAAATGATAGAAAGGGGCTTTTATGAGGCTTTGCTTTATGTTTCGATATAAAACCTATAACCGTCAGAAGTCAATGATAATTTTTGCGGCGGTACTGTTTGTTATGATGTTTCTTGTGGGACGGTTGGTATATCTGATGATATTCTGTTCCGAATACTATGGAAAAAAAGCAGAAGACTTACACGAAAGAGAACGTGATATTAAAGCGGCAAGAGGTAAGATTATAGATGCGACAGGAACTGTGCTTGCTGCAAACAAGACCGTCTGTACCATATCTGTCATTCATAACCAGATCGAAGACCCGGAGGCTGTAATTGCAGCATTGACAAAGGAGCTTGGGATTTCGGAAGAGAAAGTCCGTGCAAGGGTAGAAAAGGTCAGCTCCATAGAACGTATCAAGTCTAACGTGGATAAAGAGACCGGGGAACGTATCCGTGCTTACGGACTTGCAGGCGTAAAAGTGGATGAAGATTATAAACGGTATTATCCATATGATACATTAGCTTCTAAAGTATTAGGATTTACCGGAGGAGATAATCAGGGCATCATCGGACTTGAGGTAAAATATGACGAATATTTGCAGGGAACAAATGGTAAGATCCTGACCCTGACAGATGCCAGGGGCGTGGAAATTGAGAATGCCGGAGAATCCCGGTTAGACCCCATAGATGGCAATGATCTTCATATCAGCTTAGATTATAACATCCAGATGTATGCAGAACAGGCAGCGGGAAAAGCATTAGAGCAAAAACAGGCGGACAGCGTATCGGTGATCGTTATGAATCCTTCCAATGGAGAGATCATGGCGATGGTAAATGTGCCGGAATTTCATCTGAATGATCCTTTTACTTTAAACTATGAGCTGTCAGAAACTGTTACAGATGAAGAAAAACAGAATTTATTAAATGGTATGTGGAGAAACCAGTGTATCAATGATACTTATGAACCAGGCTCCATTTTTAAAATCATTACAACTTCGGCAGCATTAGAAGAAGGTGTGGTAAGCATCAATGACCAGTTTTATTGTCCGGGATATATTAC
>CAYWXJ010000133.1:0-5959 GCA_964462405.1 uncultured Eubacterium sp.
CCCTTCGCAGCACCGATACCGATATGCGCCATGCCCTTATCCTTCATGACGGTCTGGACATCTGCAAAGTCAAGATTGATTAATGCAGGTACATTAATCAAATCGGTAATTCCCTGTACTGCCTGCTGTAATACCTCATCTGCCTTCTTCAATGCATCCGGCATAGTAGTTCTTCTGTCTACGATCTCAAGTAACTTATCATTTGGAATCACAATCAGAGTATCAACGCTTTCTTTTAAACGGTCAATACCGGAAACTGCATTTACCATACGGGTCTTAGCTTCAAATTTGAAAGGCTTAGTCACAACACCGACGGTTAAAATTCCCTGTTCCTTCGCAATCTTTGCAACGACCGGAGCCGCACCTGTACCGGTTCCGCCGCCCATACCGCAGGTAACGAATACCATATCCGCACCTTTTACTGCCGCCGCTAACTCTTCTGCACTTTCTTCTGCAGCCTTCTGACCTACTTCCGGCTGTGCTCCTGCACCTAATCCCTTTGTCAGCTTCTCGCCAATCTGAATCAATGTCGGTGCCTTACAGAGCATCAACGCCTGCTTGTCCGTATTCACACCGACGAACTCTACTCCACCGATGCCCTCGTCAATCATTCTATTTACTGCATTATTTCCAGCACCTCCTACACCTATTACAATAATCTTTGCACTGGAATCTGCATCTGTTGTTCTAATCTCAAGCAAGGTATTTCCTCCTTCTTTTCTACCCTATATTTATCTAAAAATTAATTTCTCATCCGCTTAGTATGTATAAAGCCCTATATATTGATAAAAATAAACTCTCATACACTATAATATAGTTTTTCTACTAATTAATCAATAAGAATTTAGAATTTTTTTCAATTTCTCTTGTCAAAAATAATATCTGTCGTATTTTCTGTCCAGTTTTCTACATGCAGGGTTCCTTCCATTCCTGAAAGCTGCGGTAAAATGTAGGATAAACGCAGGATTTTCTGTGTAAGATTGTCTGAATCTCCAAGAAGAACCTGTATTTTTCCATAGTTCAGAGAAATATCATCATTCACGGCAAACTCTATTTTATCAGGTATGATCTCATTTTTCTTAAGTGCCTGCGTTGTTGTCAGAAGGCTTTTTAAAATCTTCTTATCTTTTAACGGCAGCTTCTCATAGAGGACTACTTTCTCACAGTTTAACCCTTCTATCTGCGGTATGTTCTCTATGATTTCTTTGGAGGTTTCTACCACAAATCCATCTTTATCAAAATAGGCATTCTGGTCAATGGTAGAAATATAAAGATAACCGAGAATCCCCTTTTCATATACATGAACCTTTAAGGTATGGGGATCTGTCAGGGAAATCTCCATCGTATCTACAAACGGAATCTCTTCTGTTTCGAAAAAATGATATTTTGAAACTACATAGAGAGAATTCCAGGAATATTCATCACTTAACACAAATTTCTGTATCTGTTCCTCCGTATAATGCTCATTTCCTTCCACTACCACGGTTTTTACCGTAAATACCTTCCAGATAATCAATACTGCTAATATTATCACAGCCAGCAGAATAAGCAGTACAATCAAACAAACCTTTCTCTTCCTCTTCCGCTGTCTTTTTTCCCGGAGAAGCTCTTTTCCTTCTCTATTTTCAGTTCTGTCTCTTTCTATCATTATACCATCTCCAGCTTAATTCCCCGTGATACACTTAACGCCAGCCCCATCTCCGTCAGAAGAATCGCCACTGAAGTACCACCATAACTGATAAACGGAAGTGTGATTCCCGTATTCGGAATCGTATTCGTTACTACCGCAATATTTAAGATTACCTGAATCGCAATATGTGCTAATATTCCGACTACAATCAAAGCTCCAAACAAATCTGCTGCATTGTTGGCAATTACCAAAAATCTCCAAATCAGCAATAAAAACAGGAGTATTACACAAATCGCTCCAAACAGACCTAATTCCTCACAGATAATTGAGAAAATCATATCATTCTGCGCTTCCGGCAGAAATCCTAACTTCTGCATACTTTCTCCTAAGCCTTTTCCGAAAAGCCCTCCGGAACCGATTGCATAAAGTCCCTGCAGCGTCTGGTATCCCTTCTCATAGTCCTCCGGATGGAGCCATATCTTCAATCGTTCTGCACGGTAGCTTTCCAGCATAATAAAGACCGCTCCAAAGCTTAAGACTAAACCGCCCATAATGATAAACTGACCGTATTTCGGGCTTGCTACAAAGATAAGACAAACCGCAATTCCAAGAATAATGATGGCGGTACTTAAGTTGCTGGAACCGACTACTGCCACAATCGGTATTAAAAGTATCATGATTTTAATTATGGTCAAAAAGCTTCCCATCTGCTTGGGAATGCGATTGATAATCGTTGCTATAAATATAATAACTGCCAGCTTTGCCAGTTCAGAGGGCTGAAAGGACAATGGTCCAATCTTTAACCATCTGGCGGAACCGTTGTATTCCGCACCTACGAAGATAACTGCCGTACAAAGCCCCATTGCTGCAATATAAGCCAGGCCGCTTAACTTCATCCAGATATGATAATCGATATGCGCCACAACGAACATTCCCGCAAAGCCTAACAGTGATGCAAACAACTGCTTTTTCAGATAATATGCAGAGTCACCGAATTTTATCTGCGCATTATAAGAACTTGTGCTGTATAACATGACCAGACCGAAGCCCACCAGAAAGATGATGATAAACAACAGCGTGTAGTCAAAATATTTAATTTGCTTCTCTCCATTCTCCTTAGTCTCTGGTCTTCGGCTCATATTTTCACTCCTTTAAGCTGCGTACAATCTCCTTAAATATTCTGCCGCGTTCTTCATAATCTGCAAACATTCCCCAGCTTGCACATGCCGGTGACAGCAATACCGCATCCCCGGAAACGGCATGTTCATAGCAGATGTGGATTGCCTCTTCCAAAGAATCTGCCATCGTTACTGCCGTAAAACCATGCGCGTTTGCTACTGCTGCAATCTTCTCTCTTGTCTGACCGATCAGTACTAATTCTTTCACTTTTCCGTCAAAAGTCTCTATCCACTCGTCATAAGCGGAATCCTTATCATAGCCGCCGCCAATCAAAAATGTCGGACGGTTCATTGCCCGAATTCCCTGAATCGCTGCGTCCGGGTTTGTTCCTTTAGAATCGTTATAGAATTTTACGCCTCTTTTTTCGGTCACATACTCTATTCTGTGCTCGACTGCCGTAAAACGCAGCAGAACCTCTTTTACTTTTTCAAACGGAACTCCAAATCCAATTGCCATGGCTGCCGCAGCCATTACATTCTCATAATTATGCTTTCCTAAAAGATTTAATTCTTCTGTTTTTACAATCTCTGTTACATTTCCCCCATTTGCAGAATAAATAGTATTATCCTTTAAATAGAAGCCTTCTTCTAATTCTCTTGCACTTGAGAACCATATTACCTTTGTATTTAAGCCTTCGCTAAATTTCCGCAGGACTTCATCTTCATAATTTAATACACAGATATTTTCTGCACCCTGATTCTTTGTAATGCTTTCTTTCGCAGCAATATAATTCTCCATTGTATGATGCCGGTTTAAATGATCCGGCGTGATATTCAAAATGGCCGTTACCTCTGGCGCGAAGGTGTGAATGGTCTCTAACTGGAAGCTGCTGATTTCTGCTACAGTTACGGTATCTTCCGTTGTATCTGCTGCTACGCTGGTATATGGAATACCGATATTTCCCACTACCTTCACATCTGAAAAGTAATTCTTCATAATCTCGCCTAAAAGAGATGTGGTAGTCGTCTTTCCGTTGGTTCCGGTAATTGCAAGCACCCTTCCTTTTGCAAAGGTATAAGCCAGCTCAATTTCTCCCCAGATGGCAATTCCCATATCCCGCATTGTGTTTACCATCGGAAGGTCTGTCGGAATCCCGGGACTTAATACCAGAATGTCGGTTTTTTGCATTTCCTGCTCCGGAAGTGTTCCAAGGATCAGCTCTACATCCTTTAAACCCGGATTTTTCTCATAAAAGGCTGCTGTATCTAAATTCTCATTGCCATCATATAATTTTACTGCAATCTGTTCCTTTTTTAATAATTCTGCTGCTGCGATACCGCTTTTTCCGGTTCCTGCAACGAGAAATTTCTTATCTGTTACCTTCATATCCTTTTCCTCCTGCTATAATGCCGTAAGTGCCAGCAGACAAAGAAGCGCTGTTGCGATTGAAAATACCGCTACCACTCTTGTCTCCGACCAGCCGCCAAGTTCAAAATGATGATGAATCGGTGCCATGCGGAAAATCCGCTTTCCATGGGTCGCTTTAAAATAAGTCACCTGCAGCATAACAGAAATTACTTCTATCATATAGATAAATCCTACAATCGGAATAAACAACGGCATCTGCAGCATATACGCAGCAGCCGCTACAAAGCCGCCTAACGCCAGTGAACCGGTATCTCCCATAAATACCTTTGCCGGATAGACATTAAACAGCAGGAAGCCTAACAACGCCCCTACTACCGCGCAGGTGATCGGTTCAATACCGCTCTCGGTTCCTACTGCAACTACGCTGAAAAAGGTAGCCACTAATACGGTAACGCTAGATGCCAGCCCGTCTAATCCATCGGTAAAATTCACACCGTTTACCGTTCCGATTACCACAAAAAACATCAGCGGAATTGCCACCCAGCCTAAATCCAGATATTTTCCGCCGGAAAACGGAATCAGCATAGTCAGAGATACATTTGTATAACGAATCATATAGAATGCAAAGATCCCGGTTACCACTATCTGCAGAAGCATTTTCTGCCATGCAAGAAGTCCGTCGGAACGTCTGAGTACGACCTTCAGATAATCATCTAAAAATCCAATAACGCCAAATCCCACTGTCAGGAACAAAATCGGTATAATCTTAGAATAATCTTTTATAAAGAACAAGCTGGTAATTAATACGCCTGCTAAAATCATAAGACCACCCATGGTAGGGGTTCCTGTCTTTTTTAAATGGGATTTTAATTCCTCACGCTCCGTCTGACCTACTTTTAATCTTCTTAAAAACGGAATCACGACCGGCCCTGATACTGCACTGATCGCAAACGCAATAAGCACCGGTGCTGCTACATGATAAATCATAACCTTTACCTCTTTCATTCCTGCGGTCTGACACCACATATTGTACTTTGCCTGTAATTGTAAAGGTACCAAGGAGTGACCTTTAACTTTTCCAGTATACGTTATTTTTGTCTATTCTGCAAGTTCTGTTTCTGCTTCCGCTGCCGCTTTTTCGTCAAATGGAATATTCAAATAGGGCAGAATGTCTTCAAATATCTCTTTTGCTACCGGGGCTGCAATCGTTCCCCCATAATAAATTCCCTGGGGATTGTTAATCACAACTAGGACTAACACCCGGGGATCTTCCACCGGTGCAAAGCCCAGAAACGATGATATATATTTATCAGCACTTCTCGGAAGCGTCTGGGAAGTTGCTGTCTTGCCGCCAATGGAGTATCCAGCAATCTTTGCATTTTTTCCTCCGCCCTCTGATACAACTTTATCAAGAAGATATTTGACGGTATCGGAAGTCTCTTTACTTACGATTCCTTCTGTGGTCTGATATTCAAAGGTCTTGACCGTTTTTCCCTGGCTATCCTGCACCGACACGCCAAAATGCGGGGTGATCCGGTTTCCGCCGTTTATTATGGAAGAAACGGTCGTCACAAGCTGTATTGGAGTAATCTGAAAGGACTGCCCGAAAGACATGGTGGCAAGCTCAACTAAGCCGATGTTCTCTTTGGAATGCATAATCGTTGCCGCTTCACCCGGCAAATCTACTCCGGTCTTTTTCAGCAGTCCAAAGCTGCTGAAATAATCATAAAAATGTTCGGGACCGATACGAAGTCCCACATCAATAAACACCGGATTACAGGAATTCATAATTCCGTGCACAAAATCTTCTGCACCGTGTCCCGTCCGTTTATGACAGTGAAT
>CAYWXJ010000134.1:0-5919 GCA_964462405.1 uncultured Eubacterium sp.
AAATGATGCAGACTCTTTCGTATTCCAGACAGAGAAAGCATTAGAAGAGGTTGGAGCATCCATTGACCCGGCAGATAAATCCGCTGTAGAAGCTGACCTTAGTGCAGTAAAAGCAATCTTAGAGGCACATCCGGCAGCAGAGGAGATGACAGAGGATCAGGTAGGCGAGTTAAAGGCAGCGCAGGAGAAACTGACCCAGAGTGCACAGAAGGTATTTGCTAAGATGTATGAGCAGTCACAGGCAGCACAGCAGGCAGCAGGCGCAGGTTCGGACATGGGCGCAGGTTCTGCAGCAGGAAGTGCACCGGAAGATGACGTTGTAGACGCAGACTTTAAAGAAGTATAATTGCAAAAGATATAAAAATTCAGAGAGGGGTTTTAGAGTATTCTAAAACCCTAAACTGATATTTGCAACATTGCCGAAGGCGGTTTTGTATGTGGAATAAATGAGTTAGAGGGAACAAGATATGGCAGATAAGAGAGATTATTATGAAGTGTTAGGCGTAGATAAAAGCGCGGATGACGCCACTTTAAAAAAAGCATTTCGCCAGCTTGCCAAGAAATATCATCCGGATATGAATCCGGGAGATAAAGAAGCAGAGAAGAAGTTTAAAGAAGTGCAGGAGGCATATGCTGTATTAAGCGACGCAGATAAGAGAAGGCAGTATGACCAGTTTGGTCATGCCGCATTTGAAGGCGGCGCAGGCGGAGCCGGTGGATTTGATTTTTCCGGTATGGACATGGGCGACATCTTTGGAGATATTTTCGGAGACTTTTTTGGCGGCGGCAGAAGAAGTGCTGCGGATAACGGGCCAAGAAAGGGAGCCAACTTACGTGCCAGCGTAAGGATCACATTTGAAGAATCCATAAGCGGCTGTGAAAAAGAATTAGAAATTGTATTAAAGGATGAATGTCATACCTGTCACGGAACAGGTGCAAAGCCGGGAACCAACCCGGAGACCTGTCCGAAATGCGGCGGTAAAGGAAAAGTTATGTACAGCCAGCAGTCCCTGTTTGGTATGGTGCAGAATGTACAGACCTGTCCGGAATGTAACGGAACAGGCAAGGTCATCAGAGAAAAATGCAGCGACTGCCGGGGAACAGGCTATATTGCTTCGAAGAAGCGGATTAAGGTTACAATCCCTGCAGGTATTGACAACGGACAGAGTGTTCGAATCCGGGATAAAGGTGAGCCGGGAAGAAACGGCGGTCCAAGAGGAGATCTGTTAGTAGAAGTAATCGTTTCCAGACATCCGATTTTCCAAAGACAGGATATGAATATCTATTCTACAGCACCGATTTCCTATGCACAGGCAGCCTTAGGAGGAGAAGTGCGCATCAGTACCGTAGACGGAGATGTGTTGTATGAAGTAAAACCGGGAACACAGACAGATACCAGAATCCGTTTGAAAGGAAAAGGTGTACCATCGCTTCGGAATAAGTCCGTGCGTGGTGACCACTATGTAACCCTGGTAGTTCAGGTGCCGACAGGTCTGAATGAAGCTGCCAAAGAAGCTTTGCGCAAATTTGATGCAGAGACAGTCAATTCCTTAAATGTGGATACGAAAGGCGCGGAAAAACCAAAGAAGAAGAGCTTTAAGGATAAGATAAAAGAATCCCTGGAGGATTTATAAATTAGTACTAATTTCCTATTGTTGGCATTCCCTATATGTTGTATTCTTATGGCAACTGATGACTGATTAGCCGCCATATCTTGAATTATATGGCGAGGAAGGGAAGCAAGAAGATGGATCAGGTGTATGTGACGGCAGAGAATGCAGCAAACGTCATTTCAAACTGGTGCTTCCAGAAAACAGTTGAGAGTGAATCGGATGAGCCTGAAATCTCAGACGAAAGAGAAGAATTAGAACGGCAGCAGCGACTGTTGGAGCACGAAAGACAGGAATTTATAAGAGAAAAGAAATTTGAAGAAAAACGTTTGAAGCAGGAAAAGCGTTTATTTGATATGAAGTGGAAAATGTTAGAGGAAGAGTGGCGTAAGCTGGTTGCGGAGAGAGAGCGGGTAGAACGCAGGAAGTCTTTTTATGAAAAAATGGAAGATTATGAAGCAGCAGAGCGGCGTCATTTGACGGGTGACATTTCCGTATCCTTATTTTTTACCGGTGTAGAGAATATGTCCTCCTTAAAAAAGCGTTATAAGGATTTGATAAAAATATTTCATCCGGATAATGTGGCAGGAGATACCGGAGTGATTCAGAAGATCAACGAAGAATATGAACAGTTGAAAAAGAGTATGGCATAGGATAATAGTGAGTCAGAGCAGAAGGGACACCGTTGCACTGTTGTGCAGCGGTTTTTTCTGGTAATACAGCTCTTTGTACCTTCGCAATTAAAAAGATGGAGGAAAAAGCCGTGAAGTGGAATAAATATACGATTAAGACAACAACAGCAGCAGAAGATTTCATAAGTGCCATGTTGGATGAATTGGGAATACAGGGCGTGGAAATTGAAAATAATACTCCCTTATCCAAGGCGGACCAGGCAGATATGTTTATTGATTTTTTACCGGAGCTGCCGCCGGATAACGGAATCAGCTATATCAGTTTTTATCTGCCGAAGTATGCAGAGGAAAGCTCCCAAGCAGCTTCTGAGAGTCCGGAGCAAAAGAAGGAAGAAGATCATACTGACATCCTGCAAAAGGTCGCAGAGGGTATTGAGGAGCAGCGGCAGTTTATAGATGTGGGAGAAGGAACCATCACTGCTAGTGATACGGAAGATGTGGACTGGATAAATAATTGGAAGGAATATTTCCATTCTTTTTATATAGGAGATATTTTAATCAAGCCAACCTGGGAAGAATTAAAGGAAGAAGATAAAGACAAATTCCTGATAGAAATTGACCCTGGGATTTCTTTTGGAACAGGAAAGCATGAAACAACACAGCTCTGTATCCGGCAGCTTTTAAAATATATTCGTGGGGATAAGGATTATACCCCGGCAGAGAAGCACCCTAAGGTATTGGATGTGGGCTGCGGAAGCGGGATTTTATCCATTGCAGCGCTGAAATTAGGAGCTGCGGAAGCGGTCGGCACCGATTTAGATGAAAACTGCATGACCTCCACCCGGGAGAATATGGAAGTCAACCATCTGCCGGAAGAATCCGGTAAATTCTATGTGGGTAATCTGATTGATGATGTGAAGCTGCAGAAAACGGTCGGAACAGAGTGCTTTGATATTGTCGTTGCAAATATTTTAGCGGATGTTATCATTCCTATGGCACCGGTGATTCCGGCAAGATTAAAGCAGGGCGGAATCTTCATTACTTCAGGAATTATAGATTTTAAAGAAGATGAGGTAAGAACTGCTATAGAAGAAGCAGGAATGAAGGTTGTGGAAGTCAATCATCAGGGTGAATGGGTAAATATTACTGCGATAAAGGAGTAATGGATGTATCAGTTTTTTGTAGAGGATTTTCAGATTGGCAGGGAATTTGTTACGATTACAGGTTCCGATGTGAACCATATTAAAAATGTGCTCCGTATGAAGCCGGGAGAGAAGATTCGTGTCAGTAACCAGAAGGGGATAGATTATTTTTGTGAAATTTCCGAAGTGGCAGATACCTTTGTGCAGGCGGATATTTTAAAAGAAGATGCTGTTTCCACTGAGCTTCCCTCTAAGATTTATCTTTTCCAGGGACTTCCGAAAGGTGACCGTATGGAAACAGTCATTGAAAAAGCTGTGGAATTAGGGGTATATGAAATCATTCCCGTCGCAATGAAATACTGCGTGGTCAAGTTAGATGCGAAAAAAGAAGCCGCAAAGATTGCCCGCTGGCAGAAGCAGGCAGAAGCTGCCGCTAAGCAGTCAAAGCGCAGTATCATTCCAAAGATTCATCCGGTGATGACCTATAAAGAAGCGGTGTCCTATGCTATGGAATGTGACGTACGCCTTGTTCCCTATGAGAATGAGAGAGGAATGCAGGGAACGAAGGAAGCCTTATCCGGCATAAAACCGGGAGAATCCATCAGCGTTATCATAGGACCGGAGGGCGGATTTTCGAAAGAGGAGATTGCAATGGCAAAAGATTCTATGCAGGTTATTTCTCTGGGGAAACGGATATTACGGACGGATACAGCGGGCATTGCAGTTATGTCTATGTTAATGTTAGAATTAGAGATGGAGTAGAACTATGGAGGTATATTTAGATAATTCTGCAACCACAAAATGCAGTGAACGTGCCACAAAGCTTATGGTACAGCTTTTGACAGAGGATTTCGGCAATCCTTCCTCCCTTCATACCATGGGAGCAAAATCAGAGAATTATATAAAAGAAGCGAAAAAGAAAATTGCAAAGACTCTGAAAGTCGATGAAAAAGAGATATACTTTACTTCCGGCGGAACAGAGTCTAATAATCTTGCCATTTTAGGAAGTGCAGAAGCAAATAAAAGGGCAGGGAACCATATTATTACAACTTCCGTCGAACATGCTTCCGTACAGCAGGCAGTCGGACATTTAGAGGAATCAGGCTACCATGTTACCTATCTTCCGGTGGATGAATATGGTGTGCTTTCCTTAAAGGCTTTAGATGAAGCTTTAGATGCGGATACGATATTAGTTTCCATTATGCATGTAAACAACGAAATAGGGACCATTGAACCGCTTACAGAGGCCGTACAGTTAGTACATGCAAAAGCTCCGAAGGCATTGATCCATATTGATGCCATTCAATCCTATGGTAAGATGACGATACATCCGAAAAAGTTAAGAATAGATATGCTTTCTGTCAGCGGTCATAAGATTCACGGGCCTAAGGGCAGCGGCTTTTTATATATCAAAGATAAGACGAAGATAAAACCGATTCTGTTTGGCGGCGGTCAGCAGAAGGGTATGCGTTCCGGTACAGAAAATGTTCCGGCAATCGCAGGCTTAGGAGAAGCTGCGGCAGAAGCTTATGAGAATCTTGAAGAAAATGTAAATCATATGTATGCATTAAGGGAATATTTTATTTCTGAGATCACAAAAATAGAAGGAGTTACCGTAAACGGCAGAACCGGAAGAGATGCGGCACCGCATATTGTAAGCGTCAGTGTGGCGGATGTGAGAAGTGAAGTGCTGCTGCATTCTTTAGAGGAGAAAGGCATTTATGTTTCGGCAGGAAGTGCATGCTCTTCCAACAAACCTGCAGTCAGCAGGACGTTAAAGGCGATCGGTGTAAAAAAGGATTTGTTGGATTCTACCGTACGTTTTAGCTTTTGTGAGCAGACCACGAAGGAAGAATTAGATTATACACTTTCCTGTTTAAAAGAAATTATTCCGTTTCGGAGGAAATTTACAAGGAAATAAACCAATGGAGGAACTATGTACAAATCATTTTTAATTAAGTATGGTGAAATTGCAATCAAGGGTAAGAACCGGTATTTGTTTGAGGATGCCTTAGTTGGTCAGATTCGTTATGCCTTAAAGCCGGTGGACGGAGAATTTCAGGTGCGCCGCCTGCAGGGAAGAATCTATGTGGATGCGTTGGGCGAATATGACTATGACGAAGTGTTAGAAGCACTTTCCCATGTATTTGGAATTGTAGGTATCTGTCCGGTGGTGTTAGTGGAGGATGAAGGCTTTGATAAGCTTGCCGAGGATGTAATCGCCTATATGGATCGCGTATATCCCGACAAAAATATCACCTTTAAGGTAAATGCCAGAAGAGCCAGAAAAAATTATCCCATGGATTCCATGGAATTAAATGCGGCATTAGGAGAGAAGATCTTAGACGCATTTCCCGAGATAAGTGTAGATGTAAACAAACCGGAGGTACTTTTGTGCGTAGAAATCCGTGAGAAGATTAATATTTATTCCACGGAAATCCCGGGACCGGGCGGTATGCCGGTAGGAACCAACGGAAAAGCAATGCTTTTATTATCCGGCGGCATCGACAGTCCTGTAGCCGGTTATATGATAGC
>CAYWXJ010000135.1:0-5856 GCA_964462405.1 uncultured Eubacterium sp.
AAGGCGTTTGTTCGTTTTGTGATATTTGCATTATTTCATGGCTGAACTGTTACCACAAAATCTTTTGAGCTGCTGTTAACCCTTCGGGTTTCCACTACGGCACAAGAAGATTCTGTGGGGGATATGAAATACTGCTTTTACTGATACGGGTCTTTCATATTTTTTAAAATATCGAAGCAGTCAAAGGTCGCAAAGTAATCCTTTGGCGTTTCTGCACGACGGATCATTTTAAAACTTCCATCTTCCTTTAAAAGAATTTCTGCAGATTTTAATTTACCATTGTAATTATAACCCATTGCAAAACCATGTGCTCCTGTATCATGGATAACTAAAAGGTCACCCATGTCAATCTCCGGCAGCATCCGGTCAATAGCAAATTTGTCGTTGTTCTCGCAGAGAGAACCGGTTATATCATATTTATGGTCGCAGACGCTGTTGTCCTTGCCCATAACTGTAATGTGATGATATGCGCCGTACATAGCAGGACGCATCAGGTTTACCGCGCAGGCATCCACACCGATATATTCCTTATGAGTATGTTTTTCATGGATGGCTTTTGTTACAAGGCAGCCATACGGTCCCATCATAAAGCGTCCCATTTCTGTATAGATTGCAACATCTCCTAAGCCTGCCGGAACTAAAACTTCCTCATATACCTTGCGCACGCCTTCCCCGATGGCACGAATATCGTTCGGTGTCTGATCCGGTGTATATGGGATTCCTACCCCGCCGGAAAGATTGATAAAACGAATATCACAGCCCGTTGCTTCTTTTAATTCCACGACTGTTTCAAATAAAGTTTTCGCCAATGTCGGATAATAGTCATTCGTAACGGTATTGCTTGCAAGGAATGCATGTACACCAAATTTTTTTGCACCCTTTTCCTTTAAAATCCGAAATCCTTCAAATAGCTGCTCCTTCGTAAAGCCGTATTTTGCATCTCCGGGATTATCCATTATGCTGTTGCTGATTTTAAATACACCGCCCGGATTGAAACGGCAGCTAATGGTTTCCGGAATCTTGCCGATGGTCTTTTCTAAAAATTCGATATGGGTAAAGTCATCTAAGTTAATGGTAGCACCGATTTTATCTGCAAAAGCAAATTCCTCTGCCGGAGTATCGTTCGAAGAAAACATAATCTCTTCCCCGGAAAAACCAAGGGCATCCGCTAACATAAGCTCTGTCATAGAGGAGCAGTCGCAGCCACAGCCATATTCCTTTAAAATATTAATCAAAAACGGATTCGGAGTCGCCTTAACTGCAAAATACTCCCGGAATCCTTTATTCCATGCAAATGCCTCCTTCACTGCCTTCGCATTCTCACGGATACCCTTTTCATCATATAAATGAAACGGGGTCGGATATTCTTTGACGATTTCCTGTAATTTCTCGTAGGTTACAAATGGTTCTTTCATTCTATTCCTTATCTCCCTTCATAAGCTGTATTAATTTTATCTCATTGCGCAGAGAATCCTTAAACACCTGCACAAAATTCTGCTGACCGGAATACAGACAGGTACTCTCTTCTCCTTTGCCGATTTCTCCTGTGAGTACATTGGTGGAATCGGTAATCACGCCGATCTGTCTGCCCTTATCCTCCGTCCGGTAACTGATGGCACCGGAAATCTCTAAGGGTCCATCTGTTAATATCACTACCTTTTTCCCTTCTGCGATTGCCTCTGTTATCTCTTTCTGAAACATACGGGCACAGCTCTCTGTCATGGAAAGATAGATGCGCTGCTTAGACTGGGCGATCATGTTCTTTATCTTATCCCGGATATGATTATCTCCGGTAATCGTCAGATAGCCCTCTGTCTCCGCCTTAGGCTTCGGCATATGTACCTTCAGCTGCAGCTTCATCTCTTCTAACGCCCGAATCTTGTTAGAACAAAATTCCTCTGTATCTACCACATGATACCGGACTGCCGTACTCTCTGTGGTATATGCTGCTCCCTTATCCACAAGCCCTGCTAACGCATTATAAGCATTCGAACGGGAGATTCCCGTCTGCTTGGCAGCTTCATATCCTGTTACTTCTCCATTCTGTGCCAGGCAAAGATAGACGGTTGCCTCCTGTCTTGTCAGTCCAAAGCACATCAGCTTCTCAATTAACTGGTTTGTATCCATAGCTCCCTCTTTCAATAGTGGTACTATTTAGGAATACTATATTGTCTTTTTCTGTATTTGTCAAGGACATTCTCTAAAAAACTTTTTGAATCAAAAACATATAAAGTATCGTCCCGGCTCCGATGCTCAACAGGTTATTCCGTTTCCACACATGCAAAATTATTACAACTGCCGCTGCAATCAGCTCCGGTGCCCCAAAAGGATAGCCAAAAAAGCTTACCGACTGAAAGCAATAGATAATCAGCATTCCGATGACTGCCGGGGGCAGTACTTTTCCGATATACTGCACTAAAGGCGGTATCTCTTTTCCCTTAGGAAACAGCAAAAAGGGAATCGCCCTTGTCGCAAATGTAGTAATTGATACCGCAAAAATAATCAATAAAGAACGTCCCACACTAATCGGCATCTTTTTTTGCCTCCTTATTCTCATATTTTTCAATATATTTTCTGCCGGAAATCAGACAGAGCATAATACAAATCATAGACGGCAGAATAAAATTGCCGCTGCCAAACACCAGCCGCAATGCCGCTGAAGAAACCAGCCCGATGACTGCCGGAATCCGGTTTCCTCCCGCTAACCACTGTTCTACGAAAATAACAAGGAACAGTGCCGTCATGGCAAAATCAATTCCCTCTGTTTGAAACGGAATGAGTTCGCCTGCCATAGCTCCGATTGCAGAGCCGATGACCCAATAGAGCTGATCTAACAGTGCAATGGCAAATAAGAATTTATCCTCCGGCACATCCTTAGGAGCCTTCGTAACAAAAAACAGCGAATAGGTTTCATCTGTCAGGGAAAAAATCATATACAGCCGCTTTTTCCCCATTTTCTTAAAACGCTCTAATAAGGAAAGCCCATAAAAAATATGACGGATATTCACCATAAACGTCATGAAAATCACATCTGCAAAACTGACCCCCGGTGCAAAAAAATTGACAGCCAGATACTGTCCGCTCCCGGCATATACTAATATACTCATCAGAATTGCCCACAGGAAATTATAGCCCTTTTCCTGATACATGACGCCGAAGGCAATTCCAATGAACAGGTATCCGGTGAGCACCGGTATCGTAAATGGAAATGCTTCCTGAAAGGCTCTTGCATATCCGCCCTTTTTCAGTTGTTCCATATTGAATCCCTCTTTCTTTTATACATGGTAACTCTACACCAGTCATTTTCGAAATTCAATCTTTTTTTCGGAAATTGCTTTATTTTGTCAAAAAATATGTTATACTATATAAAAGTATGGTTATTTTGAAGGAGTGTTTAACTGTTATGACAAATATTTCAGCCTTAGAAGCTTTAAATGCTGCCGTATCAGCATCTAATACCGTCAAAGAGCAGTCATCTTCGAATGTAGACTTTTCTTCTTATTTAAAGACAAGCAAGAACTTAGAAGAGATCTACGAAGAAGCATCACAGACTTACGGTGTGTCTGCGGAATTATTAAAGGCTATGACCAGACAGGAATCCAACTTTAACCCGAATGCTACCAGCAGAAGCGGTGCACAGGGGCTGATGCAGCTTATGCCTGCAACTGCCGCAAGTCTTGGCGTAACAGATGCTTACGACCCGTATGAGAATATTATGGGCGGTGCTAAATATATCCGCCAGATGTTAGATAAATATAACGGAGATGTATCTCTTGCCCTTGCTGCCTATAATGCCGGAAGCAATAACGTAGATAAATATGGCGGCATCCCTCCTTTTGCAGAGACTCAGAATTATGTAGCTAAGATCACATCATATCTCGAAGAGGGCGTTACCATTCCTGATACAGAAACGGTCTATGCCGCAGAGAGTACAGTACATAATGATCCTGAAGTCACCTATCAGGATCTGAATGCATTAGCAGGAGATATTTTGACAGAGATTTTTTCCTATGATGATTATATGAAATACCTCTCTTCGCTTCTCGGAAAAGAAGAAACAGCACTTACACTTTCTCTTTCTGTGACTTCTGTTTCGGCGGATGAAGATAAAGAGGAACCCGCAGCCGACAGTTATATCGCATATCAGAACCTGACTGGCACACCCGCTGCAAGCTCTATAAATATTACGAATATAGAAAACGACGCCTGATCTTTTGACCGGCGTCGTTTTTTAGGATAGGAATTATATAATTTTCAAAGCTTTTTTCTTTAAATCCGCTGCTGCTGCCCGAATATCCTCCTGGGCAAAAATCCCGCTGACGATGGCTGCCCCTGCTGCACCAAGTCCCCTTAATTTCAAAATATTTTCCCTGTTAATTCCTCCAATTGCCACTACCGGTATCTCTACACTATGGCATATTTCTGAAAATATTTTATGATCTAGGGCTTTCGCATCCGTTTTCGTTCCGCTTCCGAATACAGCTCCGCTTCCAATGTAATCTGCGCCTGTGCGTTCTGCTTCCTTCGCCTGTTCTACGGTCCTTGCAGTTACACCGATGATTTTACCGGCTCCTAAAATTTTCCGCACTTCATCCGCCGGCATATCTCCCTGTCCCACATGGATACCGTCGGCATCTGACTTATATGCAATCTCTACGTCGTCATTGATAATAAGCGGCACATGGTATTTTCGGCATAGCTGCTTTATCCTGACGGCTTCCTCTAAAAACGCTTCTTTTGATAAATTCTTCTCCCGAAGCTGTAAAAATGTCACTCCTCCCTCTAAAGCCTCTTCTACCTGTTCGTATAAGGTTCTCCCATTTAACCAGCTTCTGTCGGTCACTCCATATAATAATAACTGTTCCTTTGTACAATTCATCTTCGCATCCTCTTTTTGCATTTTTATCACTTTTCAGTGATTCAACTTTAACACGCATAGACCGGAATGTAAACTGCAAGTTACTGTTTCTACTTACCCTAATGCAATATCGAGTATCATCATAATGATAAATCCCACTACAAATCCTAAGGTACCGGATTTATCCTCATCATCTAAATGTGCTTCGGGTATCAGTTCCTGTACCACAACATAGATCATAGCTCCTGCCGCCATTGCCAAAAACAGCGGCATGTATGCCAGCATTTTCCCCGCCAGGACAGCTGCTGCCACACCAAAAACCGGCTCTACTGCTGCTGACATACTTCCAATGAAGAATGCTCTTCGTTTTGACATTCCTTCCCGCATCAGCGGCAGTGCAACTGCCATTCCCTCCGGATAATTCTGGATGCCAATTCCCAATGTAAGTGCCGCCGCACCGGAAAATAAGGCTTCATTTCCCGGCTCTGCTGCCGCTAATGCAAAGGCAAGCCCGACTGCCATTCCTTCCGGAATATTGTGGGCAGTAATTGCCAAAACCAGCATCGCAGTACTCCTTTGCTTTTTCAAAGCAACGTTATTACATCTTTTCTGAATCAGCTTATCTGCCGCTAACAAAAGTCCCACACCTGCCAAAAATCCTGCAGACATAACAAGATAAGTAATCTGTCCTAAAGCTTTTGCCCGCTCCATTCCGGGTATTAACAGCGACCAGATAGATGCGGCAATCATAACACCTGCGGCAAACCCCAATGTCAGAGCTTCCATGGTATGATCTGTCTTCTTTCGTACAATAAATACGTTTAATGCTCCTATTGTCGTAATTCCAAAGGTAAACAGTGTTCCTAAAAAAGCGTATAAAATTCCCTGCATAATAACATCTCCTCAATGTTATATATGCAGGGTAAATAATTCTGTTAAAAAAAAGCTGGCAACGGGAATCGGACCCGTGACCTCCGCACTACCAATGCGACGCTCTA
>CAYWXJ010000136.1:0-5847 GCA_964462405.1 uncultured Eubacterium sp.
GAGCACTTGGCTACGGACCAAGGTGTCGGGGGTTCGAATCCTCTCACGCACGTTAAGAAAATCACGAAAGTTTTGTAAATGCAAGATTTTCGTGATTTTTTATTGCGATTATGCAGGGGGTGTGTGCTGGCGGCACGCATACAGCACAGAGCGCAGCAAATCAACTGCCAGTGACAGGTTTATAGGAAAGTTGATGGAATTTTCATATTGACGCATTTTCTTTCTGTATATATAATAAGGGAAACATGGAGGCCGTGATGACAAGAGATATATTTTTAAAGGAACTTCGTATTGCTTTACAGGGACAGGTATCACAGGCACGGGTAAATGAGCATCTGCGGTATTATGAAAACTATATTATGGAAGAATCCCGAAAAGGAAGAACGGAAGAAGAAGTAATAAGAGCATTGGGAAACCCAAGATTGATTGCGAAGACAATTATTGAAACAACGGAAAAAAGGGATTTTAAGGAAAACGATCAGAAAACAGCGGATAATCGGAGTTACCAGAAGGCAGATACTGAAAAGCAAAAAGGATTTCATATTAATTTTGATGAACGTACAGGCTGGGATGTGCGCTATGGGAGCTTTAAGATAAATTCATGGTATGGTTATCTTTTGCTGGGAATCATTGCTGTTGTAGTGCTTATACTACTTGCAAAAATTTCTATGGTGCTGATTCCGGTTATCCTGCCGCTTATTTTAGTTATCATTTTATTATATTTGTTATTTTATGGGAATCGAAAATAAACTGCATATTTTACTTCCAAGCTTCAGATAATAAAGGTGCAGTAAATGAATGCTTAGGAGGTAAAGAAAAATGGCAAACAATAGTACAAACAAAAGCTCTAACAGCTACAATTTAAAGAGTTACAGCCAGAATGCGACAAGTAAGAACAGTGTATCTGACAACACAGGTGCGAACAAAGGTGCATCTAACAAGACTTCTAATAAGTCTTCTAACAAAGCATCTAACAGTGCTTCTGACAATTCCAATTACTAATTGACGATTTATTTCGATTACAGTGATTCGGACAGGCAGAAATGCAAAGGAAAATGAAGCCTGAACTTAGTAGCAGATGGGTAAAAATTGCATAAGATATTAGTGAAAAACGGATTACAAACGATGTTTTGTAGTCCGTTTTTTAAAATAGAAAAAAGGAGAATTTAGGATGGAGAGAGCACATGTATATGGATTTGAAATGATACGGACGGAGGATATTAAAAAAATTGCAGAAAGAGAGCGTGCACTGCTGATAGATTTGCGGAGTGAAGAAAGTTATCGAAAAGGACATATAGGGAATGCTAAGAATTTTCCGTTGGAGTACATAGAAGAGTGGCGCAGAGAAATACCGGATAAAATCAGTTTGATTTTATATTGTGAGCATGGAAATCAGAGTTTGCTGGCGGCAAGAAAATTAAGAGGGAGAAAAGGGGCGGTATATACGGTAATTGGCGGTTATCAGGCATTTCTGAAGATGAATGAAAAAGAGATTGACACTACTGTTTTTAAAAGATAAGATTATATCATAATGGACATATTGAGAATAGATGGAGAACGAAATGAAGAATTTTGAGTTGATTGCGCCATGTCATTTTGGACTTGAAGCAGTTTTAAAAAAAGAAATATATGACCTTGGATATGAAATTTCACAGGTGGAAGACGGCAGAATTACGTTTGAAGGTGATGCGGAGGCAATCTGCCGGGGCAATATTTTTCTTCGGACAACAGAACGTGTACTTTTAAAGGTAGGAAGGTTTCGGGCGACTACTTTTGAGGAATTGTTTCAGGGAATCAAAGCACTTCCCTGGGAGGATTATATTCCTGCGGATGGGAAATTCTGGGTAACGAAGGCTTCCGCGATAAAGAGCAAACTGTTCAGTCCGTCTGATATTCAGTCAATTGGAAAGAAGGCAATGGTAGAGCGAATGAAGCAGGAATATGATATGGACTGGTTTCCGGAAGACGGTGCTTCCTATCCGGTTCGTATCTTTCTGCTGAAGGATGAAGTGACGGTTACCATTGATACCACAGGGGACTCCTTGCATAAAAGAGGCTACCGGTATCTTACCAGTAAAGCACCTTTGACAGAAACCTTAGCGGCTGCACTGATTCTTTTGACACCCTGGAAGGCAGACCGGATACTTGTAGACCCGTTTTGCGGAAGTGGGACATTTCCGATTGAGGCGGCAATGATTGCGGCGAATATTGCACCGGGAATGAAACGGCACTTTCTGTCGGAAACATGGGACAACCTTATTCCCAGAGAACTGTGGGAAGATTGTTTTGCGGAAGCAGAGGAAATGGTAAATACTGATATTACTGTGGATATACAGGGATATGATATAGATGGTGATATTATTAAAGCCGCAAGAGAAAATGCAAAGCGTGCAGGTGTGGAAGGATTGATTCATTTTCAGCAGAGACCGGTCAGTGAGCTTCATCATCCTAAGAAGTATGGTTTTATTCTGACCAACCCGCCTTATGGGGAGCGTTTAGAGGAAAAAGAAGCACTTCCCGCACTTTATAAGGAAATTGGAAAGGCTTATCAGGGCTTGGATTCCTGGTCGCTTTATATGATCACTGGCTATGAGGATACGGAAAAATATATTGGACGTAAGGCAGATAAGAACAGGAAAATTTACAATGGAATGTTAAAAACGTATTTTTATCAGTTCTTAGGCCCGAAACCACCAAAGAGGAACAGGAAATAGAGGGATTTTTATGAGTCATGTCAAGCGTTATATTTTGCTGGCGGTATTAGTTGCTGCAGCTTGTGTATTAAATTTTAATAGTTTTGGCGGCGATTATGAAACGGTAGGAAAGTTCCGTGGGGCAGAGCTGAAGGAGGAGGACTGGAATCCTTTAATTGCAGAAACGGTTAATGAGAAAACGATTTCGGTTGCCATTGACAATAAAGAATATACGAATAAAGATACATCTATTTTTATGGATGATAACCTGAATATTATGGTTCCGGTAGATATTCTGACGGAAGGGTTAAAATGCAGTTCCCATATATATGAAAATAAAGAACTTTTAGTGGAGAAGAGAAATGATAAGGTCTTATTGGGGTTAGATGAATCAGAAATCTCTGTAAATGATGAACAGTGGCAGATGACGTCTCCAATGATAGAAGTGGATGGAGCATATTATATCAGTATAGGAGAGCTGGCAGAAAATATCGGATATAATTTTGAATGGAATATGGAGAAAAATCAGGCGATTGCGGTGGATACTTCCGAAACAGCGTCAATTTTCCCGGTGAGCTATGATCTTCGGGAAAAAGACAGGGTCGGTGTGATTAAGAATCAGGGAAGTACAGGAACCTGCTGGGCATTTGCTGCGCTCAGTGCCTTGGAATCTGCCCTACTGCCGGAGGAAGCATTGGAATTTTCACCGGATCATATGAGTATGAGTAATTCTTTCAAGGTGGATACGAATGACGGTGGAGAATATACTATGGGCGTGGCATACTTAGTTTCCTGGCAGGGCCCGGTGTATGAAAAGGATGACCCCTTCGGGGATGGAAAGACAGAGTCCGGACTTTCTGCTGTAAAGCATGTGCAGGAAGTACAGATGATGGAAGGAAAGGATTATGAGAAGATAAAGGAAGCAGTATTTCAATATGGGGGCGTACAAACTTCTTTGTACAGTGCATTAAGGAACAGCAGCAGTCCTTCTTCTTTTTATAACAGAGAAAAGAATGCATATTGCTATATCGGAACAGAAAAGCCGAATCATGAAGTTGTGATTATTGGCTGGGATGACAATTATCCGAAAGAGAATTTCCCGATAAATGTGGAAGGGGATGGAGCTTTTATCTGTCAGAATAGCTGGGGAGATGAATTTGGTGAGAACGGTGTGTTTTATGTATCCTATTATGACACGAATATCGGAAGCCATAATGTTGTCTACACAAAAGTAGAGGAGACGGACAATTATGATAAGATTTACCAGTCAGATCTTTGCGGCTGGGTAGGACAGATTGGTTTTAACAAGTCTTCTGTTTATGGTGCGAATGTGTATACTGCCGAGAGTGAGGAAGCATTGTCTGCAGTCGGATTTTATGCGACTGGAAAAAATACGGAGTATCGCGTATATGTGGTACGGGATTTTGAGAATACAGATTCATTTGAGAAGAAAGAATTGATTGCGGAAGGCAGTTTGAAAAATGCAGGGTATTATACCATTCCCATCGGACAAGAGGTTTTGTTGGAGCCGGGAGAGCAGTATGCGGTGGTATTGTATTTAGATACACCGGAGGCGGTGCATCCGATGGCGATTGAATATGCAGCAGATGAAGCCACAAAGGATGTGGACTTGACGGATGGGCAGGGTTACATCAGTGCTGCGGGCGGAAGATGGGATCGTGTAGAAGAAACATCTTCCTGTAATTTGTGTATTAAGGCATATACTAAAGAAAAATAGTTTTGGAGGATTTGCAGTTTGGAAGAAAGAATCTTAAAGAAGACTTCCATTTTTATAACGATAATATCTGTATTGGTCTGTGTGTCGATTTCTTATTTCCCGCAGTTGGGAAGTACATCACAGGCTTTGCTTGAGACGGCAAAGGAGTACCGGATAAAAAACCAGGCAGAACGGTTGAATATGACCGGTCTGGAGCTTTTAGCATACAATAATGAGCAGGCAAAGCAGGAATCAGAGGAGGAACCGTTATTTTCCAGCCAGCTCCGTTTAGAACTGCCGCTGGGTGTTGCCGGTAGTGATTTAGAGGTTATCCAGAATTATGTGACACAGACCATTGATATTCGGATTCCCTATGCAGATGAAGAATATTTTTATGAATATCCCATGTTAGGACGGAGCGATAATATTGACAGTCTCCATTATGAAAGCTGTAAGGGATATGGTGTGGTGGAATTTGTTACGGATAAGGTATATGAGTTAGAAACCAGTTACGATGAGGATTACTATTATATTGACTTTTTGACACCACAGGAAGTCTATGATAAAGTAGTAGTAATTGATGCAGGACATGGCGGAAATGCGCCCGGAGCTACAAAACAGGGTGTTTACGAGAAGGATATTGATTTAGATATAGTATTAAAGCTAAAAGAGATTTTTGATGAATCAGAGGATAAGTCGATTGGGGTATATTATACCAGAACGGAAGATGTGAATCCCAGTTTTGAAAATCGTGTGGGACTTGCCAATAAGTCCGATGCGGATTTGTTTATCAGCGTACATAATAATTCTACCCAAAGTGGTCGAATGTCCAGTATTAACGGGACACAGGTGATGTATGATGAGAGCAAAGCGGATGTGGAGTACGGCACGAAAGGGTTAGCACAGATTTGTTTAGAAGAAGTCACTGCGATGACAGGAAGCTCCAATAAGGGGCTTGTGGAGGGCAATGAGATTTACATTATCCGTACCAGTGAGGTGCCTGTGGCATTGATTGAGGTGGGCTTTATGACTAATCAGACGGAGCTTAACAATCTTCGGTCAGAGGAATACCAAAAGAAGGTTGCACAGGGAATTTACAATGCCATCATGCGGGCATTTGCAGAGGGATATTGATAGAGGTTTGCTACATAGAATATAAAAGATACAAAAGGTGGAATTATGAAGACAAGGATTATTTTTGCAACAGGGAATAATGATAAAATGAGAGAAATCCGGGAAATCTTAGAAGGTTTGGACGCAGAGATATTATCCATGAAGGAAGCGGGGATTTTTGCCGATGCAGAAGAAAACGGTACAACGTTTGAAGAGAATGCAATGATTAAGGCGAAGGCAGTAGCCAAAAAGACAGATGCAATCGTATTAGCAGATGATTCCGGACTTGAAGTTGATTACCTCAATAAAGCACCGGGAGTTTAT
>CAYWXJ010000137.1:0-5759 GCA_964462405.1 uncultured Eubacterium sp.
TAGGCCTTGACCCTTTTGTATTTCTATAGTGTGTTTTTAATTATATATATATATGCTTTTTTGAAAGGAGTTATACACGACATGAAACTGATATGCTCAAAGTTAAATCTTTTGAAAGGAGTTAATATTGTTTCAAAAGCAGTTCCAACCAGAACTACAATGGCTATCTTAGAATGCATACTGATTGATGCTTCTACAGACGAGATAAAATTAACTGCAAATGATATGGAATTAGGAATTGAAACGAAAATTGAAGGTGAGATTTTAGAACCTGGTATCATTGCTTTAGATGCTAAGATTTTCTCTGAAATCGTAAGAAACCTTCCTGATAACGAGGTCAGAATTGAAACGGACAGTTCCTTTAAGACATTAATTACCTGTGAAAAAGCAAATTTTAATATTATTGGGAAATCCGGAGAAGATTTTTCTTATCTTCCTTATGTCGAACGCAAGGATTCTATCTCTATGTCACAGTTCACATTAAAAGAAGTAATCAGACAGACCATTTTCTCCATTGCCGATAATGACAATAATAAACTCATGACAGGTGAACTTTTTGAGATTAATGAAAATCAGTTAAAGGTTGTATCCTTAGACGGACACCGTATTTCCATCCGTAATATAGAATTAAAAGATAACTACGACAATAAAAAAGTTGTTGTTCCTGGTAAAACACTAATGGAAATCAGTAAGATTTTACCGGGTGTTTTCGAAGAAGATGTCACTTTATATATTACAGAAAATCATATTATTTTTGAATTTGACCAGACAACAGTAGTATCAAGACTGATCGAAGGTGATTATTTCAAAATTGAACAGATGCTCTCTTCCGATTATGAAACAAAAATTCATATCAATAAAAGAGAGCTTTTAGACTGTATTAGCCGTGCTATTCTTTTGATCAAAGAGGGTGACAAAAAACCAATTATCATGAATATTACAGATAATTACATGGAATTAAAAATCAATTCCTTTATTGGTTCTATGAATGAAGATATTGACATCGAAAAGGAAGGAAAAGATATTTTAATTGGATTTAATCCTAAATTCTTTATTGACGCACTTCGTGTTATTGATGAAGAAGAAGTAACCCTTTATATGGTAAATCCAAAGGCTCCATGTTTTATCAAGGACGATAATGAAAGCTATATTTATTTGATTCTTCCTGTTAATTTTAATGCGGCGGTCAATTAATAAATCTATGATAAAAGAGGAATAGATATGGAAATCGAAATTCGGGAAAGTGACGAATTTATTCGTCTTGGTCAGGCATTAAAAAAAGCGGGATTTGTAGACTCCGGTGTAGATGCTAAAATGGTAATTTTAGACGGAGCCGTTACAGTCAATGGAGAAATAGAACAACGAAGAGGAAGAAAGCTCTATCCGGGGGACACTGTATCCTTTAACGGTGAGACATTTCAAATAATCAAATGATTGTAAAATCGTTAGAATTAAATCATTTTCGGAATTATGAAACACTAACAATTGATTTTGAGGAAGGTACAAATATTCTCTATGGCAACAATGCCCAGGGAAAGACGAATATCTTAGAAGCTATTTATCTGAGCGGAACTACAAAATCCCATAAAGGAAGCAAGGATAAGGAGATGATTCAGTTTGAAAATGACGAATCTCATATCCGCACCTTTGTAGAAAAGCAGGAAAAACAGTTCCAAATCGATATGCATTTAAAGAAAAATCGTACCAAGGGAATTGCCATTAACCAGATTCCCATCAAAAAAGCCAGTGAGCTGTTTGGAATTTTAAATATAGTATTTTTTTCACCGGAGGATTTGAATATTATAAAAAATGGTCCCTCGGAAAGAAGACGTTTTATGGATTTAGAGCTTTGTCAGTTAGACAGAATTTATTTATCTGACCTGACAAAATATAATAAAATATTAAATCAACGGAATAAACTTCTAAAAGATATTTATTTCAGACCAGATTTGAAAGATACACTCTCTATCTGGGATATTCAGTTACTTGAATATGGCAGAAAAATTATTAAGAGCCGAAGAGAATTTGTAAATCAATTAAATGAAATTGTAACCGGAATACACTATAACATTTCCGGCGGCAGAGAAGAGATGATTCTTACTTATGAACCAAATATAGAAGAAAATCTTTTTGAACAGGAATTGATAAGAGTACAGGAGAAGGATTTAAAGTTAGGTCAGACTACCGTAGGGCCGCACCGGGATGATATGTCCTTTTCTATTCGCGGCGTAGATATTCGAAAGTTCGGTTCTCAGGGACAGCAGCGTACTTCTGCCCTCTCTTTAAAATTATCTGAAATAGAACTGGTAAAAAAGGTCATTTCAGATACACCGATTTTACTTTTGGATGACGTATTATCAGAATTAGACAGTAACCGGCAGAATTACCTGCTGAATAATATATGTGGCACTCAGACAATCATAACATGCACCGGATTAGATGAATTTATACGCAATCGTTTTCATATTAACCGGGTTTATGAAGTGATTGACGGAGTGGTTTTTCGCAAATTAGGAGGAAATTATGAGCACTGAATATGGAGCAGACCAAATACAGATTTTAGAGGGACTTGAAGCAGTCCGAAAGCGACCTGGAATGTATATCGGCAGTACCTCAGCAAGAGGTCTGCATCATTTAGTATACGAAATTGTAGACAATTCTGTTGATGAAGCGTTAGCTGGATTCTGCAAAAATATCGAAGTAACTGTAAATAAAGACAATTCTATTACAGTAATTGATGACGGTCGCGGAATCCCTGTAGGTATTAACCATAAATCAGGACTTACCGGTGTAGAGGTAGTTTTTACGATTCTTCATGCCGGCGGTAAGTTCGGTGGCGGAGGATATAAGGTATCCGGCGGATTGCATGGTGTAGGTGCTTCTGTTGTAAATGCATTATCCATTTGGCTTGAAGTTGAGATCCGAAGCGAAGGAAAGGTATATAAACAGCGTTATGAGCGAGGTAAGACCATATATCCGTTAAAAGTGGTCGGAGAATGCCCATTAGAGAAGACCGGAACGAAGGTCACATTTTTACCGGATGATACCATATTTGAAGAAACTGTTTACGATTATGATATTTTAAAACAGAGATTAAGAGAGACAGCATTTTTAACGAAGAATTTAAGAATTGTACTGAGAGATGACAGAACCGATCCTGTGATAGAGAAGGAATTTCATTATGCCGGAGGTATTAAGGAATTTGTCAATTATCTGAATAAGAACAAAGAGCCTTTGTATCAGGAGGTTATTTACTGTGAAGGCCAGAAAGACGGCGTCTATGTAGAAGCGGCAATGCAGCACAATGATTCGTTTAATGATACTACATTCAGCTTTGTCAATAATATTATTACACCGGAGGGCGGAACGCATTTAGCAGGCTTTCGGAATGCCTTGACAAAGACTTTTAATCAGTACGCAAGAAACAATAAGATTATCAAAGATACAGATGCAGCTCTTACCGGAGATGATATTCGGGAAGGACTTACTGCGATTATCAGTATCAAAATAGAAGAACCCCAGTTTGAAGGACAGACCAAGCAGAAATTAGGCAACAGTGAGGCAAGAGGTGCAGTGGACAGTATTGTAAGTGAACAGCTTACCTACTTCTTAGAACAGAATCCTGCCATTGCAAAGACTATCTGTGAGAAATCTCTTCTTGCACAGAGAGCCAGAGAGGCAGCCAGAAAAGCACGGGATCTGACCAGAAGAAAAACAGCCTTAGAAGGTATGTCACTTCCCGGAAAGTTAGCGGACTGTTCCGATAAAGACCCACGAAACTGTGAAATTTACATCGTAGAGGGAGATTCTGCGGGCGGTTCTGCAAAGACAGCAAGAAGCCGTGCGACCCAGGCGATTCTACCGCTTCGCGGTAAGATTTTAAATGTAGAAAAAGCGAGACTCGACAAAATATATGGCAATGCAGAGATTAAAGCCATGATTACTGCATTTGGTACAGGAATTCATGAAGATTTTGATATTACTAAGCTTCGTTATCATAAGATTATTATTATGACCGATGCCGATGTAGATGGTGCACATATCAGTACATTGCTTTTGACATTTATTTATCGTTTCATGCCGGAGTTGATTAAGCAGGGATATGTCTATCTGGCGCAGCCGCCGCTCTATAAGATTGAGAAGAATAAGAAGATCTGGTATGCATACAGCGACGAAGAATTAAATAAAATTCTTGTGGAAATTGGACGGGATAATAATAACAAGATTCAGCGTTATAAAGGACTTGGGGAAATGGATGCAGAGCAGCTTTGGGAAACCACCATGGACCCTGAAAAGCGTATTTTGCGCCGTGTCATTATGGACGAAGAATCTGCTTCTGAAATTGATGTTACCTTTACCACGCTTATGGGTGATAAGGTAGAACCAAGACGTGAATTTATTGAAGCAAATGCAAAATACGTTCAGAATCTGGACGTATAGGAGGAGTCAGTATAAATGGATGATAAGATTTTTGACCAGGTTTATGATGTAGACCTAAAGAAAACTATGGAAACATCCTACATCGATTATGCCATGAGTGTTATTGCATCTCGTGCGCTTCCGGATGTCAGAGATGGTTTAAAGCCCGTACAGAGAAGGGTTTTATATTCCATGATAGAATTGAATAACGGACCGGATAAGCCGCATCGTAAATGTGCACGTATCGTAGGTGATACCATGGGTAAATATCATCCGCATGGTGACAGCTCCATCTATGGTGCATTGGTAAATATGGCTCAGGACTGGTCTACCCGTTATCCGCTGGTGGATGGACACGGGAACTTTGGTTCCGTAGATGGTGACGGTGCTGCGGCAATGCGTTATACCGAGGCAAGACTCAGCAAGATTTCCATGGAAATGCTTGCCGATATTAATAAAGACACTGTAGATTTCATGCCGAACTTCGATGAAACGGAAAAAGAGCCTACCGTACTTCCTTCGAGGTATCCGAACCTTTTAGTGAACGGAACCTCCGGTATTGCTGTTGGTATGGCGACAAATATTCCGCCTCACAACTTGAAAGAAGTCATTGCGGCAGTTGTAAAAATTATCGACAATCAGATATTAGAAGACAGAGGAACCGAAATCGAAGAAATCTTAAAAATCGTAAAGGGACCGGATTTTCCGACAGGAGGAATGATTCTTGGAACCTCCGGTATTGAACAGGCATACCGTACTGGACGCGGTAAGATTCGTGTGCGTGCCATTACCGATATTGAACCGATGCAGAATGGGAAGAATCGTATTGTTGTAACAGAGCTTCCGTTCATGGTAAATAAAGCCCGGTTGATTGAGAAAATTGCAGAACTGGTCCGTGAAAAGAAGATTGACGGTATTACAGACCTTCGTGATGAGTCGAACCGTCAGGGTATGCGTATTTGTATTGAACTTCGTCGTGATGTCAATGCAAATGTAATTTTAAATCAGTTATTTAAACATACCCAGTTACAGGATACCTTCGGCGTTATCATGATAGCATTGGTAAATAACGAACCGAAAGTGTTGAATCTTTACCAGATGTTAGACTACTATCTGCTGCACCAGAAGGATGTTGTAACCAGAAGAATTAAATACGATTTGAACAAAGCAGAAGAACGTGCCCATATTTTACAGGGCTTACTGATTGCTTTAGATAATATAGATGAAGTTATTTCCATTATCCGCAGCAGCCGTACCACCAATGAAGCTAAAGAAAAATTGCAGGAACGCTTCGGTTTATCAGATGTACAGGCACAGGCAATCGTAGATATGCGTCTGCG
>CAYWXJ010000138.1:0-5710 GCA_964462405.1 uncultured Eubacterium sp.
CGGCGGCTCTAAGGAAAAATCATGCCGTCTTGATGTCCTTGTAAACTTCCCGGCATCACCAGTAAAGGGACGGGCAATGACACGTCCTACCCCATGTTCTCCCTTCAAAATCTCTCTTGCGATTTTACAGTATTCGTATAGTTTTTCTACCGGGACAATTTTTTCATGTGCTGCCACCTGAAATACGGAATCAGCAGATGTATATACAATTAAATCTCCGGTACTCAGATGCTTTTCTCCATAGTCCCGGATAACATCTGTACCGGAATATGGCTTATTGCATAAGACACCACGGTTGGTTTTCTTCTTAAATTCTTCTATCACCGGCTTAGGAAAACCGTTCGGATAGGTTGGAAGCGGTGCTTTTGATACAATACCTGCAATTTCCCAATGTCCTATGGTGGTATCCTTTCCTTTGGATAGTTCCTCCATGCGGGCATAGGAGCCATTAGGATTTGCCTCTTTATGTCCGATATTTACGCCGTCTATATTGAAAAATCCAAGCTTTCTCATATTCGGCATGGAAAAATAAGGGCTTTTCGATGCGGCAAGAAGGGTATTGCTGCCGGCATCGCCATATTCTGCAGCATCCGGCAGTTCTCCGATGCCTACACTGTCTAATACAATTAAAAAAATTCGTTTCATTGTGCACCTCCTGCGGCTCCTATTTTATCATACTATGATGTTGTTTGCAAAAAGTCTCTTTCATGCTTTTGAAAAAATTCATAAAAATACCGGATATTTTCCGATTCTGTCCACGTAGTTTCTCCATTGGAATATTTCTCCCGGGCAAATTTTAAAATTTCCAGCCGGGAAGCACCGCCCTTACAATCATATTTTATACTCAGGAAAATTCTCTTCGTCCCATCTTCTAAATATACATCCATTTCTGCCTGATAGAAGCGGCTCCGTTTTGCCAAATTCCCTTCTTCCGTATTCCGCATCTCAATATCATAGCCGACTTCCGTTTCATCTCTGGCATAAATATCCAGTCTTACACTTTTGTAGACGGTACTGTAAAATAAGGGAAGATTCCATGCCTAACACATGAAATCTTCCCTTTATCTATCCTCATTCCACTCCGGTATTCTGTGTTTCTGTTGCTGCCATTTCTGTACTCTCTGATCCCTGTGCCTGGGTCTGTGTTTCGCTTTCTCCCTGTGTTTCACTCTCTGCCTGGGCTGTCATTTCAATCGGTGTAATAATAATATTTTCTGCACTGATATTGGTCTTACGCTTTACAATATCTTCAATCTGCGCCCGCTTTGCATCGGTGACATCTCCCATATTCAGCACTACATCCACAGCATCATCGGTGATGCTGACTACCACATCCGTAAAACCTTTTGCTTCTAAGAGCATTTCTGCCGCTGCTTCTCTTTCTGCAGTATCTGTCAGGGCAATCATCTGGTCTACTGCGGACTGTTTCTGTTCATCCGTAAGGGTCGTGCTGTTGACGATTCCAAGCAGGGTTTCTTTATTCTTAGCGCGAACCTGTTCCCTTGCTAACTTCATTTCTGCTGCGAAATCCACATTGCTTACGGTAGAGCTGGTAAGCACTGCCTCTCCCGGATTTACGTCACTTCCCGTTTCTTCAGCATCTGTGCCGACAGTCTGCATACTCTCCTCCATAGCAACCTCTTCCCCTGCATTTTCGGTCGTCATGGAAACATCAAGACTTCCGTCATCCGTATCTGTAAAAATATCCCCCTCCATAATCGCATCATTGGAAATTTCAAAAGAATCTTCGGAAATATCCGCACTTGCTTCTTCTGCGGCTGTGCCATCTAAATTGCTTCGTGTATAGCTGACATAACCGGCAACGGCAATCATGAGTGCCAATGCTGTAATAATAATCTGATTTTTCTTCAATGATTTTTTCAATATTCTTCCTCCTGAATATTCATCTTAACTACTTTTATTCTATTCACATCAATTTGGAATAATGCCATTACCGCTTCAGAAATATTCTGCTTTACTGCAGTATTTTCACCTCCTTCGGCTATCACTAATATTCCGGCTATCTTTGGTGTTTTTTCTTTTCCCACAAAAGGAACCTTCTCGTTGCTTTCTTCCGTGTATACAGTCGATTCCCCGGTCTGTATACTTTTTTCGGTCCGCGTTCCTCCCGTATTATCTTTTTCTGTTAAATCAGTACTTTCTTTCGTATTATCCTTCTCTACTACGCTCTCCCCAAAGTCCTCTAAGGTAATCATAACCTCTACCCGGCCTGCCCCTTCAATTCTTGATAAAGCCGCTTCTAATTTTTCTTCCATCCCGGCTGTATAATCTCCGTCTGTATTTGTATCTTCCGTGAGATTTTCTGAGTTGTTCTTAAGTTTTGTTTCTTCCTGCTTTTTATCCCCCACCGGTATTGCAAGAATCATAAGTAAGATTCCTGTGAGAATCAGAATCGCCCATTGGCTTTTGTCCCACTTTTTCCATTCTCTGTTTTTCAAAAAATCTTTTAGCTTCACACCCTCCTCCTAATCCCTGATGGAAATCCTATCTGCATCTATCTGGTAATATTCTGCGATTTTTTCTTTTAAAGCTGTAATTTCTGCGTTCTCCGGCTGGCTGTCAACACTTCCGATAATAATGGTTTCCATTCTTTTTTTTGCAACAGAAAGCTCCATTTCCTCCACCTCATAATTTTCATTCAGTTTAACGGAAGCATCTGTGACCACATACCCTGCATCTTCTGCTATAAGTGCTGCATCAGCCTCTATTGCATTTTCATAATAGGAAATATAATAATCCTCATTTAAAAAATCCATTTTATCCTTATCTTTTTTAATGCTTTCTAAATTCTGCCAAAAGCTGTCATAAGATATTTTTTCAAACAAATCCTCAGATTTTCCGCTGACATTTAACAGCGGATTTACCAGTGTTATGACAAGTATGATTTCCACAAATAACTGTATATATTTTCTGTATTCCTTTTTGGCTGCTACAGAAGTCAGTACTGTCATCAGCAAAAATACCAGACTGTAACTTTTTACCCATTCTACAATACCAGACATTTTATCCTCCCCCTCCAAGTCCTGTCACCGCGCTGCTTAATGCAATCGTTAAAAAAAACAACATCAGACAGGTACTTAAAATTTTTAAGTACAGCATTCCTCCATTGGCAACCCCATTCATCCCGCCGGAAAGCCTTTTGTCTGCAATGGGTTCTAATATGGCAGATAAAAACTTGTACAAAACTGCAAGAAATGCCATTTTCAGAAACGGAACAGCACATAAAAGCACCAAAATCAACAATGCCGCTGCTCCCACACAATTTTTAATTACAATGCCGCTGCTTAAAAAAATCTGTCCCATTCCGTTCATAACATTTCCGATTCCCGGCACCATCTGAATGGTTTTCGTAATGGTATTGCCTGCCAGACGGTCCATAGCCGGAGCAATCAAGCCCTGAATAATATTTATCCCAAGAACAAAGGAAACTGCTGCCTTTAACAGCAATCTTACGGTCTCCGCCGCAAGCTCCGAGAGCCGCTTGAACCGTTCTTCCTCCATCAGATGATTCAGAAACTCCAGCATAATATAAATCTGCACTAACGGCACCAAAAGATAACGAATCATCCATTCTACCAGATAGATAGCTGCAAAAATAATACTGTAGGCCGCTGCAGAAGAGTTTAAGTTCAGCGAAAATGAAATTGCCGCACAATAGACTGGTATAAAAACCTTCATAAAAGCAACCATATCGTCTGTCGTCTTCAAAACAGTTTCATTCATAACAGAAAATGACTGTAATAAAAGCACCATCATAAAACAGTAACACAGAAAAAAGCTGATTTCAGAAACATAGGAATTTGAAAAGCCTTTGGCATAATTTTTCAGTATGGAAAATGCAAGAGATACCACCAGAAGCCCTAACACAAGATTTTGATTTTCCGCAAATCCGGACAGTACAATATCTTTAATATAATCGCCTAATTTTTCATACGGAATCTCACCTCCTCCCAATAGTGCTTCTATGACCTCTTCAAAGGTGACCGGTATCTCTTCCTTTTCTTCTAAAAAGCTGCTGATGTCCGAAAAATCCAATTCTCCTATCAATTCTTCCGTAGCTGATGCCTGTACTGCTCCTGCTCCCCAAAATACTACCCAAAAGGTAAGTATACCGATCCAAACCCGCTTCATAGCAGCTCTCCAATCGTTTCCATAAACGCCAAAATCACCGGCATTCCAATCACCAGAATTGATAATTTAGCAAACAGCTCTATCTGACCGGCTACCGTCTGATAGCCGCTGTCCTTACAGATATTTGCTGCAAATTCAGCTACATAGGTAATACCAATCATTTTTAAGATCATTGACATATATGTATCATCTAAATGAACCAGCTTCTGCATTTTTTCTGCATAGCTAATGAGCAGCTCCAGCTTGGAAGTCACAAACATAAAAATGCAGATGCATACCGCAATGCTGATATAATTGCTGTATTCCGGACGATAGCTTTTTAAGATCAATGCCAGTAAAACGGCTGAAATCCCAAGTATACTGATTTTTAAAATATCCATGCTCCCTCCTATAAAGCAAACAGCTTCTGCATGATTTCAAACAAATCATAGATGTAAGGTACAATCCAAAACAGAACAATAATCAGCCCCGCAAGGCTTGTCAAAAATGCGTGTTCTTCTCTCCCGCTGTGTTTTAAGACCTGACTTAATACGGTAACTAAAATTCCTACCGCCGCTATTTTAAAAATTAAATTTACGCTCATGAATCTCCTTAATCCTGCTGTCTACAGCAGTAAAATAACTAAGAACAGACCAAAAAGGACACTGACTGTTCCATACAATTTCTGCTTCTCCCTTTTTTCTTCCATTGCCTGGGCAATTTTATCCTCCAACTGCAAAAAATAAATTTTTGCCACCTGTGTATGATTTCCCTCTAACAGCAGGCTTCTTGCTAATGCCAGCAGCAGATCTTTTTCCTCTTCTTTTAATAATAGAAGCTTTTTTCTTTTTTGGAATGCCGATTCCCAGAGCATTCCCACGTCCGCTTCACTGTTTTTTTCCATTTCATCCGCTACTTCAAATAATATTTCACAAAATATATCTTTTTTGCCTTTTGCTGTCCTTCGAAGCAACTGGGCATAGGGAAGTCTCAGATATTCCCTTCCTGCATCCATCTGTGCAAATATTTCTCTGCATTCTACTAACTGCTCTAAATGCCCCTTTAAATAACTGCACAGATACTTTCCAATGCCCCCCGCCCCTGTTATGATCAAAAGTACCCCTGCAAATTTCAGCATAATCTTTCACACTCCTGATCGTAGACTTCAAATATTCTCCGCCCGTCCTCTCTCTTCCTCAGGAAAATATACCGACCGAACAGTTTGTTCTTAAATATTTCTTCCACTCCTGCCGTTTTTATAATGTGCTCTATATGTTCTCCATGCATGGTTCCTAAAATTTTACAGCCGCAAAGAATAATCTCTTCTACGGCATGAGCATCGTCCCTTCCTCCTAATTCATCTACTGCTATTACCTCCGGTGACATGCTCCGCAATGCCATTTTCATACCTTCCTGTTTTGGACAGCAGTCCAGCACATCCGTACATTTTCCCACATCATTCTGCGGAATGCCAAGATGACAGGCGGCAATTTCCGACCGCTCATCGATGACACAGACCTTCTTTGCTGCCCGTTTTTCACTGCCGTCAGAAATCATACGTATACAATCCCTAAGATAG
>CAYWXJ010000139.1:0-5649 GCA_964462405.1 uncultured Eubacterium sp.
ATGGTACATGCGGATTCTATCCGTGATGTTATTGCATTCCCGAAGGTGAAGGATGCTTCCTGTCTGATGACAGAGGCTCCGGGAACTGTTGATGCAAAGCAGTTAGAGGAATTGCAGCTGAAAATAAAAGAATAGTTTGGATATTTTAGTAAAATTCAGTGTATGTTTTAGACTAGAGGTAGTAGCATTATATGTGTTAAGGGGGCAAAATGGAAGGACAAAAAAGGACCAGACATTTGATGGATGGGTACTGGAGATGCCGGATTTTCAGAATATGTCTGATGTTAGCCGGAATGACATTGGTTTCTGAAGTCGTATATTTTATTGCGGGAATTTGCGGATTTATAGATATTGGGGATATTCAGACATATTTCATCCGTTATATTCTAATACCGACCGTGATTAATGCAGGGGGAATTATTATTGTAAAAGCGGCATTACATGAGAAACGGTTTTCTGCAAGAGCGAAGAACCGGTTTGTCTGTTATCTGGCTTTTTTACTTACGGCGGTGATCGAATGTACGCATTATTCTTTTTCAGAAACGACACTTCTGCCTTGTATCGTGATTTTATTTGCGGCATTGTTGGTAGATTTGAAGCTCTGCAGAAATATCTGCATCATATCCTACGGGACACTGACGATTGCATCTGCGGAACGGTATATGGAAGGGATTACGGTAGGATTCCGGGCGTTGTTAAGCTATATCATTGTAGCGGTGGCAATTTTCTGCTCCTATCGGATAGCAATTTTGCTTGCCCAGTATGAAACTGCGCAGTTCTGGCTGATTTCCCGCAGCAGAAAGGAAAAAGTCGAGCTTATGGAACAGATCCGCATTGAGCCGACAACGGGATTATTAAGCCGCCGGGTCCTGATGGATACGATAGAGCAGCGGTGTAAGGCTTACAAAAATCATTCTAAGACCATGTATCTTGCGATGTTGGATATTGATAATTTTAAAAGGATTAACGATACATACGGACATATTTGCGGGGATGAAGTTTTGCGTAAAATCGGCAGGATTATCTTAGAAAATGTAAAAGGCAGTGCGGAGGGCTTCCGTTATGGAGGCGAGGAATTTGTCATCCTGTTTCAGCAGAAGGATATGGAAGATGTTGTGCGCATGATGGAAAAGATCCGCGTTACGATGGCAAAGACAAGATTTGATTTTTTAGAGCAGGGGAAGATTACCGTAAGCTGCGGTATTGCAGAGTATCAGCGTGGAATGAAGCCGGGGGAATGGCTCCGTAGGGCGGATCATTCGCTGTATCAGGCAAAGCATGAAGGAAAGAACAGGGTAATTGTAAATTTAGAAAAGACAGGTTAGCACCGGAAGAAAACGAAATCTTGATATTCAGGCACACTTTTTTTGGATCGGCATAGGATAAATAGAAAAAAATTGTAGGAGCGGAAGCTTTGGCAACAATCGTAATAGATGCCGGACATGGCGGATTTGATAATGGTGCAAGATATGAGGGGCGAAGAGAAAAGGATGATAATCTGCGTCTGGCATTGGCAGTTGGAAAAATCTTAGAACAGCAGGGATATGATGTGATATACACAAGGACGACGGATGTATATCAGTCCCCTTACGAGAAAGCCCAGATTGCGAATGAAGCAGGCGCAGATTTTTTTATTTCCTTCCATCGAAATTCAGGAGAGAACGATAATACCTACAGCGGAGTTCAGACTTTGATTTACGGGGGAGATGAGCAGGCAAGACGGTTAGCAGAGTCCATTAATGAAGAGTTAGAAAAGACAGGATTTGCCAATCTTGGAGTTGAAGAACGGACGGGACTCGTTGTGCTCAGGAGGACAGAAATGCCTGCCGTATTAATTGAAGCGGGATTTTTGAATAACGACAAGGATAATGAGATTTTTGATCATAACTTTGAAGAGATCGCCAGTGCCATTGCAATGGGAATTGAGCGTGTCGTTCCGGCAGACAACAGTACGTCAGCGCAGGAGCAGAAGGATACAATCAGGCAGGAACAGGCGGGAGATTCTAAGAGAAAAATAGACAGGAATGATGACAGCGCGCCAGAAAAGATGTTTGGCGTGGAAGTAGGCAGATTCCTATATCGAACAACTGCAAACTTTTTAGCAGAGCGGTTAGCGGATCAGGGCTTTACCAGCTATATATTAAAAGAAAGCGGTATACTTCATGTTATCGTTGGAAGAGAACGTGTATTAGATGATGCGTTAAAATTACAGAAAAAATTGCGGGATTTAGAATACCAGACCATGATTGTGTCGTCGGAAAATTAAATAATGTGTGAAGTGGGAATATCTCCGTCAGGCAGCTCCTGTCGGAGATATTCTGATTTTTAATCTTTTTGTTATACCATAAAGGATGTTCCGAAATGGGAAAAAGATAATCCATATATGCAGGATAAATTTAAATCTCTCCAATGACATTGCGGTAAAATTCTACGCTGGTTTGATTCATATAAGGTCCTACCCATAAAAATCCGATTCCTAAGGAAAGGATACTAAGAAACAGCATTCCCAAAAAGCTCAGACTGATATAGAACATTCTGCCCTTATTGCCGTTCATCAGGCGGCGGCTTTCACGGAAAATATCCGGTAAGCGGCTGTCCGGCCGGTCAATCAAAAGATAGTAGATAAGACCGTAGGAATAGGACACAATGAACATGATTACGATCGCTGCAATCCAGAGAATTACGGTTAAAACAATCCAGAACACGGAATCAATCATCAATACAAATCCTGTACAGACGACAGCAGGAATCATAAGTACAAGCATGATTCCAATCAGCATAAGTCCTGCAAGAATAAAGCGGTCCGGACGTCTGGAAAAATACCGGAATAAATCAGAAAGAGAAGTCTCCTTCTTCCTTGCAAGATTTAAGTGAATGTAAATCAGTCCGCAGCTTAACACGATCGAAAGCAGGGAGATAATCATGCTGGCAAGCGAAGATACAATAATCTGAAAGTTCGTCGGATATTTCCGCAGGAACAGATTAAAAGGGAAGTTTGCTGCCATAATAATCAGCTCCATAATTACAAATGCTCCCATGGGAAGCCCATAATGTCCGGATAGTGTTTCGCGCGCCTGACGTTTTAGTTCCTTGGATGATAGCTTCATAAAATCTGAGTACTCCTTTTAAAATGTTTATGCGACAAGGTCAATATTTGTACCGGGATAAATAGCGGCATCTAATGACTTCTGATTCTGCTGGTAGGGATTGGATTCGTCGGGATATTTGATTACGGTTCTGGTTTCCCCGCCGGCGGTATAGGTACTTCCGCATTCAGGACAGATAGAAGTACGGATCGAAACGCTGGCAGAAACGACTTCTCCGTCTTTTAGCGCTGCCTTTGAATAGGCGTTGGCTACATGTTCTGCTTCGTGCGCTCTTACTCTTGCATTAGAAGCGGAGGGCGAAATGTGGGAAGCAGATTTAAATGATACGTTCTCGTCAGAACCGTCCTGGTATTTGCGGCTCTTGCAGGTCTGACATTCTTCCGGGGAAGATTCATATCCGGGTTTCACCGCGGAAGAGCCGTAGCTGATATTGTAATTCGGGATACTTCCAATATTCATAGGGATTCTCATCTCTCCTTTGCAAAGTTATAGTTAATTTTATTATAACAGAATCATACAAAAACACAAGTTTGGAATTGTTTTTTCAGCCGTGATAGGGTATCTTGGATATATGAAACGATATTACAAAAATGAAAGCTGGATGGTTGTGAAAGAAAAAGAAAGAAAACAGTTAGAAAATAGTATTTATATCATAGGACTCTGTCTGCCCTGCATAGGACTCATGCTGCTGATGCTGTGGCAATTTCTGCCTGCTGCAGTAATCGAAAAGCTGCAGGTTCCCTGTTTGTTCCATTCCATAACAGGCATGTATTGTCCGGGATGCGGCGGGACAAGAGCGGTAAAAGCATTATTGGGCGGAAAGCTTTTCTTATCCTTTCTCTATCATCCGATCGTGGTGTATGGGATTATAATTTATCTCTGGTTCATGCTTTCTCATACAATAGAGGGAGTATCGAAGCATAGACTGCAGATCGGAATGCATTACAGGGACATCTATCTGTGGCTTGCGCTGGGGATTGTTATCCTAAATATAGCCGTCAAAGACATTGCTCTGGCGGCATTTCAAATCGATTTCTTAAATATGCTGGGGAGTTTTTAATAGGGAATCCCCATCATCTGATACAGATCTTCGATGCTGTCTGCTCCGTAGAGTTTTAAATATTCCTGCATGAGTCCGTCCATGCCGCCATACATATTTAAAATGATTGCAAACAGTACGACATAGAGAAGAATGGTAAAGATAAGTCCCACACTGCTTAGGGTAAGTCCGATCTTGCCCTGGGCGTTCATGGTCAGTGAGCCGCCCTTTGATAAAAGAGCAAGGATAATGCCTAAGGAGCCGCAGATTACGGCAACATAAATACAACCGGAAGTTAAAAGCGCTGCCGTGCCTAAAATCAGGGATGCTAATGCCATGTGTTCAGAGCGTTTATTCCGATAGGGAGTTTTTGGTGTATACATATCTGGTTGAAAATCCATAAAGACCTCCTGAATCGTTATCATAATCATATGCGTTTATTTTAGCATTTTGCCGCAAGAAATACAATGCCAAAATCACTTGAAGAGGAGCATGAAATCCGATATAATAAATCTGGCATAATTTGCCAATTCATCAGGAAGGAAAGATAACCATGGAGATTATTGCAGTACTTGCAGAAGAATTAGGAATAAAGAAGCAGCAGGCTCAAGCGGCTGTCAGGCTGATTGACGAAGGCAACACGATTCCTTTTATCGCAAGATACCGAAAAGAAGCAACAGGAGCATTGAATGATGAAGTGCTCCGTAATTTATATGATAGATTGAATTATCTGCGGAATTTAGAAGAGAAGAAAGAGCAGGTATTAGAAAGCATTGAGGAACAGGGCAAGCTGACAGAGGAGTTAAGGGAGCAGATTTTAGCGGCAGAAACGATGGTGGTGGTAGACGACTTATACCGTCCTTACCGCCCGAAGCGGAGAACGCGTGCTACGATTGCAAAAGAGAAGGGCTTAGAGCCGTTGGCAAATATTATTTCACTGCAGATGGTAAACAGACCGTTAGAAGCCGAAGCAGAAGCCTTTATAGACCCGGAAAAGGATGTAAATACCGCAGAAGAAGCTATTGAAGGTGCAAAGGATATTATTGCGGAATTTATTTCTGATGAAGCGGATTACCGTATCCATATCCGTGAGCTGACCATGAAAAAAGGAAGAATTGTATCTGCTGCAAAAGATAAAGAAGCAGAGTCCGTCTATGAGATGTACTACGAATTTGACGAAGCGCTTTCAAAGCTGGCAGGACACCGGATATTAGCCTTAAACCGCGGAGAGACGGAGAAGGTTCTTACCGTGAAAATCGAAGCACCGGAAGAAGATATTCTCCGCTATTTAGAGAAGAAAACCATAAGCAGAGACAACCCTTATACGATGCCTGTTTTAAAGGAAGTCATTGCAGACAGCTACAAGCGTCTGATTGCACCTGCCATTGAAAGGGAGATTCGGAATGCTTTGACAGAAAAAGCGGAGGACGGTGCAATCAAAGTTTTCGGAAAGAATTTAGAGCAGCTTTTGATGCAGCCGCCCATTGTCAACCAGACTGTCCT
>CAYWXJ010000140.1:0-5583 GCA_964462405.1 uncultured Eubacterium sp.
CACTGTCAGAATTGATTACCTGATATTTTAAAGAAGAACTACCACAATTAATCACTAATACATTCATGTTTCTATCTCCTCTTCTTAAATAGTAATAATAACCATACTATCTGAAGTATAAACCTTTTTTGTTTTGTATACAATGTTAAAAAACAGTTTTTATGTATAAAATTTGAAACATTTTTACACTTTGTTTTTTTCGCTGCAGATGATAAGTGCCGCTAAGACAAGCACAATCCCCACAGCTCCGGTGAGTGTAAGCCTTTCCTGAAACAGGAAAACGCCAAGTATGGTTGCCGTGACCGGCTCTATTGAAGCAATAATCGAAGCCTTTCCGTTCTCTACATACTGCAGTCCCAAGGTATAAGTCAGATAAGGAATCACCGTACATAAAATTCCAAATGCAAGGCAGAACAAAAAAATTCCCGGACTTTTTGCAGCCACGCTCACCACCTGTCTGAAATCTGTCAGAAAAATACTTCCGACTGTTGCAAATAAAAATGCATAAAAAGTAATTGTCAAAGAATGATACCCCATTTCCAATGCATAGCGGCTGAAAACAGAGTACAGGGCATATCCTAATCCTGCACCCAGACCAACGAGGATTCCCGATATGGAAATTGTACCTGCATCCGTCAAAATCCCGGTCACCAGCACACAGCCTGCAAATGTCATGAACAAAGAAATCAGCTTCCTTTTCGTAAATTTTTCTCCAAAGAGAAAGTAGGAAAATACCATCACCATTGCCGGCGCCGTATATAAAAGGACTGCTGCCACGGAAAGAGATGTCAGCATAATCGCTTTAAAATAACAGAAATTAAAAAATACGATACTTAAGATTCCAGTTCCCAAAAAGCACCATATATCTTTCCAATGCAGTTTTAAAAGCTTACGGTCAAAAATAAGCAGAAACAGAAACATCGCCGCTGCAGTAACAGCAACACGAAGACCAACGATCTCCATAGATACCAGCCCCAGGGCATTCAGCTTACGGACGAACAAGCCCATACTGCCCCAGAGGATTCCCGCTATTAAAATGAATATAGATGCAAATTTCTTCATATTACCGCTCCCTGATTTCATTTTGCCTTTCCTATACTACCACATGCCCGCAGATTTAAGCAACCTTTCGCATTACATAAAATTTGAAACATTTTTCTGTCAATGGTATAATCATTCAAATACTAATAAGGAGCATTCAAATATGAGAGTTGTTGGCATTATTGCTGAATATAACCCTTTTCACAACGGACACGCATACCAGATACAAAAGGCAAAAGCATTATCTTCGGCAGACTTTTGTATTGTTGCAATGAGCGGAAATTATGTTCAGCGGGGAGTACCTGCTGTTACAGATAAATTCAGCCGTGCCGGTATGGCACTTCAAAATGGCGCAGACATGGTAATTGAACTTCCAACCCTCTGGGCAACTGCTTCTGCGGAATATTTTGCAGCGGCAGGCATCGCACTTTTCGACGCCCTTGGCTGTATAGATACCATATGCTTTGGCTGTGAAACTCCTAATCTTCCGTTACTTACTTCCGTCGCAGAGATTCTTGCAGCAGAACCGGAAATATATGCTGGTTTTTTATCTTCTTATTTAAAAGAAGGACTGACCTTTCCTGCTGCCAGAGAAAAAGCCATGCTTTCTTATATTGCACAAAATCCCCTGCCGCAGCCGGATTTATCCTGTGACGCGTGCAAAAAAGAACTGGACAGACTGCTTGTATCTCCAAACAATATTCTCGCTCTTGAATATATAAAAGCCCTGATTCGCTGTGGTTCCTCCATAAAACCACTTCCGATCATACGGAAAGGTGCCGGATACCACGCAGCAGATTTAAAAGAAGATTTTTGTTCCGCCACAGCAATACGGAACCATTTATTCAGAGATAAGCCCCTTTCTCCGGAAACAAAGCAGTCCCTCTCCTGCTATCTTCCAAAAGAGACAGCAGATTTTCTTTTTGCACCGGACAGATGCTTTTTATCAGAAGAGGATTTTTCTTCCATGCTGTATTACAAGCTTCTTCAGGAACAAACACAGGGATTTGCAGAATATGCAGATATTTCTGCAGAACTATCTAATAAAATCGTGAACTTTCTGCGGCAGTTTACCGGGTTTCAAAACTTTTGCAACTTATTGAAAAGCAAGGATATTACCCATTCCCGTATCAGCCGTATGCTTTTGCATATTTTACTGAATATTAAAGATACCGACTATCAGCAGGGAAAAAACTGCGGTTATATTCCTTATTTACGAATCTTAGGATTCCGTAAGGAGGCTTCCCCGCTGTTTTCTTCCATACGCAGCCATTCCTCTCTGCCGATTGTTTCAAGACCTGCAAAAGACATTCTGCGGCTGGATCCTTATGCCCAAACCTTGTTAAGCAAGGATATTTTCGCTTCGAACTTATATTATGGAACATTGGCACAGAAAAGCGGTTGTATACAAAAAAATGAATTTCAACAAAAAATTCTAATTTTTTCATGATTTTTTTTCATTTTTCTATTTTCTTTTTACCAGTTTATGTTATAATAGACCTAATTTTTAGTAATAATTATCGTTTTTGATAGAGGAGGTAAACGATGAAACCTGTAATTTCCAAAGACATTCTTTATATTGGTGTGGATGATACCACCATTGACTTATTTGAAAGCCAGTATCCCGTACCGGAAGGCGTATCTTATAACTCTTATGTTATTCTGGATGAAAAAGTAGTTGTTATGGATACGGTGGATGCAAGAGCTACTGAAGAATGGCTTGCTAATTTAAACGAAGCCTTAGGCGGACGGAGTATTGATTATCTTGTTATCTCTCATTTAGAGCCGGACCATGCTGCGAACATCGGCCGACTTGCAGAGATGTACCCGGATATGCAGCTTGTGGGAAACCAGAAGACCTTTTCCATGCTGACACAGTTCTTTACTATAGATACCGCAAACCGTCAGGTCGTTGTAAAGGAAGGAGATACCCTCTCTCTTGGAACACATACTTTGCAGTTCTTCATGGCGCCTATGGTACACTGGCCGGAGGTTATGGTAACCTATGAACAGTCCGAGAAGATTCTTTTCTCCGCAGACGGATTCGGTAAATTCGGCGCTTTAGTCAATGATGACCCGGACGACTGGGCCTGCGAGGCACGCCGCTACTACTTTAATATCGTTGGAAAATATGGTGTTCAGGTACAGGCTCTTTTGAAAAAAGCGGCAACTCTTGATATTGCAACCATCTGTCCTTTACACGGACCTGTTTTAAAAGAGAATCTTGGCTACTACCTTGGACTTTATGATACCTGGAGCAGCTACCGTGCAGAAAAATCCGGTGTCGTAGTTGCATATGCTTCTATTCACGGCAATACGGCTGCTGCTGCAAAGAAGCTTGCTGAAATGATTGAACAGACCGGAACAAAGGCAGAATTGTGTGATGTCAGCAGAACTATGGTTTCCGAGTTGGTTGAATCTGCTTTTGAATATGACCGGATGATTTTGGCCGCTTCTACTTATGACGGAGGTATCTTCTCTCCAATGGAGGATTTTCTCCATCACTTACAGGCAAAAGGTTTCCAGAATCGTACCATTGGTCTTATGGAAAATGGTTCCTGGGGTCCGCTCGCTGCAAAGAAAATGCGCGAAATCCTCGAAACTATGAAGAATATTACGATTGCAGAACCGGTAGTTACCATTAAGTCTACCATGAATGATGCAGCTATTGCACAGATGGAAGCACTTGTAAACAGCATCTGCAATTAAAATAGCAAAAAGGTGTATGAAAAGAGAACTTCTGCTCTTTTCATACACCTTTTTCATGTATAAGCATTTTACCGCAAACGGCTGTGATCAGCGCGCAAAATGTTCCGTTGTTTTTTTAATGATGGAACAGACGGATTCCTGTAAAGCTCATGACCATTCCGTACTTATTGCAGGTAGCAATCACATGGTCATCACGGATAGAGCCTCCCGGCTGTGCCACATACTGTACACCGCTCTTATGTGCACGTTCAATGTTGTCTCCGAAGGGGAAGAATGCATCTGAACCAAGTGTTACCCCTGTCATCTGATCTAACCATACACGTTTTTCCTCTCTGGTAAATACATCCGGTTTTACTTTGAAAATATTCTCCCATGCACCATCTGCAAGGACATCCATGTAATCTTCACCGATATACAAATCAATGGCATTGTCACGGTCTGCACGGCGGATACCGTCTACAAACTTGAGTCCAAGTACCTGCGGTGACTGACGCAAGAACCAGTTATCTGCCTTCTGTCCCGCAAGGCGTGTACAGTGAATACGGCTCTGCTGTCCTGCACCGATACCGATTGCCTGTCCGTCCTTTACATAACATACCGAATTGGACTGGGTATATTTTAAGGTAATCATGGATATTGCAAGGTCAATCTTTGCCTGTTTGGTCAGTTCCTTATTCTCGGTCACGATATTGCCAAAGAAATCATCATCAATTTTCAGCTCATTTCTTCCCTGCTCAAAGGTGATGCCGAATACTTGTTTTCTCTCGATTGGCTCCGGTACATAATCCGGATCGATCTCAATGACGTTATAATTACCGTTTTTCTTTGCTTTTAAGATTTCTAATGCTTCCGGCTCATAGCCCGGTGCGATAACACCGTCGGATACCTCACGCTTGATAATCAATGCCGTTGCCTTATCACAGACATCGGAAAGAGAAATAAAATCTCCAAAGGAAGACATACGGTCTGCACCTCTAGCTCTTGCATAAGCATTCGCAAGGGGCGTAAATTCCACATCCATATCATCTACCCAGTAAATCTTTTTTTCCACATCGGATAAAGGAAGTCCGACTGCTGCTCCTGCCGGAGAAACATGCTTAAAAGAAGTTGCTGCCGGAAGTCCGGTGGCTGCTTTTAGCTCACGTACTAACTGCCAGCCGTTAAAAGCATCTAAGAAATTGATATATCCCGGTTTTCCGCTTAAAACTTTAATCGGAAGCTCGCCGTTTTCCACATAAATGCGGGATGGTTTCTGGTTCGGGTTACAGCCATATTTTAATTCTAATTCTCTCATCTTCTCTCTCCTATTTATTCTTGTTGATAATTCTGGATTCATATGTTCCTGTTGCAATATCAATATAGCGCACAAATAAAGATACCTTATTCTCTTCGTTCAAGCTATTCCAGATCCTATTCGTAAAGGTATCGATGTCACCGGAAATCTTTACCCACTCCGGTTCTCCTTCAAAGCTTGGCAGCGGATTGCCGTCACCCATGTATGTGTGAATGAAACGGCCCTCGCCAGCCTGCGGATTCTCATATGCAAAGGTATAACGGTTGCAGGATGCAGGATTGCCGTTGTTGCTCTTTAAAATGGACATAGCATAGTTATAATTCCCGTTTTCTATATGCATTACACCGGAAATCCTGGGTGTAAAATTCGGTGCATCCGGTTCAAACTCTCTTGTACGAAGAGATTGTTCAAAGGTCTGCTGTTTATCCATTAATTCATAAATGGTGTCTGTCTGATCTCCATTCGTAACAATGGTCTTATTGCCAAGCACACGAACCGGAGCATAAATAATCAGGCTCGGATCGCTTAACTTTGCCGGG
>CAYWXJ010000141.1:0-5454 GCA_964462405.1 uncultured Eubacterium sp.
TTAAGATTGAAGGTGATTCTGTTATCGTAAAACGTCAGTACGAAGACAGATACCATGAATTAAAAGCAAAAATGCCTTGTTTAATTACAGCTTTATCAGAATTAAATGAGCCGCGTTATATGACACCAGGCGGAATCTTTGAAGCATGTGACAAAGAAGTTACCGTTTGGGGCAGAGCAGATTTGAAGGATGTAGATGATTCTAACCTGGGATTAAAGGGATCACCGACTAAGATTGCAAAAGCATCCGATAAAGTAGCAAAGGGTGCCGGAGAAAAAGTAGTTCTTGATCCGGAAGAATCCGTAGCTTACTTAATGGGTAAATTCAAAGAGAAACATATTATTTAATAAATATAAGGAAAAGTGGTGAATAAGAATGGGTTTAGAAGAATATAAAGGAGTATTTGTCTTTGCACAGCAGGTAGATAACGTATTAGACGGCGTTGCATTTGAATTACTTGGAAAAGGCAAAGACTTAGCGAAAGATTTAGATACAGACGTAACAGCAGTATTAATCGGTTCCGATGTAAAAGGACTTGCTGATGAATTAGCTGTATATGGTGCTGATAAAGTTATCGTTGTAGATGATCCGGTATTAAAGGATTACAGAACAGAACCATATGCACATGCACTTGCATCCGTAATCAATGAATATAAACCGGAAATCATGTTAGTCGGTGCAACTGCTATCGGTCGTGACCTTGGACCTACTGTTTCTGCAAGAGTACAGACAGGTCTTACCGCAGACTGTACTGTACTTGAAATCGGAGATTTTCCATTAGTGGCAGTACCTGGAAAAGAAGACGAGCAGAAGCACAATCAGTTATTAATGACCCGTCCTGCATTCGGCGGAAACACGATCGCTACTATCGCTTGCCCGGACAACCGTCCGCAGATGGCGACCGTTCGTCCTGGTGTTATGCAGAAAATTGATCCGATTGAGGGCGCGAAAGCAAATATTATTGAATTTAATCCTGGATTTACACCAAATGACAGATATGTTGAAATCTTAAATGTTGTTAAAGCAGTTAAGAGTACAGCAAATATCATGGATGCTAAGATTCTTGTATCCGGCGGTCGTGGAGTTGGTTCCAAAGAAAACTTCAAATTACTGGAAGACTTAGCAGAAGTACTTGGAGGAACAGTAAGCTGCTCCCGTGCTGTAGTAGAAAACGGCTGGTTGCCGGTTGATCTGCAGGTAGGACAGACAGGTAAGACTGTTCGTCCTCAAATTTACTTTGCAATCGGTATCTCCGGAGCAATCCAGCATGTAGCTGGTATGGAAGATTCTGACTTAATCGTAGCAATCAACAAAGATGAAGATGCTCCGATCTTCGATGTTGCTGATTACGGATTAGTTGGCGATTTAAATAAGATTGTTCCGGCATTAACAGCAGCTTTAAAGGCTGAAGTGAAATAGTTTCCAATAACGAAAGTGGTTCGTAAATAAATTTGTAATTTAACATAGAATCCGTTATACTAATGGCAAGGTAATTGGTATAACGGATTCTTAATTTTAGAGGAGGAAATGTTTGCCGCATTAGATGAATGCGGAGGTTGCCTTCGAAGGAAAGAAGGTATTGATTGGATAGATAAAAGCAGAGGGGGAGTATGTAATGGGAAAGAATGTACGGCTTGCAAATATTTACATTAAGATTTATAATAAACGCCCATTAACAATGGAGGATCTTGCCTTTTTGGCAAAATATGATCCGGAATGCTTTGAAAAGACCTGTCACAATCTGGTATATAATGTTCCGGAGACAAAAGAGCTGATGAAGCAAAGAACGGCGGAAACCCAGGCAGATACATCAGAGCAAAACGGAGCTTTAAAGAGTGATGAAAAACAGGAAAGACCGATGTTTGAAGCAGAAACAATGGAGAAGGAAGCAGAAAGCACTGACAGGATAGAAGCCCTGCTGGAGAATTTGAAAGATATGGAGGGCGGGCAGTTTGATTTACAGAAATTGAATGCAGACAGTGTCAAACATCTTTTGGGAAATCTGTATATGGAATTATTGTTTCCGCACAATGACAAGGAAAGAACCTTTGAAATGGGGAGTGGTGAGGAATATTCCACGTTTAATAAAAAAGCCTAGAAGCGTAAGGAGGCATATCCGATGAAGATACTTCTGACTGCAATCAATGCAAAATACATTCATTCGAATCTTGCAGTCTATAATTTACGGGCATATGCAAAGGAACATGCGGAGAGTTTTTTAAATGACATCTGTAAATCAAAGGATAAGAGGTAAGAAACGTGAAAAACCAATATGACAAAGCAAAAGTAAGTAAAATTGTTCTGTGCCTGTTTGTATTGTGTGCGGCAGGATACCTTCTGCTTTTGTTCCGGGTAAATCAGCGGGTGGCTGTCGTGGATGTATCCGGATGTAAAACGGCGGAGGCAGGACAGATGGAATATAAAATTGAAAAAATAGAATGCAAATATAACTATGCAGAGATCAAAGGATATGCCTATATGCCGGGAGTCAGCGTAGATACGGCAGATACCGTGCTTTTAGCATATGATCCGACTGCGGATTTATATTATGAGCTTCCGACAGAAAATATAAAAAAGACGAAGCTTACCGAAAATGCGGATGATGGCTTTAATTATGATTATGCACAGTTCAAATCCGTGACACTGCGTAAGAAGATACCGGGCGGCTGCAGAATCTGCATCTGGTATCGCGGGAACGAAGAAAATATTTTGATTCCGACAGAAGAAGTCATATTTTATTAGGAGAAAGAGATGAGTAAGTTACAGAGTTTCATAAAACGGATGTTACAGAAAGAATATCTGCCGCTTTTGATTTTTGCTGTTATTCAGGTGGTATATCATATTTTCATGCGGGAGCCGGAGGGTTCGGATGCCATGTGGTTTTTCCGCAACCAGTTAGATGCATACAGCTTAAAGGATTATCTGATGACCCGGTATGAAACATGGGCATCAAGAATTTTCATTGAGGCAGTCTTAGTATATGTATCCAGAAATGTATTGCTTTGGAAGGTCTTAGACTGGGTATTCTGGGTATTTTTAGCATGGGCATTTATCATGCTGTTTCCAAAGGAAAAGCGGGAAACTGCCGCTTATGTGGTGGTAGGATTTCTGCTGGTTTATCCCATGTGGGATCTTCGGACCGCAGGGTGGATTGCCACCAGTGCAAACTATTCCTGGCCCTTAGCCCTTGGTGTATTCTCCCTTCATGGGACAGCAAAAGCATTTTATGGAGAAAAAACGCCTGTGGGCATGTGGATTTTGTATGGAGCGGCGGCTTTATATGGAGCGAATATGGAACAGATGTCTGCAGTGCTTTTAGCAGTCAATGTCTGTGCAATTATTTATTTCATCCCGGCAAAAACGCCCGTCCGGCTGTATGGAAGTGCAATTATCGGAGCTGTTATTGCGGCGGGAGAATTTGTATTTATTATGACCTGTCCGGGAAATGCGGCAAGAAAGAATCAGGAGATTATTAACTGGATGCCAAACTTTGCTTCCTACAACCTTTTAGATAAAATCAGCATGGGTTTTGCAGATACCATGCAGCATTTGATTACATCGGGAAATGTCCTGTTCCTTTGTTATGTAAGCCTGCTGGCAGTCCTGGTATTTTTAAAGACGAAGGATTTAAAATACCGTCTGGCAGCCGTGCTTCCGGTCGGCTTAAATATCTGTCTGACAGGATTTAAGGATATGTTAGAGAACTGTTTTCCGACATTTTCAGACTTGATGGAGGAGAATGCTTTTATCAACGGCAGCAATTACCATATTGCGGCAAATTACATACCGACGGTTCTGTATCTGCTAATCATCGGCTGTATGCTGCTGTCCTGTGTGGCAGTATGCGAAAGCTGGTTCGAGCTTTTCGGACAGGGAATCCTATTGGCACTGGCACTTGCCACCAGAGTCATTATGGGATTTACACCTACAATCTATGTGTCCCAGGAGAGAACCTTTTTCTATCTGTATATGCTGCTGGGAATCAGCGGAGTGTATTTCATACTGAGCAATTTAAAGCTGCTTAGAGAGAATGGAAAATTATATGAAGGACTCAAACTGACAGGCGCATTTCTGATGGTAATCGGTATTATATTGAACTTTGTGGAGATCGGGTCAGTGTAGGCTGGGAAAACGACCGTCCCCCAATTACATTACAGCTCCATAAATTTCCCGCCATACCATCATTGCCCCAAACCGGAATCTCTATAGAATACCCCCTGCACCTTCAAAAACCATCCGCTGTTTAAAAGCATCCGGTTTAACCGCGTCACAATATCCGCAAAGAGATAAATCATCACAAAGGTCAATACCAGAATCAGCACGATCTGCCAGAGATTCGGATTATACCGTCCGAACAGTCCAAGCACCTGTCCCATAATAACGTGCTGCAGCAAAAAGATCGCATAGGAAATTTTCCCGGTATAAGTAAAGAACCCCTTTGCAAAATCAAATTTCATCACAAGATTACCAATATGGTAAAACAGCAGGAATAATCCAATCGCAATCAACTGTGCGCAGAGGAACGAATCCAACGGTACTTCCACAAAAATCAGGAATAAAGCAGCACCGCCAAAGATAACGGTAATCCATTTCGCACTTAATTTCTCACGGTATTTGATAAACAGCATACCCAGCCAGAAAGCAAACAGGCACACGATCAGATTCCGCTCCCGCTGAATCTGAAAAAAGGGAATATCCCAATGAAAAGCAAGTGTTCCCGCACCAAGCAGCAGCGTGGCCAGAATCTTACAATGCTTCATGCACCAGGTAAGAACCGGATACAGCAAATAAAGGCAGATTAAAGCCCCGAGGAACCATTCTCCGATAAAATAATAATTCTGGGGATAGCGGTAGGATAAATAACCGTCCATACCAAGTACCGTCAGCAGCATGGTCTTAGGACTGCCGTTGTAGAAAAGATGTCCAAGCGTGGTGGCTTTCTGATAGTATAGAAAGAACCATATCATATAAAACATGGGGAAAGTTCCCCTAAAACGGCCAAAATAATAACGTTTAAGAGAATGTGAGTTTATTTCAGGGTAATTGTAAAACAGGGAAGCACCGGAAAGCATGAAGAAAATATTCACGCTGGTGTTTTCACCCCAAACCCCATTTGCATGGGTGTAAAAAAGCGGAAAATCTGCATATTGCGGTGTCGTGTTGCAAATGCAGGCAAAATGATAAATAACAATAATCCATGCGGTGACACTGCGCATAAAATCAAAGCTGTTAATTCGTTCTTTTTTCATAATAATCAGTGACTCCTTTGTGATCAACTAATGGACTTTATATGACATTGTAACATATATAGAAAAAAATGCACATATTTTTTAGAAATTCATATTTTTTTCAAATAATGTTAAATATGGGTAAAATTTCTTGCGGTTCACATTGGAAATCTCGGTTGTTTGACAGTCCAACCCCACCCAAGACTCCTAAAAGCCTTTATTGGCT
>CAYWXJ010000142.1:0-5357 GCA_964462405.1 uncultured Eubacterium sp.
AGCTTATTTCAAAGATGATTCTGTATGAAGTTTTGAAGGTACATGATACCTGATAATAATAAATGATATATGAAAGACGTAATATATACGTCTTTTCACAATATACAGGGGTATAGTTCAGTTGGTAGAACGTTGGTCTCCAAAACCAAATGTCGAGGGTTCAAGTCCTTCTGCCCCTGCTGGAACTCGGTAAAATCTTTCAACATTGATTTTATCGAGTTATTTTTATTATTTGAGAAGTAAAGCGTTTTCTTTTTAGTAAATTTTTGTTACAATATAGGAGTATAAGGAGCATAGAAAATTGGCTGTTGAAATGGGGAAATGAGTTTGATGAAGCGAAAGTATGTAAGAACAAGATCTTTGCAAAGTGGAATGAAAATTGACCAAGCGATTGTAGATCGAATGGGACGTACTTTGATTGCCAGAGGTGCTCTGTTGGATGATTATATGATAGAATCTCTGATGAATAGAGGTGTGGCAGGTGTCTATACGGTAGAGGGCGAAGAGGACGAGCAGGAAGAACGGGAAAAAGTACCAGAGAAGACTTTAGAAACCATAGAAAAACTGAAGGTCGAAGACAGAGCAAAGGTAAAGCTGACAGAAAGTGTGAAGAAGAGAGTAGCAACCGGAATTGCTTATTTATATAACAACACAGAGTCAGAGGATTTTTATGATGCTACAAACAGTATTGCAAGCGAATTAATGAAAGCAATTACAGACAATGATTCCATCGCAGTAGACGTTGGGGCATTGAAAGTAAGTGATGAATATACGTTTAAGCATAGTGTGGATGTGGCTACTATGGCTATGATTATCGGAAAACAGCATGGTCTTTCCGATAAAGAAGTTTATGAAATTGGAATCGCAGGGTTATTGCATGACATCGGAAAAACGAAAATACCCAATGAACTTTTAAATAAAGCGGGTAAGCTGACAGATGAAGAATTTGCCCTTATGAAGCAACATGCCTTATTTGGTTATTCGATATTGAAAGATAAAAAGGAACTTCCGGAAGCTATACTGATGGGAGTATTGCAGCATCATGAGAAGCTGAATGGAAATGGTTATCCCCTGGGAGTACCGGAAGATAAGATTAACGAGTATGCAAAGATTATATCAACAGCAGATATTTATGATGCATTGGTAACTGAACGGCCTTACAAGAAGGCTTTTTCACCCAGAGATGCGGTGGAGATGATTATGGCAATGACGGATGAGTTGGATATTCATGTTATGCGCAGCTTTTTAGACAGTGTGATTCTATATCCGGTTGGAAGTACGGTACAGTTGAGCAATGGAGAGAGTGCAAGAGTTGTTGAAAACAATCCTAATTATGTGTTAAGACCTAAAGTTGTTGGTTTAAAGACGGGAAAGGTATATAATTTAGGAGAAGACCTTAACTGTGCCAGTATTATTATTAAATAAGCAGAGAAACCGGAGTTTATGATACCATTCGGTTTTCCCCTTGTAAAAATATTGTATGAAGGAGTTAGAATATGACAGAGGAAAAAAATGATTTTACGCAGGGAAGTATTCCTGCAAAATTGTTAAAATTTATGATACCCATTTTAGGAGCTTTGATTTTGCAGGCAATGTATGGAGCAGTTGATATTTTAGTGGTGGGGTGGTTTGGAACGACCGCCGGAATTTCCGGGGTATCGACAGGAAGCGGACTTATAAATCTGATTATTTTTACGGTGGCAGGGCTTTCTATGGGAATCACTGTTTTAATCGGAAAATATATTGGAGAGAAGCGTGCAGAAAAGATAGGCAGGGTAATCGGCGGAGCAGTGTGCTTTTTTCTTGTATTATCTGTTGTGATAGCGGCAATTTTGCTGATATTTGCAAGACCGCTGGCAATACTTATGCAGGCACCACAGGAAGCGTTGGATTTAACGGTATTATATGTAAGGATCTGCGGCGGCGGGATTGTATTTATCATTGCTTATAATGTAATCAGCAGTATTTTCAGGGGATTCGGAAATTCCAGACTTCCTTTGATATTTGTGGCGATTGCCTGTGTAGTGAATATTCTGGGAGATTTGCTGTTTGTGGCTGTCTTTGATATGAACGTGGCGGGTGCAGCATTAGCTACTGTGTTAGCGCAGGCAGTCAGTGTAGTGTTGTCGCTTTTCATTATCCGGAGACAGAAGCTGCCGTTTACAATGCATAAAAGTGACATCTGTTTTAATCGGGAAATCCGTAATTTTGTTATCGTAGGGATTCCGATTGCATTTCAGGAAATTCTGACACAGACTTCCTTTTTGGCGTTATGTGCATTTATTAACCGTCTGGGGTTAGAAGCTTCTTCCGGGTATGGAGTTGCAAATAAAATCGTAAGCTTTATCATGCTTATTCCGGGGGCATTGATGCAGTCTATGTCTTCTTTCGTAGCACAGAATGTAGGAGCAGGAAAAGAGAAACGGACGAGAAAAGCCATGGTCACCGGAATGCTTATCGGCGGCAGTACCGGAATTGTCATTATGGCGGTGTCTTACTTCCAGGGCGATTTGCTGGCTTCTGTATTTTCTAATGATACAGCAGTTATTTTACGTGCGGCAGAATATTTGAAGGGTTTCGCACCGGAAGCGGTGGTTACCTGTATTTTATTTAGTTTTATTGGATATTATAATGGACATAGTCAAACGCTATTTGTCATGCTGCAGGGAATTGCGCAGACGTTTTTGGTGAGGCTGCCGCTGTCTTATATTATGAGCATTCAGAAAGATGCTTCTCTGACGAAGATCGGTTTAGCGGCACCGAGTGCCACTGTATTTGGAATTGTAATTAATGCAGTATTTTATATCTGGTATATAAGAAAATCAGCGGGAAAGGGTAAAAATGAAGCAAATAAAAGTATTATGTATGGCAGTCTTATTAGGGCTGTGCATAGCCGGATGCGGGAAAGAGGAGAGTCAAAGTGAGGAAAGGGATATTTCAGTGGGACAGCAGCCGGAGGTTAAGACAGAAACGGACGTGGAAACAGAGTCTGAGCTTGTGGGAACGGAAGAACTGCAGCCGGAATCGGAAATACTCTCAGAAGCAGCGGAAAAACCGGAACGGATCATATGCTGGGGCGATAGTCTGACTTATGGTCAGGGTGGAAATGGGGTAACTTATCCTTCTGTATTAGAGGAAAAACTAAATTTAGAAGTTAAAAATTATGGAATCCAGGGAGAAACGGCAAGGCAGATCGGAATCAGAACAGGAGCATTTCCAATGGCTGTCGAGGTTTTTGATGTTCCGGCTGAAACGATTCCGGTAGCGGTATCCTTGTGGCAGTGGGGCGAAGATCCGATTATGATGCGGTTAGGGGATTGCGCGATTAATCCATGCTATATATCAGGAATCGAGGGAACGCTTTCCTATCATGCAGAAGATAATAAGTATTATTTTACCAGAACAGAGCCTGGAGATGCCCGGACAGTTGCAGGCGGTACAGAAATAGAAACTTTTGCCTCCAGAGATAAACGCAAATCGGACATTATCGTTTTGTTTGCAGGAACAAATCTTCCGCCGGATAAAAATACGGTGGGCGAGCTGATTGATATGGAACAGCAGATGCTTGCATATTTAGAAACAGAGCGGTATGTTGTGATTGGTCTGACATCGAAGTCGTTGATTCCGGATGTTGAGCCGATCAATGAAGCATTATCCTACGAATTTGGAGAGCATTTTTTGGATATTCGTTCTTATTTACTGGAAAATGGATTAAAGGATGCGGGGATTGAACCAACGCAGCAGGATGAACAGGATATTGCGGCAGGAGAAATTCCATCGAGTCTCCGTGTGGATGTGGTACATGGAAATGAAGCATTTTACCGGATTATCGGAGAGCAGGTATGTCTGAAGTTAGAAGAGCTTGGTTATATAACAGAAGAAAATAAGAAATAAAAATGTGTGTGAATGCTGCCCGGAGATGCATTCACACACATTTTTTTATCCGAGGATTATAAAAGAATCCCTTTTTTGCTTTTTAAGAGTCTTGCTCCGTTTACAATGAGTAAAATACCGGTAGTGATTCCTGTGATAAGAATGCAGATACCCATCACAAGATTGGCAGATCCGGTGGAACCAATGGTTTTATAGATTTTTTCGTCCATAGAAAAGTCCTCCTTTAGCATAGTTGTATTTTAACACTATTTGCAGGATTATACAAATATATATTTTGGAAATCGGTGGTAGTTTCTTGAAATAGAAAGAACGCTTAAGCGGATACCTGCCGCTTAAGCGTTCTTTATAGAAGTTACTGTATTTTTTACTGTAATAATGAAAGAACACCCTGTGTAGACTGATTTGCCTGTGCAAGCATAGACTGTCCGGCCTGTGCAAGAATATTGTTCTTGGAGTACTCCACCATCTCTTCCGCCATATCGGTATCGCGGATGCGGGACTCTGCCGAAGTGGTGTTCTCAACAACGTTGTCAAGGTTGGAAATCGTGTGCTCTAAGCGGTTCTGTACCGCGCCGAGTGCGGAGCGCTGCTTAGAGACTGCAGCAATCGCGTCAGCGATGGTATCGATGGCGCTTGTCGCATCATCCTGCGTCATAAGTCCGGTTGACTTTAATGTATCCACGCCGATTCCTTCTGCGGACATCGCAGCGATGGTAACCGAAATCTTGTTATCTGCAGCAGACTCTGATCCGACATGGAGCTTGAACTCTAAATCCTTTGCCACTTGATATTCTTCTTCGCTTTCTCCCTGCGGGAGAGTCACTTCTACAAAGTCGGCAATTTGCTCTGCACCGACCTTCGCAAGACCACTGCTGCTAGTCTTATATGCATATACATCTGTTTTCACTGTGCCATCTTCGTTGAAATAATCTGCTAAGTCTTCTTCTGCAATCTGCTGTGTACCGGAATTATCTGAGAATAAGGCGTTGGACTGCTTTGTGTATAAAGCCTGTACATCAGAATCGGCTATGAGAGTGTCGGTCGTTTGCGCACCGTACTCTGAGGTAACCGCTGCTGCTGAATAGATTGCAACGCCCTCCTTGATGACTATATTACCATCGTCGTCGATTTCAAGGTTACCAAGGATGTCATCCGCGGTCATCGCGGTGGAAGAACCTTGAAGATAATAGTTGCTCGGTACTGTTTTGCCACTTGCTAACGCAATCGTTTCTTCAACCTCATTTTTATATGTCGCTGTCAGCGGCGTTGCTGCTACAGTTTTCGTCTTTGTTTCCATGCCGTCGCCCTTCAGCAGATAAATCTCATTGAACTTTGTTGTCTCGGACACGCGGTCGATCTCGGTTACCAACTGGTCGATCTCATCCTGAACTGCCTGTCTGTCATCCGAGGACATCGTGCCGTTTGATGCCTGAACTGCCAGTTCGTTCATACGCTGTAACATG
>CAYWXJ010000143.1:0-5353 GCA_964462405.1 uncultured Eubacterium sp.
TCCTTAGAGCCGCCGAAGATTACCATGTTAGACCAGTTGAAATCCGAGGGCTATGATGTGCTTTCCGTGGGCAAGATTATTGATATTTTTGCAGAACGCGGCATCACAGAGTATGTGAGGACGGCAGGCAATGAAGAAGGTATTGAGAAAACTTTAGAGTATATGGAAAAAGATTTTGAAGGTTTGTGTTTTACGAATCTGGTAGATTATGATATGCTGTATGGGCATAGAAATGATGTGGATGGATATGCAAAGGCATTGACGTACTTTGATTTGCAGATACCAAAGCTGCTTCGAAGAATGAGGGAGGATGATGTGCTGATGATCACGGCAGATCATGGCTGTGACCCGAGTACACCGTCTACTGACCATTCCAGAGAATATACACCATTTCTGATGGTGGGAGAGCAGATTCCTTCCGGCATCAATTACGGAACACGGAAGGGATTTTGCGATATTGCAGCAACGGTTTTAAATATATTTGGTCTGACACCGGAATGTCAGGGAACAAGTATGTTATAAAATAGTTTGCTGCTAAGTATGCGAAGAAAGGTCCTGCGGGCCTTTTCTGAGCGAATTTATAATTTCGGAGGAACTATTTTGGCTGATTTAAGAAAAGAAATAGAAAGAAGAAGAACTTTTGCAATTATATCCCATCCGGATGCAGGAAAAACTACTTTAACGGAGAAGTTTTTGCTTTACGGCGGAGCGATTAATTTAGCGGGTTCGGTAAAAGGAAAAGCAACTGCAAGACATGCGGTTTCTGACTGGATGGAAATTGAAAAGGAAAGAGGTATTTCCGTAACCTCTTCGGTACTGCAGTTTAATTACGACGGATATTGCATCAATATCTTAGACACACCGGGACACCAGGATTTCTCAGAGGATACCTACCGTACACTTATGGCAGCAGATTCTGCTGTTATGGTAATTGACGGTTCCAAAGGGGTGGAGGCGCAGACAAGAAAACTGTTTAAAGTCTGTGTGATGCGCCATATTCCTATTTTTACATTTATCAATAAAATGGACAGGGATGCCAATGATACCTTTGACTTATTAGATGAAATTGAAAAAGAATTAGGCATTGCCACCTGCCCGATTAACTGGCCCATCGGCTCCGGCAAGAATTTTAAGGGAGTTTACGACCGGAATAAGAGAGAAGTCATGCTCTACAGCGATACCCAGAAGGGAACGAAAGAAGGAGAAGAAAAGATTCTTTCGATTGAGGATGATTCCCTGTTAACGGAAATCGGTGAGGAGAATTATGAAAAGCTGACAGAGGAAATTGAACTGCTCGACGGTGCTAGTGCGGAATTTGACATGGAACAGGTGTCAAAGGGGGAACTTTCGCCGGTATTTTTTGGTTCCGCACTTACCAATTTTGGTGTAGAAACATTTTTAAAACACTTTTTACAGATGACCTATTCTCCCCTTCCGAGAAAATCAGATGCAGGCGAGAAGAATCCGTTTGATGAAGATTTTTCCGCATTTGTATTTAAAATTCAGGCGAATATGAATAAAAATCATAGAGACAGGATTGCATTTATGCGTATCTGTTCCGGTAAATTTACTGCCGGAATGGAGGTGACCCATGTACAGAGCGGCAATAAGAAGATTAAATTATCCCAGCCGCAGCAAATGATGGCGCAGGAGAGAAAAATTATCGAAGAGGCCTATGCCGGTGATATTATCGGTGTGTTTGATCCGGGCATTTTCTCTATCGGAGATACCATTACCACAGCAGCAAAGCCGTTTCAGTTTGAGGGAATCCCGACTTTTGCGCCGGAGCATTTTGCAAGAGTACGTCAGCTTGATACCATGAAGCGGAAGCAGTTCGTAAAGGGAATTACGCAGATTGCGCAGGAAGGTGCAATCCAGATTTTCCAGGAATACGGAATGGGTATGGAGGAAATCATAGTAGGTGTAGTAGGCGTGCTCCAGTTTGATGTATTAAAATATCGTTTAGAGAACGAATATAACGTAGAAATTCGTCTGGAGAACCTGCCGCATGAGCATATTCGCTGGATTGAGAATAAAGATTTCGATATGGACAAACTGACAGGTACTTCCGATATGAAGAAAATTCAGGATTTAAAAGGAAATCCATTGCTGATTTTTGTCAATGAGTGGAGTGTCGGTATGACGCTAGACAGAAATAAAGGGCTGAAACTGGCGGAATTTGGCAGGAATTAAATAGGCGGAGAATTTCATGATTAATAAGAAACAGGAGGTTAAAGATGGAGATAGTAACAATTACCAATGACAATTTTGAAGATGAAGTTTTGGCATCTGAGGTGCCGGTGATTCTGGATTTCTGGGCAGACTGGTGTATGCCCTGCAAAATGCAGTCTAAGATTTTAGATGGATTTGTAAAAGAGATAGGAGATTCTGTAAAAATCGGCAAAGTAAATGTAGATGAAGAGGCATCGTTGGCATTAAAATATCAAATCGTAAGTATTCCAACGCTTGTACTGATGGACAAAGGTGTATTTGTAAAACGGGTATCCGGTGTACAGCAGGCAGAAGAATTAAAAGATTTCATTGCAGGTATTGCTTGACAATGAAAGCAGGAGATTTTATACTAGAGACAGTTGAAGCTTCAACTGTCTTTTTTTCTTTTATCGAATGCAATCCCGGAAATAATTTTAAAATTATAAAGTTTAGAGTTGACTTTTTAGAAAAAGTATACTACTATTAGTACTAGAAAAACGAACATAAGTTCGCAAATTAAAGGAGATCACTATGGCAAAAGACGATAGAAAAGAAGAAAAAATAGACGATAAATTAAAGGCATTGGATGCTGCCATCGCAAAGATTGAGAGAGACTATGGAAAAGGTTCTATTATGAAGCTTGGAGAATCTGCAAAGACGATGAATGTGGATGCAGTCCCGACGGGGGCATTGAGCCTGGATGTTGCTCTTGGAATCGGAGGGCTTCCTAAGGGACGTGTGGTTGAGATATACGGACCGGAATCCAGTGGTAAGACGACGGTTGCCCTGCATGTGGTTGCAGAGGTTCAGAAGATGGGCGGTATTGCAGGATTTATAGATGCAGAACATGCCTTAGACCCTGTATATGCGAAGAATATCGGTGTGGATATTGACAATCTTTATATTTCACAGCCGGACAGTGGTGAGCAGGCATTGGAGATTACAGAAACCATGGTGCGCTCCGGTGCAGTGGATATTATTATTGTGGACTCTGTAGCAGCCCTTGTTCCAAAGGCGGAAATTGATGGAGATATGGGAGATGCCCATGTGGGACTTCAGGCGAGATTGATGTCACAGGCACTTCGGAAGCTGACTTCTGTTATCAGTAAGTCGAACTGTATCGTTATTTTTATCAACCAGCTTCGCGAGAAGGTAGGTATCATGTTCGGCAATCCTGAGACGACCACCGGAGGCCGTGCATTGAAATTCTATTCCTCTGTGCGTTTGGATGTCAGAAGAATTGATTCCTTAAAGCAGGCAGGAGAAGTTATTGGGAACCGTACCCGTATTAAGGTTGTTAAGAATAAAGTGGCGCCTCCATTCCGTGAGGCAGAATTTGATATTATGTTTGGACAGGGAATTTCCAGAGAGGGAGATATTCTTGATTTGGCGGCAGATTGCAACGTCGTGAATAAATCCGGTTCATGGTATGCATATAACGGAGAGAAGATCGGACAAGGCCGTGAAAATGCAAAGCAGTATTTAAAAGAACATCCGCAAGTGCGGGATGAAGTTGAGAAGAAGGTACGTGTCTACTATGAATTAATCGAATCTGATGAGAAAGATACAGATGATAAACCGGATAAGAAACCAGATAAGAAAGCAGCCGCAGCAGAAAGTAAGACCGGGGATAAATCTGCAGAAGCGGTAGAAGCAGAAGTTAAGGTGTTAGAAGAGGCATAATGCAGTACATAATTACAGATTATAAGAAGACAGGCAGAGGACGAATTGAACTCTGCCTGAATGAGAAGATTACACTCTGGTTTTATACCAGGGAAACAGGCGGGTTCTCCTTAGAAAAAGGTTTGGAATTGTCAGAAGAACAATATCAGTATCTTCTTCATGAAATTATCGGAAAACGGGCTACAAAGAGGGCTATGCATATCTTAGAACGGCAGGAGCGGACAGAATATCAACTGCGGGAAAAGCTTTTACAGAGCAACTATCCTAAGGAAGCCATTGAGGATGCAGTTTCCTATGTAAAGCGTTATCACTATGTGGATGATGAGCGTTATGCCAGAACATTTATCCGTTATCATCAGGAAAGCCGCAGCAGGATGCGCATTCAGAATGATTTGCGGCAGCGGGGTGTGCCCCGGGATATAATAGCCATGAGCATGGAAGAAGAGTTTTCTTCTGATGAGAGAGGTCAGATACGCAGTCTTTTAGAGAAGAAAGGTTTTTCATTTGATGCAGCAGATCGTAATGAATACAGGAAAATGTATCAGTTTTTAATGCGCAGGGGTTTTCGTAATTCTGACATATCGGTTGTGATGTGCAGGGCAGCTTTGAACGATTAATTGTTACAGAATCATGTACAAGATATAGTATTTTACGAAAATTGTTGTGCAATATTATGAATAATACCAGGACAACTACTTGACATAATTGGGAATAAAGTATAAAATCTAAGTATTGTTAATTATGACAGATGAAAATGAGTTTTGTTATATGTACAATGAAAATTGAATAAAGGAGGTGCTCCTGTGCAAGAAGTAATTATTGCTGTAATAGTCACGTTAGTACTTGCAGTGCCCATTACTTATCTGATTACCGTTGCTTACCGCAAGAAGATTGCCGAACAGAAAATTGGCAGTGCGGAAGAAAAGGCAAGAGAGATAATTGATGAAGCAGTAAAAACAGCCGAGACAAAGAAGCGTGAAACTCTGTTAGAAGTCAAGGAAGAAACCATTAAGAGCAAGAATGACTTGGATAAAGAGATTCGTGACCGTCGGGCTGAAATCCAGCGTAATGAAAGACGCATCGTGCAGAAGGAAGAGAATCTGGATAAGAAACTGGAAGCTATTGAGAAGCGCGAGGCAGGTTTCGTTGCAAGGGAAGAAGAACTTAACAGACAGAAAGCAGAAATTGCCAAGCTGAATGAAGAGCGCGTACAGGAATTAGAACGAATCTCAGGACTAACCTCCGAACAGGCAAAAGAATACCTTTTAAAAACTGTTGAAGAAGATGTTAAACATGATACTGCAAAACTAATCAAAGAATTGGAAAACCAGGCAAAGGAAGAAGCTGGTAAGAAAGCAAGAGATTATGTAGTGACTGCGATACAAAAGTGTGCTGCTGATCATGTTGCTGAAACCACTATTTCCGTTGTTCAGCTTCCAAATGATGAAATGAAAGGAAG